>JBFFEL010000160.1:0-7142 GCA_041558875.1 Anaerolineales bacterium
GGCAGCTGTCGTCCGGTGCCGAGCCACTGGGTTCCGCAGGAGATTGGCTGACCCTCAGGAATGCTTGGTACCTCGCTCTAGCAAGCTTCGCATTATATCTGGGTTCTGTCTATGGGACCTTCATGAAAATGTAAACGCATCAAAATAAAAAAACTACCTCGGTCCGCAGCGCCGATCTGAAGTGCTTTCTGCGCGTTTTAAATATGTTTCTAGGATTCCATAACAATCAACCAATTTTGGCCAACTTTGACACCACTCACTGCGCCAGAACGCAACATTCTTCGCAGATACTGAATGTTGAATCCGCTGTGTGAGGCTGCATCTTTGAAGGATATGCATTTATTGAATACAATTGGATTCGTTTTAGAGAAATCTTTTCGATGTGGACCAATCATCTTCCGGTAACCAAAGAAACCTGATGTATTAAGCAAAAATCCAATACCTATCGGATATGGAAATCCCGCAGGTGCCAGATGTGCCTGCGGGATTTTTTTGTTATTGTGTATCTGTATGAAAAGGAGATTCAGATGCATTCAAACAAAACATCCCATAGTAAAGAAAAGAGCGGCACGACCATGAGAAAAAAAAGTGTCATCCAGAATCTAATTGGGATCCTCTTCGTTCTGTTGGCTGCTGCATGCAGGAATGGGCTACAAAAGGGAAACCGTTCATCAGATATTTCAGAAACCCTGGTTGATAGCGGCTCATGGTATTCACGCGAGAAATGGCCTCATGATGGGAAACCGTACGAGAGCCTGAATTTCATCATCTACAGCGATGCAGCCAGCCAGGAATCCCGTGAAGAACTTGCTGGTATCGCCGAGGAGCTGCTTGCTGAGCTGATCATAGCGTTCGGTATAGATACTGAAGAGATGCTGCGATACCCTCCTGGACAGAAGAAGATCCATATCTATTCCTATAAAGAATACTACCCTAAACAATGGGGGATGAGGGCCTATCATGGTGGAATCATTGCCTGGTCTCTGGATCATGAACATAGGAATACTAATCTGGGAAATTATAAGCCTGTCCTAAAGCACGAGCTCGTTCACGTGATCGAGTCCCTGTTAAAGGGTAGGGATGTGGCAAACATGGCACCAGATGTTCGCACCCAGGCCTGGTTCAGCGAAGGACTTGCGGAAGCGGTTGCGGGAGGGACTTCAGCTAGTCCAGTTAGAGGGCAGGAGCGGTTCGTCAACATAACTGCCCAGTATGGAACCCGAAATCCAATTGCTTATAAGACCGATGGCGTGCTTATAAAGGCTCTTAACACCGATCCCATGATCGGTTTTGATTATTACTATCCGATGTCCCAGTTGGCAGTGGAATACCTGCTCGATGTGGATGGCCTGGGAAAATCGCTGTTTAACGTCAGAGATATCTTCCTGGATATGGCAGAGGGGGTGGATTTTTCAACCGCATTTGAAAAGCATATGGGAATATCCATCCAGGCCTATGAAGCCGATTTCTTCGATTTGATGGATAGCTATCTAGCCCGGGGCATGATCTCTATCCTTCTGAGAACCTTTGACCTGTGGGTGATCCTGAGCTTGGCTTCAGTTATCATCATCGTTTGGACCGTGTTTCGAGGCAATAAGAAGGTCCTTGAAATAGTATGGATCTGGTTCGTGCTGGTTATGTTCTTTGGACCGTTGGGTCTCATCGTATACCGGATTTCTGGCCGATATCAAGAACTGAGAACCTCAAGATGGTGGAGAGGACTTCTAGGAGCTATGGTATCTGTTTCCGGAAAGGGTGTGGGGTTATTGATCATGATCTGCTTCTACCAGTACATTGCCCCGGATGCTGACGCTGGCCCAATGATCATTCTTGTGCCATTCCTGGTTGGCTGGATGATCTTTCGGGCTCCCCTTGATAGATCCATCGTCGGCATTAGCTATTGGAGAGCGCTCTACCGCTCAAGCCTTATCGAACTTGGCTCAACGGTTCTGGTCTTGGTTGGCATGCTTCCCATACTGATTATCTTGCCAGATGAATTTTGGTTCTTCTCTCGAGATCCAGTTCATCCGCTTTTCTGGGGATTGGTTTCCCTGAGTTCTATCACTGGCACAGTGACTGTGTACTTGTATTCTGTATGGCTGGAGCACCGTAGGTCTGCGCAGGACAAGCAGCCAGAGATGGTAGCAGTGTAGTGGATAGCTGGCAAACACAGCTACTTCACTGCCACGGTCGTACAGTTTGGACAATGCGATCGCTATCAGTACACCAGAGTAATCCTTTCAAGAGGCTCTTATCTGGCGGAAAATCTCACTCAAGCCCGGTCGCTTACCATACATCAACATATAGGTTCGGAATACCTTGATCGCCAGAATCAATCCAATGACGACCGACATCACCAGGATGGTGATGCTGGCGATGATCTGCCACAACGGGACCTCGCCGATCCCTAACCGTATCATCGTCTGGATCGGCGCGGTGGTTGGGAAAAGCGTCAGTACTACCCAGATGGGGCTGTTTGGGAAGGGTATCAAAAATCCAAGGAACCACAGCGGGATAAAGCCGGTCATCGTGTAGATCATCGCTAGGGCGTTCCCTTCAGTGGCATTCGAGCTAATTGCCCCGACCCCGATCGAGAGCACTGCGAAGAGCAGATACCCAAGAACGAAGTACGCAACCCCCAGTAAGATGAAATTAGCAGGTATCTCGATTCCTCGCAGCAGGTCGCCTAATGAAGAAGATGCCAGGTTCAGCAGCAGCGGTGCGGATACCAACCACAACACCACCTGGAGCAACCCGGCTAAGCCCAACGCCAGGACTTTGCTGACCAACAACTGGGGGATCGAAACAGACGACAGCAACACTTCGATCAGCCGGCTCTCCTTCTCCTCTCCCAGTCCGTTGATCAGCGAGGTCACGCCAAACATGAGACTCAAGCTCAACAGCAGCGCAAAAATACCCGGGATAATGATATTGACCGGATTGGCTGCTTCGAGGGCGACTTCCCCCTCATCGGTCACCCAGGTGACTTCGATATTCAGCGGCGTCAGGATCAGGGCAATGGTTTCCGGCGGGGTGTTCTCATCCAACAGGTTAACGCTCAGGAAGCGCCAAACCATGTTTGTGATAAACGGCGGTGTGCTGGCTTCTTTCTCAAGCGTGTAACGCTGGAGGCTTCCGGTAGTAATGAAATCCTCAGGGATCACAAAATATTCCGCAATCTCCCCACCAACCAGAGCCTGGTCCGCCTCCTCACGGGAGGGGTACGGGACGAACTTGGTGGCTCCCATAGCGGTGTGGCCATCAAAGTCCCCGACCTTATCGACAAAACCGATCGTTTTAACGACACCTTCCGGTTCTTCGAAGGCCATCTTTGCCAGGTTGAAAATCCCAATCCCGATCAGAGCGATAACCGGCACGATAAAGGTAAGAATGATAAATCCGGTGCTTTTGACCTTATAGACAAATTCATGTAGGAATATCAACAAACCTTTTTTATCCATGATCGCCTCCGACCATATGTAAGAAAATCGAGTGCAGGGAGGGGGTCGTGATCTCAAAACGCTGGATTTCCAGGTCTTGACCGCGCAACTGATCGAGCACACGCTGTGGAGAGCCATCCTCCGACAGGAGAAGTTCGAAACCATCCTTTGTGGTACGTATCTCAGTCACTCCGCTTAGGTCGCTGATCTCACCATCCACACTAACCTGAACCGAGTGCCTTTTGAACCTCGATTTGATCTCTCGCAAGTTTCCGTACAGCACCTCTTCGCCATGGTCGATCATCAGCACCCGGTCGCAAAGCTCCTCGACCTGGTTCATCTGGTGTGTGCTTAGGATGATGGCTTTGCCTTCATCCCGGTACTTTCCGACCATTTGCTTCATCAACTCGGTATTGACCGGATCGAGACCCGAGAAAGGTTCGTCCATGATGAGCAACTCTGGGTTGTGGATGATGGTAACGATGAACTGGATCATCTGCCCCATTCCCTTGCTCAAATGCTTGATCCTCTTCTTCTCGCTCTCAAGCATCCCGGTACGCTCGAGCAGCTGCAAGGCTCTTTCTTTTGAGGTAGCCTTATCCATCCCTTTCAGCGATGCCAGGTATACGATGCAATCCAGGACTTTCAACTCTTTATACAATCCCCTGGCTTCGGGCAGGTACCCGATGCGGTTTTTCGTTTTCTCGCTCATTTGCCCTCCGAAGAGATCCACCTCTCCCGAATCGGGCTTCATAAAGTCCAGCATGATTTTGATCGTGGTGCTCTTGCCAGCGCCATTCGGACCGATCAAACCCAAGATCTCACCCGGATCGACGCTAAAGGACAGGTTCTTTACCGCAATCTGGTCGTTGTAAGACTTGAATAGTTTTTTCACTGCTACAGTTGGCATATCGTTGTTCCTCAACTTCTTTCTTGCACGCCGCGTACTTGTTGGGCGGCCCATCCATCTCGTGGCTATGCGCAGTTTGGATGTTCACACCACGATAATGTTAAGAGAATTCCATTTTACTCTTGGATATATTTTCTGTTGCTGCCCAATGGCTTGTTGGGCTAGGCAGCTATTACCAATTTCCCAAGCGTGGATCCTTCTCTAAAGGACCTACCCCGGGACCAAGTACTCCGATAAAAATAATCCCTACTATAAAACCTATACCTAAATAAACATATGATCGCGGCAGGCGAATGCTCTCTATTGGACGAGTTGATCTAGGTATTGGGAGAATATTCACCAGTATCGCCCACAGCACAAAGTGTAAATATGCAAACACGGATGCAAGAAGATGATTTTCCTCCGGGGGCAGACTTGAAAATGGACTACCAATCAATGACAACGTTTGTACAATGATAAATGTCACAATTGGAATTATCGTGATTTTAATGAGCGTTTTTCGATTACCTCGCATACTTGGCATAAATAACCGCAATGGAATTGTATAACCAAGGATTGCCAAGATAACACCAACTCCTATGATGATCGATTTCCATATCTCTCTTTTTCCCAATTCCCGAACGATTACTGTCCAATCACCACCACCAATCAGTGGTGCGGAAATGAGATTAAGCGTCACGAGGATGAAACTAACAGTTGAAAACAGCCATAAGAAATACCTGCTGGCGGAATCGGTCACCTTTGGCGACCTCAAAAACAAGAGTGCGATTACCCCAGTTAACAAATTCATAACTGTGCCACCAGCGTGGATGATCCGGTTTTCATCAACGGATTCTATCTGACTCCACTCAACATACGCCGTTGTTGTAGAAACCGCTCGAACTGGAATACCTAGTATGGCAGCTGAGCCTGCATGCCCGATGACTTCATGAAAGAAATTTGCTAAGGACCAAGCTGCGATCGAAATCGCAATCAGAGTAAATAAGTCAATCTTAATACTTCTCTCGCTATCCATTTTCATCCTCCTATTTTCGGTATATCGACCAGCGAACTGAAAACCAAGATGATAATTAAAATTATAATGGATAAAAGCTGCTCACTTATCACTGTACCTAAAAACGACTGTATGCAATCCTAAGGATTATCTATAGCCCGTATTGATTTTCAACAAAAGGATAGAGCAACTGACCGATTAATTATGTTTTTAGGAGGAAAAATCGCTTTATAACAAAAAGTCTAGCCCACCATTGAAAGGAAAAACGTTTACTGATATACTCCAAGTTAGTTTGTGATTTATTGAACAATCAACTGGATATATTAAGCAGGATACAACATTCCATATTGAGGTGATGTGCTATGTCTGAAGGGATGGCTCGGGATTTTTCATCGGTGGACCGTAAAGTTCGCATGAAGATCGAATCGAGAGGCTTGCCGCTACGGTCAGCAGCTGAACGCGTCAAAGATTTCGACGAAGTCATAATTCGTCTGGATGAGGAGTGGGCAAAACATGAGGCCTCACGGTGCATTCACTGCCCAGATCCAGCTCCTTGTCAGAAAGCCTGTCTCGCGGGGAATGATATTTCATATGCACTTTGGTTGATCGAAAATGGGCAATTCATGGAAGCTGCGAATGTGTACCGGCAGACCAGTTCGCTGCCCGAGATTTGCGGAAGCATCTGCCCTCAGGATCGTCTGTGTGAGGGCGCTTGCGTGCGCGGTAAGAAAGGCCAGCCTGTGCTTACAGGCGCGTTGGAAGCCTTTACGACCCAATTTGAGCGGCGTAAAGGCGGAGTGAATATTCCCGTAGGCAGTTCAACTGGGAAGAAAGTTGCCATCATCGGTGCAGGGCCAGCTGGGTTATCCTGTGCGGAACAACTGGTACGTGAAGGACATGGCGTAACCATCTTCGATGCCTGGCCCTCTCCAGGTGGATTGCTCAACTATGGTATCCCCAACTTCAAGCTATCGAAAGAAATCGTCTTTGATATCTGGGAGGATTTATTTCAAGCCGGTGTTAATTTTGTGGGGGATACCTATATCGGTCCGAAAATTACGGTGGATAAATTACTTCAGGAAGGTTATGATGCTGTGTTTGTCGGTGTTGGCACCACGATCGATACAACATTAAATGTGCCCGGAATCGATTTACCTGGCATCTATAAAGCCACCGATTTTTTAGTCCGCTCCAATGTGGATATGGATTTACTTCCACAGGAAATGCGTCATCGCCCTGAAATCGGCGACAAAGTTATCGTCATTGGAGGCGGGGATACGGGAGCTGACTGCTTGCGAACAGCGCTGCGGTTGGGCGCTAAAGAATCCATCTGCATTTATCGGCGTACCGAAGCAGAAATGCCAGGGGGTTATAAAGATCGAAAAATGGCCATCGAAGAAGGTGCACAGTACCACTTCCTGACCCAACCCATTCGATTCATTGCCGGTGAAGACGGGCATCTTTCGCAAATTGAGTGCGTTCGTACCCAATTGGGAGATCCTGACGAATCAGGTCGACGTAGCTTCTCGATCATTGGTGGTTCAAATTTCCTGCTGGATGCAGATACAGCCATCCTGGCGATTGGATATAAACCTGATCCGATTATTGCCGATACCACCCCGGGCCTCACAACTCAGAAAAACGGTTTGCTGATAGCTGATCCAGAAACTGGGGCCACCTCGCGCGAAGGTATCTTTACCGGTGGGGATATTGTCACCGGGCCAAATTTGGTGGTAACCGCCATGCTTGCCGGGCGCAAAGCCGCCGCCGCCATCGACCGTTACCTGGACTCCTGAAC
>JBFFEL010000161.1:0-7088 GCA_041558875.1 Anaerolineales bacterium
AGATCAGAAATTAACCAACCCAAGGCGATTACATAAGTCAGGGGCTGGAAAAAGCCGAAGATCCAGGCCAATACTTTTCTCTTGCGGACGACCATCAAGACCCGTAATGTGGCGAATGCCACACCGATCATCCGTAAGGTAAAAATAATAAGGGCAGAGGTGAGTATTTCAGCTGTCATCGAGAGATTTTATGCTCGCCAGAAGCCACGCCTTATCGGGCGAATTTCCTCAGAGGTGATAAATGCTTCCTCATCGACCTCATTTACCATCAAGCCAATCTTCTTCACATCCCTGCGTAACACACTGCAGTTCAACATGGTGACCATACCATCTTTACCGCGCGCCGGAACTTCGGTGACTGCATAACCTTCTAGGCGCAGCCTTTCCGCCACCCCAGTGCCACGGCCAGAGCTGATGATACGCATATGGACATGTCCGATGGCCAATCTTTCTTCGATCGCCATCCCGAGGACCACTCCTGTCGCGAATCCGGCAGCATATCCGATGATATTCAGCGGGTTGGTCAAATCCCGAAGGACGAAGGCAATCGCAATCACGTATACTGCTGCTTGAAAAAAACCAAGCACCCAAGCGATTGCTTTACGGCTGCGCATGACAAATAATACCCGCAATGTATCCAGGGACATGTCAGTAACGCGCAAGAGGAAGATCAACCCAGCACTAAGCCAGGCCTCGGGTGAAAGAATTAATTCCATAACCTACTCAATTGTGGATATCGTAATTGATACTTTCGGCTTGTAAGGCTTTTACGTATAGCTGCTCTACGTATTCCTTGACCATTCTGCGCATGCTGAATTGAGGGGAAAGCGTACGGATGGATTCCTTCATCATGGAGATCCATTCCCCTGGCAAACCATCTGATGAGCGTTTCTTGTAATACAGTGGGATGATCTGATTTTCAAGGATATCGTAAAGGCTGATGGCGTCCTCTTCATCCTGCTGGTTTGGGTTATCATAGTCCACATCCCGGCCAATTGCCCAACCGTTGCTGCCGTTATATCCCTCGCGCCACCAACCATCCAGCACGGAGAAATTGATGACCCCATTCATGGCTGCTTTCATTCCTGAGGTTCCGGAGGCTTCGTGTGGTCTGCGAGGTGTGTTCAACCAGACATCCACACCCTGAAGCAGGTAGCGGGCAAGGTTCATATCGTAATCTTCTAAGAATACCAGGCGACCACCATTTTCCGCTTTCTTTACGATACGGTAGACTTCCTGGATTAACATCTTCCCAGGTTCATCAGCCGGGTGTGACTTCCCAGCGAAGATTATTTGCACAGGCATGTTGGGGCGGTTGACGAGATCTAATAAGCGGCCCAAATCTCGAAGGATCAGGTTGGCGCGCTTATAGGTCGCGAATCGACGGGCAAAGCCAATCGTGAGGGCATATGGATCCAAGAGCACTCCGGAAGCAACCACTTGCACGGGATGAACACTGTCATTCAGCCACTGATCTCGCGCCCGTTCACGCATGTAGTGAGCCAATTTACGTTTCAAGTGGCGCCTGACTTCCCACAACTCACCATCTGGGATTTTCTCCACAGCTTCCCAAACCTGGTTTTCATCGAGGGATTCCATCCAATTCTCCCCCAAGTATTCATCTAACAGGTTTCGCATCCGTCTGGCTAGCCAGGAACCAGAGTGAACTCCATTTGTGATGTGGGTGATGGGAACATCATCCACCCGCAAATCCGGCCAAAGATGGTGCCACATATCTCGGGCTACCTGGCCGTGCAGCTCAGAGACCCCATTCCGGTAGCGAGACATCTGAAATGCTAAAATCGGCATGCTGAAGGTGTTTCCCCAAGGATGGGGATTGCGTCCCAGGTTGAAAAACTGCTCCCGATTCAATTCTAAATCTTGGAGTAAATTGGAAAAATACTTCTCGATCAACCATTCAGGAAATTCATCATTGCCTGCCGGAACCGGAGTGTGGGTGGTAAAAATACTGGAATCGCAGATCTGCTCATTGGCTTCTTCAAATGTATGACCGGAGGCGATCATCTCCCTGGCTCGTTCCAGATTCAAGAAAGCTGAATGCCCTTCATTCAAGTGGAATACACTGGGATTGTATCCAAGCATACGTAAAGCTCGGACACCTCCGATACCGAGGATGATCTCTTGTGAGATGCGGGAATCCAGGTCAGAGGTATAAAGACGGGCGGTCAGTTCACGGTCAGCGACTGAATTGCCTTCTACATCACTATCCAGGAGGTACAACCTGACCCTGCCTACATGAATCTCCCATAAGCGAGCCTGAACCTCTCTGCCGGGTAATTCAACTGACAAAGTCAGCGGTTCATCATCACTTCCCAGTATCGGAAGAATTGGTAGATCCTCAAACTTCAGCCGCAGATAATGGGCTTCCTGCCAGCCATCCTCCGTGATATGTTGGGAGAAGTAACCGTGGGTATATAAGAATCCAACTGCGACCATAGGAAGACCCAGGTCGCTGGCGCCTTTCAAATGATCCCCTGAGAGAATTCCCAACCCTCCAGCATAAATTGGTAACGTTTCGTGCAGGCCAAATTCTGTGGAAAAGTAAGCGATTGGCCGGTGATTATATTCAGGGTGATTGCGGGAACACCAGGTGTCTTCGGCGTTCATGTAGTTGTCAAATTCGTTGAAAATCCGGTCGTAAGTCTCCAGGTAATAATGATTTTGGGTAACTGCGTTGAGTTGGGCGCGTTGAACCATGCTCAAAAACCGGATCGGATTATGATATGTACGTTCCCATAAAGCCCGATCTATTTCGATGAAGAGACGCTGGGCATCCGGATTCCAGGTCCACCACAAGTTGTATGCGAGTTCACCCAAACGGTTAATTCGGCGTGGTAAGCGAAAGGAATTGGGGATTTCCGCCTTGTAAGTATCCATTTTGATGTTACACCCTTCCAAAAATAGAGCCGCAACCAAAGTTTTGGTAGGCAATCTCGGAAATGTAATATCCAAGTAATTAATGTTGCCAAATAGTGGTTGCGACCCGATAATTATTAATCAAGCGAACAGTATTAATCTTACCACTTTTCCCCCAAAACCAAAGAATTGTAAGCTGATTTCATATTCTGGAACCCAAACTTGCACCTTTTCGATGTGCGGTTTACAATCAATGCCGTTGGCAAATCCTGAATGAATATGAGGCGTAATGTGAGAAATTCCGTTCAACTTTTCGTTACCTGCATCGTTGATGCACTCTACCCAGAAACTGGAGAAGCTGTGGTTCGAGTTCTCCAACGGGCAGGGTGTCAGGTTGATTTTCCCCAGGATCAAGCCTGTTGTGGGCAACCGGCGTTCAACGCTGGAATGCGTCCACAAGCGCGACAGATGGCTGAAAATACGATTAAAGCTTTTGAGGACACCCAGGGTGATGTCGTCATTCCATCAGGATCTTGCGCTGGGATGGTCAAGCACGGATATCGTGAACTGTTTGATGATGACCCCGAATGGTTGCAGCGGGCAGAAACCCTCGCGAACCGCACATATGAATTCTCCGAATATCTGGTAGATAAACTGGATGTCGTCAGATTAGGGGCTGAATATTCGGAAAAAATCACTTACCACTCCTCATGTCACCTACTACGTGATCTCGGTATCGATGAGCAGCCTCAGCGATTATTAAACGAAATTCAGGAGGCAGAAATCGTTCCGCTTCCAAAACGAGAGGAATGCTGTGGATTCGGTGGATTATTCTCAATCGAGCATCCAGAAATATCAAAAGCTATGTTGGATCGGAAGATTGAGAATTTTGTCGCCAGTGGGGCATCAGTTCTCGTTTCATGCGATGCGGGATGTGTCGCACATATCAGTGGGGGACTCCAACGAAAAAATATTCCTTTACAGGCAGTTCACATTGCCGCTATCCTGGATCTAGCATAGCGATATTGCTGAAAAATCCCAATGATCGATACATTTCACAAACACATCAGGTCATCATTATCCAACGAAAATCTACAGATCGCTTTGGATGCAAACGCCGAAAAGCGAATCAATGCCCGTATGCAGGCGATGGACTCACTGCCTGAAGGTTGGGAAGTATTGCGACAACGAGCCCATTCAATACGATTGCATACGATTGAAAACCTGGACCAATACCTGGACCAATTTGCCAGCCAGGCAAGCAGCAATGGGATGATCCTCCACAGAGCAGATAACGCCGATCAAGCGGTCGATATTGTTTTAGAGATAGCTGAAGAAAAAAACGCAAAGTTGATCGCTAAATCCAAGACGATGGTCAGCGAAGAGATAGGATTGAACCATTCCCTGGAAGCGGCAGGATACGAAGTCGTTGAAACAGACCTTGGTGAATTCATCATCCAGTTGCGAGGTGAATCTCCCGCTCACATTATCACTCCCGCGGTTCACCTGAGGAAAGAGGAGGTGGGGGAAACCTTCAGGGATAACCTGGGCATCCCATACACCGAAGATATTCCAACGATGACGGAAGCAGCCCGGGAACGCTTGCGGCAATCATTCTTCAATGCAGATATTGGCCTATCCGGTGTAAATTTTGGCGTGGCGGAAAGCGGAACGATCTGCCTCGTGACCAACGAAGGAAATGGTCGCATGGTGACCACAATTCCGCCGGTACATATCGCCTTGATGGGAATCGAGCGCTTAGTCCCCACAATGTCAGATTTGGCATTAATGTTAAATTTGCTGCCGCGCTCAGCAACCGGACAGAAGCTCACCGTTTATACAAATTTGATCAATGCTCCACGCCAGCAGGATGATCCCGATGGTCCTCAAGAACGGCATATAATCCTCGTGGACAATGGGCGCCAGGCGATGCGGGAATCTCCCCTCGCGGAAGCGTTACTTTGTATTCGCTGTGGGGCCTGCTTAAACGCCTGTCCCGTGTTTGCTGAGATTGGTGGGCATGCCTATGTCAACGATCGGGGCGACAGCAGTACCTATCCGGGTCCAATTGGATCTATCGTATCACCAGGCTTGTTCGGTCAAAGGGAGTTTGGGCACCTTGCCAGGGCATCCAGCCTTTGCGGTGCCTGTAAGGAAGCCTGCCCGGTTGACATCGATCTGCCTAAATTACTCCTACGAGTTCGAGCAGGTGGAGTATCAATCCATGAGCAGCAAGTTGAACCCAGAATTCCATCTCTGGTTAGTTCCGGGCTGAAGATCTACTCCTGGATCGCATCTAAACCAGGTCGTTTCTCGACTGCTATAAAGATGGCTGGATATTTGAGCAGGATTATCGCTCCCAGATCTAAATGGATCCGTTTACCTGGATTTACTGGTTGGGGATACAGCAAGGATCTTCCCCGGCCAGCAAAAAGACCATTCCGGGAGCGGTGGGCTCTTGGATTTGAGAGCGAACTGCCGCTAGAAGGCAGAAAGATCGTTTCTGTGGAAGTTAAGGAATCAACCTCCAGCTCAAGATGGGCGGAACCTGAAGATCGAGAAAATCTGATCAATAAATTCTCTCATGAGTTGACTTCCCTGGATGGAAAATTTACATTATGTGATCCCGAGGACTTATCCCAGTTGATATTGAACGAGCTAATGCATCTCGAAATATCCGAGATTCACACCTGGGGTAGGGAAGCTTTACCCATCAGATTACTCAATGATTTAGAAGAAGGCGGGATAGTGATTCGGGAGGATATTGATAGTGGGGTAGCAGCGGGGATTAGTGGGGCTGAAGCTGGCATTGCCGACACTGGCACATTAATTGTCCCATCGGGAAAGGGGAAACCTCAATTTGTTTCACTAACCCCTGAATTCCATTTCGCGGTGCTAAATGCCAACGACATCTACGAGGATCTTTCTCAGGGTTTACAACTTCAAACGATAACAGAGGCCTCCAATATTTCGTTGATCAGTGGACCATCCAGGACTGCGGATATCGAGATGACATTGACCCTTGGGGTACATGGCCCCAGAAGCTTACATGTATTTTGCTTGCAGGAACAGAAACAGTAGTAAATTAAATTTCACTTGTTACCTGAAATTCACATGAATAGGCCGCGGACAAGCGCAGATGAACCCGGATGCCTTTATTTGTATATCATTGGGAGAATGGATGATTGGAGAAGGCTCTAATCGTTGACCGACAATCCTAGTAAACCTAAGACTCTTTCGAGAACATGCTGGGCCACGTCAAATTTATCCATCAGCGGTAAATCCTCTTGTCCTCCACCAGCGTCAATGATCGTGACTCGATTGTCGTCGACAGCTATCCCGGAATCTTCTGCAGAGATATCATTGGCAATAATCAAATCCAGATTCTTTTCTTCAAGTTTTTGGCGGGCATTATTGATCAAATCATGGCTTTCTGCGGCAAAACCAACCGTCACGGTGGGGTACCCCTTTTTCGATTTTTCGGCAGCTACTGCGGTGAGGATATCTGTTGTCCCCACCAAGGAAATCTCAGTGATTCCGGAAGATTTCTTCACCTTCTGGGTTGAAGGTTTCGCTGGTCGGTAATCGGCTACCGCAGCTGCCATGATCAGGGCTGTAGTGTCAGGTAGAGACTTGAGGACCGCTATTTTCATCTCTTCAGCTGAAGTAATTGTGATGAATTCTGCACCAGCAGGTGGAGTTATGTGGGTTGGACCGGAGATCAAAGTCACTTCTGCTCCGCGATCCAGCGCAGCCTGGGCGAGAGCAAATCCTTGTTTTCCAGATGAACGATTGGCAATCCCACGCACTGGATCGATTGGTTCGAATGTGCCACCTGCAGTGACGACGATTTTCTTCTTCCGGAGTGGTCCTCCTCGTGACAGAGCATGACGGATGTGTCTAAGCAGTACTTGTGGTTCAACCATCCTGCCAATACCCGTCATCCCAGAGGCTAAATGTCCCTCTGCTGGACCGATTATCGTCACATCACGCTCACCAAGTATTTTCAGATTTTCTTGAGTGGCGGGATTGGTAAACATGCCTCCGTCCATGGCTGGCGCAATGACTACCGGGCAGCTGGCAGCTAAGGTAGTGACAGTTAATAAGTTATTTGCAATCCCGTGGGCCAATTTGGCGATTGTATTGGCAGTAATTGGAGCGATGACAAGCAGCTGCGCCTTCCTGGCCAGACCGATGTGTTGGATATGTCC
>JBFFEL010000162.1:0-7015 GCA_041558875.1 Anaerolineales bacterium
CTGGCTCCAGGCTTGCTCAAAGATATTCGCTAACAGGATATGCTCTCTCGATCGCACAGGATCGATGTCATGCATGCCGACCAGACCGAGCAGCGCGGTGACCGTACCGGAGATCTTTTCCCGCAGCAGTTCCTCGTTTTCATCCCAGGAGATGGGCGGCGCTTCTAGCGAGGCCAAGATGCTGACCGGAATTCCAGCATCAGAACCAGGTGTGTAGACTGCAAATCGAGCCGCATTTTTCAAAGCCCGCAGCCTGTCCGGCTGAATATCCCACTTGGCCAATCCATTTCGCCAGAGTTCAGCAGTCTTGGCGGCCAATTGTTCGACAGTTTGCTCTTCTCGGCGTGCCTGATCGGGATTGATCCACGGTTTGAAATTGTCGGGGGCCAGCTCCGGGAAATGCAGCAGCAGGTTGGTGATGTCGCCCTTGGGATCGATCATCAGTGCGGGCAGGCCCTTTAATGCTGCTTCCTCCATCAGATCCACGCACAAACCGGTCTTGCCTGAGCCGGTCATCCCGACTACCACTGCGTGGGTGGTCAAATCATCCGGATCGTAATGCGTGTTCTGTGAGATCGTCTCACCGACTTTGGGATCGTAATCCCGCCCGATATAGAAACCACCCTCTTTTGCCATACCACCTCTCCTAAGTGAATTATCCAGGTATTATAAGATTAATTTCCATGATAGCTGATGCGGTAGATCCTGCCGCCGGCATCATCTGAGACATACAAACTGCCTTCAGGACCGGTGAGCACATCGACCGGTCGTCCCCAGCTCGACCCTCCCTCCAACCAGCCAGCAGCAAAATCTTCAACTGGACCTGTTGTGTCTCCATCCAGTGGGATCCTGACGATCTTGTAGCCTACCGGACTGCTCCGGTTCCAAGAACCGTGTAAGGCCACAAAAAGATCGCCCCGATATTCTTCCGGAAATTGATCCCCGGAATAGAACTCCAAACCCAATGGGGCGGCGTGGGCTTGCATCTCAACCAGGGGATCCTCAATGCCCTGGCATGATGTTTCTGATCCCAGATCCGGATCGATAATCCGCGCTGAATGGCAGTAGGGCCAACCATAATCCTTTCCATCCTGGACGAGGTAAATTGTCTCCGGGGGCAGATCATCTCCCAGAAAATCCCGGCCGTTGTTCGTCGCCCAGAGCTCGTCCACTCCGGGTCGCATGGTGATCCCAACTGCATTGCGCAGACCTTTGGCGAATAATCTCCCTGCTCTGCCATCTGGATCATAGCGCATAATTGCCGCCCGGCGGGGATCCGTTTCTTCACAAACATTGCAGGATGAACCGATCGAAACATACAAAGTTGAATAATCTGGGCTGAAGAGCACGGCTCGAGTGTTATGACCACCACCCGGCAGATTGGGTACGACAACCTCAGGTTGGCTGAATGTCTCGCCCCCAGCCAGAGGAGGGAATCGTAATACCTGATTCGTTTCGCCCACATACAGACTGCCATCCTGGTAAAAAGCCAGGCTGCTGGGTGCTTTCAATCCCTCGGCAACAATCTCAATCTGGTCCGCGCGGCCATCATTATCATTATTAATTAGCCGCAGGATTCTACCTGCGCCGCGTTCTGCGACGTAGATGTGCCCATCCGGGCCAAGGGTCATCATGCGCGGGTCATCCAAACCATCCGCGAAGACAGACATTTCAAATCCAGGCGGCAAGGCGATCGATCTTCTAGGCACACCTGCCAAGGGGACAGCTGGCTCGCTTAATGGGATAGCCGTCGGGGCAGGTGGATCTGGCAGCCGGCTCGGGCCACCGATCGTCATTGTACAGGCACTAGCCAAAAATAATCCAAACAATAAAAGCAAGAGTTCGAAGCTTCTTTTGATCATGCGATGCACCTACAGGTAATGTCCTTTCGATTCGGTGAACAGGTTTTCTTATTTCCAGCGTGAAGACAAACTTTCTGAACGTTTTACCATCAGAAAGGTGTATTTAAGTTAAACCGAGATTATACTTCGTCTTGCTTGAATTTTCCCTCTTGGATCCTTTCTAGCTTTGCTGCCATGCGCAAGCTTTCCACCTTCACTCTAGGTCTTCTTCTCTGTACGCTATGGTTGGTTTCCTGCAACCCTGCATTTGAAGGCGGTTATCCCCAGACCGTTTGGTCTGGGTGGGAGTTTACCCAACCCGATGAGGTGGTTATCGACGAAGAAATACTCGCCGATTTAGTCGAACGGGTATCCAGTGGAGATTATCAAAATATCCACAGCATCCTGATCGTCAAAGATGGCAGGCTGGTTTTTGAGCAGTACTTCCCGGGCTACGCCTGGGATTGGGATGACGACCAGTTTCAAGGAGAGTTTACGGAATTCAATGCCCAAGCGCTCCACTCGGTGATGTCGGTCAGCAAGGTATTCACATCTGCTCTAACGGGCATTGCCTTCGAGGGTGGTTTCATCGAAGATCTTGATCAGACAGTGATTTCCTACCTCCCGAATTACTCACATCTATCCAATTCCCAGAAGAATGAAATCACCTTGGAACACCTGCTCACCATGACTTCAGGCCTGGAGTGGAATAGCACAGAAATCCCCATCTCAACTCGCGATGCGCGCAGCGACGTTTACCAAATGCATTCTTCCGCTGATTCAATCGCCTATGTGCTGGCCAAACCCCTCCTATCTGAACCCGGATACCAAAGGTATTACAGCGATGGGGATGTGACCCTGCTCGGGGAGGTGATCCATGAAGCAACCGGCCTCCACATAGACCAGTTCGCTGAAGAATATCTTTTCGCCCCGCTTGAGATCACGGATTATCGCTGGCGAACGATAGGCGATACAGATGTCATTGCTGCTGGTGGCGGGTTGGAATTACGCCCCAGGGATATGGCCAAACTTGGCTTGTTGTATCTGAATGATGGAGTTTGGAATGGTGAGCAGATAATCCCAGCAGAATGGATAAGGCGATCAACCTCAAATCAAGTCCAGGTTCCACTCGATTGGCTTGGAGAGTTATTCGGCGAGCGGTATGGTTATTATTGGTGGCTGCCGGTATTCCACACAGAAGCAGGTGATTATGCCGCCTATACCGCGGCTGGTTGGGGTGGGCAGAGGATCATCGTTTTCCCTGACCTGAATATGGTCGTTGTTCTGGCCGGGGGAAATTATCTCAACCAGGACCCTACCCAGGAAATCATCGAAGAGTATATCTTGCCTGCCGTGGAACAGAACCAAATACTGGTTGATTAGACAAGCAAAGCAGCTTCCCCAATTCGCTGAACCAAATTACCTCCTCTTAACCCGAACACTTCGGATCGCAGCTATTGAAATCCCGCGATATACCATGTCCCCTCCCGTTCTTCAAAGAAAAGGATCAGGTCCTCTACCTCATATTCTCCACTCTCTTGATCACATTCGAAGAAGTATGTTCCGGAAATCTGAAGCGATACTCCCTCTGCCAGCTGTTCAACACTAGTCTCGTCGCTTGAAAATTCAGTCAGCTGGCAACTCTCGTTTTGCTCATCCGGGAATAATAGCCCTGAAACGCAGTGCTCCTTCGCCCGATCTTTCCTCTCGGGCAGCCAATAACCAGCCGCCTGGTCACAATTTCCAATAAACAACGCCTCGAGATAATCTTGAGCCATCTCTTCCAGGCCTGGTTCCGGCGCGCAGGCCTCCTGCGGTGGGCACTTGGCGTTCAGCCAGCGCTGGGTCGCGTCGACTGTCGGGCGCGCGCCAGGAAAGCTCCCAGAACACGAAATCAAGAACATTATTAGAAATAGAGAGATATATTTGATCTCCAGCTCTCGCCCTCCTGGTAAGACTTCAGCTGACTCTAGAATATCATGAGAACCTTAAGGAATCAAATATGCTTTGCGCAGCCATGTATTGACAAAGATTAATTGCCAATCAATATTTTGATATCCTCATAAACATAATAACGGATCAGCTGTCAAGATCACCAAAGGATAAATTACCAGAGCTATTATCCCACCTGCACAATGAATTGCTTTGATTGAGTCGGATCTGTGGAATTTGGAAGGGTAGGTAAAGTTCCATTTGGAGCAGTTTGACGGGGGAGCACAATTGAGAAGGAAGATTACTGATTCTATTGAGATGCTGAGACCTCACAAGAATGATTTTGACTAGGGCAGAGAGAAATAATTGGAAGGTTATTTACTAAAGTTTTTTTGTAATATAGAATATTGATGGAGATAAATATTGTAGTTAATATTTTGTAAAATTGCGTCCCAACAACAGGAGGTGAAAAATGTTTGTTATGGGAACAAACAGGTGGGAAATAGATATTCCTAAAGACATGTTGGTTAAGCAAGCCTTGAATTTTGCAGATGATGTGAAATCTAAAGGAATTGCAGAGCTGCGTGAATTTTATCTTGCCCACGACCAGAAGTTATTGTGGTGCACTTGGGAAACTGACAATCTCCAGGCACTGGAAGCAGCATTTGCCGAAATGAACAAACAATCGGGACTCATATCGGAATTAAACCAAGTCGAGGATATGTACCCGGAATAGTCAATCTCATTTGGGGGGAATCAAGCCATTTGTCATCATCAAGGTTTTATTATCGGTCTTCCCTCTAGATTATGACGGGAGTCTTTATGGTGGTGTTTTCTATCTGCTTCAATGGGGAGGATAGTTTGGTGAGAGAAAGAAGGCTGCCATTAATCAAGCCTTCCTTCAATTGATATAACCAGTACATCAGCCTGTACGCCCTCATCGGGGTGCATAGCATGTCCTGGACATCGCAAATTAATAATTTGACTCTCTTGTGTGGAATTGCTACAATGCTAATAATCAATGGCTCAGGGGTTACGATTAAGCGAGCACTACATCGCATTTGAGCTATCCAACACATTCGTGTTCAATTAATAAGGAGGCAGATTATGAAGTCCAAGCTTTACATGTGTTGCATCGTTGTGATCACAGCATTGCTATTGGTCACTCCTGCACTGGCCATCACCTTTGGCCAACCAGATGGCAACGGTCATCCCAACGTAGGCGCGATGATTGTGCTGGAGCCAGACGGGGAGTATTACCTCTATTGCTCGGGAACCCTGATCGCACCTGATGTCTTCCTGACCGCAGCCCACTGCACCGCTGCTGCGGCCGCCTACGGTGCCGCACCAGAGGACGTCTTCGTGACCTTTGACCGCGTTTACGATGAGAATGCCACCCTGCATCCAGGGACCTACGACCTCAATCCCAACTATGGGCATGACATGCATGATCTGAATGATGTAGCTGTTATCATCCTGGATGAACCGATCGCAGGAATCACACCGGCAGTTCTACCACCGGCGGGATTCCTCTCAAATATGAAAAAGGCTCACGAACTCAAGAGGCATCAGTTCGTTACCGTTGGATATGGTAGATTGAGAGACGATAAAACCAAAGGTCCGCACGCAATAGGTGGGGCTGGTGAGCGCTACTTCGCAGAACAGACATTTCAGGCACTAAAGCCATATTGGCTCCAGCTCTCGATGAACCCCTCAACAAGCAACGGCGGCACGTGCTATGGTGATTCCGGCGGCCCGCATTTTCTTGGGGAAAGCGACATGGTCGTGTCAATAACCGTGATCGGCGATGCCTGGTGCCGTGCAACTGATGTGACCTACCGTCTGGACACCGATTCGGCAAGAGCATACCTGAACCAGTTCGTTGAATTGCCGTAAACCAAATTAATAGAATCTGGATGGGGTCTACAAATTAGTTGAAACTGCCACCTTGCATATGTTCCGTGGTGGCAGTATTCATACCTCTAATTCAGTTTTCAACTCAGACTCAGCGACTTCATCAGGGTGGCGTTAGGTAATTGCTTGATGAGGATGGCTAAGTGTCTTTCGATATTGATTATCTTTGATTTTATGAATTGACTGCAGTGCACAAAAGAGCTATACCCATTCCAACTTGATTTTGTGAAATATTTCCTATATACTGAGTTTATATCTGGTGGATCAACATCGATCCTAATATGAAGGCCACCAAATGATGATTTGGTGGCTGTTATTATTATTTGGGAGGTTAAAAATGAAGAAGTCCATTTTTTTGTCTTTGTTTTTAATAATTGCTATATTTTTGGCAAGTGCGCCTGTTCATCCTGTCAAAGCCAGTCCTGAAGTCACTATTCAACTACTAAACCATCCAGAAGGTAATTTACTCGAATTGGATGTAGGCGAATCGCATACTTTTGATATTGAAATCACAAGCGATGACCCCTTTATTTTGGCTATCGCGATGACCGACGCGTATTATCCAGGGCGCGGGGTTTTCTGGCATGGCAGTGACAGGGCAAACCAAACCTCGACAGCAACGTTGCATCTCACAATAAAGGGTAAAGAATCTACCGCTTCCCTACCTGGAGGTGTTGCTCCGGTAGCTATAGTTGCAGGCGTTCGCTTCAAGGGTGGGGTGGTTTATTCGGAAAGATTTGATTTCAATGTTATGGTGAAATAGAGTTTAAATCAGTTATTTCCGAACATGGTGACCTCTGATGATAGGGAAGGTGAGATCATCATGATTATTTTCTGTTAGGGGTGTGGTCTGAGAATACCAAGAAAGTGCTCAAACGCTTCCTAGAATGGGGTATGCAGGACCTCAGCAATATCGTACGCCCAATGACTAGCCGGAATGAACCTGGCTAGACTACGGTTGGTGTTGGTGTGATACAAACCTTGGTCTGGATAGCTAGCTCAGCTTGAGATTGTTATAAAGCATCGATAGGGATTGTCAGACATGATTTCACTTAGAGATAGTATTGAAATTCATACTACTGCCCGTCAAGTGTTTACCTGGCTCGAGAGCATGCCGAAGGAGTATGGGTCATGGCATCCAGATCACATCGCTTGTCAAGTTGTTCATGGATCAATGCTTGAAGTTGGCTCTGAGATTGAGTGCGAGGAATATCTCCACGGAAAATTGCACTCATTGAGAATGCGTGTGACAAAGGTGGTTCCAAACAAACGAGTAGAGTTTGCTGTTGAGAGAATGGGGAGAGGCGCATTTGAAGTTCTGACAAACA
>JBFFEL010000163.1:0-6982 GCA_041558875.1 Anaerolineales bacterium
CCCCGAACAAAACGCGGCTATCCATTCGATTCTCCAGCAAACAATTTAGTGGTTGCAGCGCCCTCCAGATTATTTCGATCATTATTACCGATACTTACTTACTTGTTCACTCAATAAAATGTCTCATCTATGCGGGGATAAAATATGGGCTACGAACTCAGACTCTCGTGTGATGGCTAAAAGGATTATCCCTCAGAGATATACTATTAGATACCCTTAGTTTATACTATAATTGTATATTGAATTATAGTTTGTAACATCAGGGTGAAGGTGTTTCTCGTTAGCGATAACACTGCTATCCGGGATGATAGCGAAGTTTCAACACGAGATCAAAAAACGATCCCAACGCGAAGCTTATTCCTTCAACCCTCGGGCAAGCTCTTCTCTAAACCTGGCAGACCTGTGATAGATTAACAGCCCCAATCCAACGAAGAATAGTATGACCCACCAAATCGCAGCCAACGGGGCAAACGTTACTAACCACCGCCCGCTATTATACGCAAAGCTGGCGTCTTCCGGGATAACCACCCAACGATCATTTACCTCCTTAATATAATAGACGGCCCTTTCGTAAGTCTTGACGTCGAAATACAGATAATGAAAATATCCCAGCTCATCCACATCCAGCACAATGGTCAGGACCATGTTCGGATTCGCCTCAGGAACTCGAGCTTTTAGTCGAAGACCGGTCAGTTCGGAATACAGGGTCGCATCGCTGGTATGCAAAACTTCTTCCAATGTCGCCGCGACATGACCTGGAGCGCTGTAGATCTCCTGGTACTGGGGCGTGAAGTAGCTCATGTCATATCGGAATGGGGTTTGGATGACTACATATAGAATAAATAACCCCGCGATGAGCAGGGGTAAGAGCGCCAACCCAATAAAAATGTACAGGTATGGTATTGGCCTACCATCTGTACGAAGCATTGATCTTGAGTTTCGTCGATCCTGGAGTAGAAGCATGGAATTCTTTGCTTCCCAATCAATAACTAATTCCGAGTATAGCTGAGTTTACCATAAATGCTGAACATCCTCATACTCTTTCTAACAACCATCGCTGGGAGTTCACCTTGATCCGTTTTATCATAAGACGTCTCCTCTCTGGTCTGCTGATATTATTTCTCTTTCAAACTGCGATCTTCTTCATCGTGCAGATAATCCTGCCCGGAGATTTTGTAAGCCATTTGATCCTCGGTCTGACGTTAAGTGAAGCACAGGAAATGCGTGAAGCCATTGGTCTGGATCAGCCATTATGGGAACAGTATCTTGCCTGGCTGATGAGCCTGCTGCAAGGCGATCTTGGTCGATCTTACACATGGTTTGGAGGCAGCGGAGCTTCGGTGGTGTCCATACTAAAATCTGTGGTCCCAGCATCCATCCTTGTCTTTGGCTTGGGCACGCTGATCGCCTTCATGATCGGACAGTGGTTGGGGAAGGTGACCGCCTGGCGGGGTCCCGGTTTCGTTTCCGGATCGGTCACCTTCAGCGCCATCGCACTTTACACGTCATTCCCCCCTTGGCTGGCTTTCTTGATGATTTATTTCCTCGTCAATCGCTTTGGCTTATTACCGCGCTTTTTCGATAATAGCTTATGGATGCGTTCCGATCTGAGTCTTAATGAGGTGATGTTGGCGATGACGTATACGCTTATCTTCGCTTTCGTAAACATGCTCATCATCCGTGCCATATATCAGATGTTAAAGCGCCGGGCGTTTCCATCGGTGGTATTTGTGTCTTTGCTGATCGCCATCTGGGTTGGTACCTGGCAATGGATGGGCATATTCCCATATGCACTCAACATTGCTCAGGTAGCTGCTCTTCCCCTCTTGGCTTTCGTGTTGCTGTCCTTCGGCGAGATCTTGTTGATCATGCGCGCCAGTGTGCTCGACACAATGCATGAACCTTATATCGTCACCGCCCGTGCCAAAGGATTACCCGATCGGGTCGTCAGAGATCGACATGTGACTCGCAACGCTATTCTTCCTGTGATCAGCGCACTGCTCATCCGATTGCCGATCCTGCTGACCGGCGCGGTGATGATCGAACAGAGCCTCAATTGGGAGGGCATCGGCACTACCCTTTTCTTCGCCGTAGGCAGGCAAGATATCTTCGTGGTGATGGGCTTGATATTGGTGATCGGCGTAATTTCAATCGTAACGCGCATAATCTTAGATATCACCCATGCTGCGCTTGATCCTCGTATCCGCTATGACACGACTGCACAAAGGCAACACCTATGATCGAATCAGATTCTCAAGTACACGTTGATGGCACCATGGAAAAACTATCGCGCTACTGGGCGTGGCTCAATAACCTCCGCCGCCGCAGCTTGGAGGCATGGAGCATCTTTGCCCAAAACCGGTTAGCGGTCCTTGGCGTGGTGTTAATTTTGATCTACACTGTAATGGCGATTGCTCATCCAATTTTGTTGGCCACGGTGTGGCCAAAAGTCACCTATGATCCGCAGGTGGGCTTCGATATGGCAATTTACCCACACCCCTCCCCCCCCTCGGTGACCCACCTGTTGGGCACCGATACGCTGGGTCGCGATGTGCTCAGCATGCTGCTGGCGGCCACCACACCGACCTATATCATGGCGCTCACCGCGGCAATCACGACTGCTATCGTCAGCACTGTGATCGGTGCCGCGTCATCATTTCTTGGTGGGACTGTCGATGCGATCCTGACCCATTTAACCAATCTGGCTCTCCTGATCCCGGCACCTCTGGTCATGGTCGTCATTGGCGGGACGATTGACATCAGTCCGGTCCAATTCGGGTTGATGTACGGGCTGATCGCGGGTGCTGGAGGGGCAGCGATCATCATGCGGTCCCAGGCTTTGTCAATCGTTAATAAACAATTTATCGAAGCTGCGCGGGTGGCTGGCGGAGGTAAATTGCACATAATCCTGCATCACCTGACACCGAACATGCTCCCCCTGGCAGCAGTACAGATGTTGTTGACCGTTACCGGAGCGGTTTTCGCTTTTGGTTTCAGTGCTTTCCTGGGATTATCTCGAACACGCTTGAACTGGGGCAGCATGATTTATTCGGGGTTCGTCTATCAGGGATTGAGTACCACTATCACCTGGAACCTTTTAATCCCGGCTGCGTTGGCGATCTCATTTTTCTCAGCTGCATTTTACTTCATTGCCAGAGGGGTGCATGAGGTGGCCGAACCGCGCCTGCGGGGCAGATAGATGGTTTTGGCGTCATTATGAAACCCGTAAGGCTTATCACCTACTAGGGGACTGCTGTGCTTCAACAGGATTTGTGTTCTTACAAGGAGGTTGTCTTCAGGGATCGTAGATCTCCGAGGGATGGGGTGATGGACTACTGCGCTCAAGCAGGGTTTGTAACCCTGCGTAGTGATTGTGCTCGAGGGTCACAGATCCCCGAAGAGCGCGAAACAGTTATGCTCGAGCAGGATTTGTAATCCTGTGTAGAAGATTTATTTTCGGGGGTTACAAACCCCCGAAGAGCGCGAAACAGTTATGCTCAAGCAGGATCTGTGATCCTGTGTAGAAGATTATTTTTCGTGGGTTACAAACCCCCGAAGAGCGGAAGACAGTTATGCGTGAGTAGGATCTGCGATCCTGTGTAGAATATTATTTTTCGAGGGTCACAGACCCCCGAAGAGCGTGAAACAGTTATGCTCAAGCAGGATCTGTTATCCTGTGTAGAAGATTATTTTTTGGGGGTTACAAACCCCCGAAGAGCGGGGGACAATTGTGCTCGAGCAGGATCTGCGATCCTGCGTCTGCGTAAAGGTTGTCTTCGGGGTCACAGACCCCTTGAGAGCAGAAGACAGCTGCGCTCAAGCAGGATTAGTAACCCTGCGTAGGGAGATTCTTCCTCGGACAGCCGAACTGTCCTCCTCAGAATGACACATATTGGGGGATTTTCAAATTGGGTAAATGATCAGGAAAGAACTCGGTTATACCACATAACAGGCTGCCCAATGGTCTGGGGCTTTTTCTTCCAATGGTGGGTGGTCATTCTCTTCACAGACCTTCTGTCTGATTGGGCAGCGACTGTAAAAACGGCAGCGCGGAATAGGGTCGATCGCTTTGGCAATGCTTCCTACAATATCAGGTTGTTTGCGGCTCCAGGTTGGATCGGGAACTGGTACCGCAGCAAGTAATGCATTTGTGTACGGGTGCAACGGATTGGCCAGGACCTCCTCAGTGTTGCTCATCTCGACGATTTTTCCTAAATACATCACACCCAGGCGTTGGGTCATGTAACGCGCCACTGCCAGATCGTGGGTGATGTATAAGTAAGTGACACCCATTTCATCAGCCAGTTCCAACATCAAATTCATGACTCCCGTGCGGATGGAGACATCCAGCATCGAGGTGGGCTCGTCTGCCACAATGAAGGTCGGCAGGACGATCAGGGCGCGGGCGATGGCCACCCGCTGGCGCTGACCCCCAGAGAGCTCGTGGGGATAACGGAATACAAAAGTCTCTGGAGGGGAAAGGCCCACCGTATCCAGGATGTGTGCCACGCGCTCCTCACGCTCAGTGATGCTGCCAAGACCCTGAACGGCGAGCGGTTCGGCGATGGTGTCGAAGATAGTGCGGCGGGGATTGAGTGATTCGTAGGGATCCTGGAATATCATCTGCGCATGGCGGTGAAAGAATTTTGAATCTCGACCGCGCAGATGGGCGATGTCTTTGTCTTCGCCATCCAGCACCATGCGAATGGAACCTTCTGTTGGCTCATGCAAACGGACCAGCAGCTTGCCGGTGGTTGTTTTACCCGAGCCCGATTCGCCCACCAGTCCCAGGCTCTCGCCCTCCTGGATATTAATATTAATACCATCCACCGCGTGGATGAAAGAAGTCGCTCTCTGGAAGATGCCGGTGGTCAGGGGAAAAAGTTTACTTAAGCCTTCGATTTTAACCAGCGGTTCGTGAGGATATTCATTAGAGGTGATCAACCCAGTGCTGGTTTTACTTTTTGATGATTGTTTCACGGAATAATTAGCGGCCATTAGAAGAAACCTCGATGGGGAAGTAGCAGGCAGCGAGATGTTCGTCCCCATGATCTTTGAACTCTGGAGCCTCGCCTTTGCAGATCTCCTGTGCGTAGGGACACCTTGGGTGAAAGCGGCATCCGGGAGGTGGATTGATCAGGTCAGGGGGTTCCCCTGGCATGGCGGCCAGCTCTCGCTTTGGTCCGACAATGCTGGGGAAGGCTGACATCAGTCCATGGGTGTAGGGGTGCAGTGGGCGTTTGAAAATCTGCTCTGCGCTGCCATACTCGATTAAGCGGCCGGCGTACATCACGCCGATGCGGTCGCTGACTTCGGCAATCACGGCGATGTCGTGCGAGATGTAGATCATGCTCATACCTAGCTGCTTCTGCAGGGCGGTCATCTCGCGCAGCAGGTTATCCTGCACGATCACGTCCAAGGCAGTGGTGGGCTCGTCGGCGACGATCAAATCCGGGTGGCAGGCGAGCGCCATGGCGATGATCGCCCGCTGGCGCATGCCGCCGCTGTATTCGTGAGGATATTGGTCCATCATTTTTGGGTCGAGATCGACCAGGCGGAAGAGCTCCTCCACCCGTTGTCGTGATTCCTCATTGGTGTTTGTAACATCATGCGCTTCCAAAGCTTCGATGACCTGATCGCCAACGGTATAAACAGGATTGAGGGAATTCATCGCAGCCTGAAAGACCATGGAAATGCGCCTCCAGCGGATCTTACGCATCTCCTCTTCGCTCAGGCCGATCAGCTCTGTGCCGTTCAGGAAGACCTGACCAGACTTGATCTGGGCGTTATCCGGCAGCAGCCTGAGCAGTGAGGCGGCTACCGATGTTTTTCCACAACCCGATTCTCCGACCAAGCCCATGGCTTCCCCCTTCTTCATGGCGAAGCTGACATTTTCCACCGCCGAGACATCCCCGGCGCGGGTGTTGTAATGCATGGTGAGATCTTCGACGCGCAGGACGTAATCAGACAATTTCTTTTCCTTTCAGCATTCTGCAATCAGGAATACTCATTTGATTTAGTATAAATATCTTGCACCGCTTTTTTGTTTCTAATTGACCCACACTTAACGTTTGCGCAGCCTGGGGTTGACGATCTCGTCCAGAGCCCGACCGACTAGGTAAAAGGCCGCGGTCAGAAAGCTGATCGAGAGGCTGGCCGGGAAGATCAACCACCACTTGCTAAAATCCAGCAGGTATCCTGAGTATTCCGTGGTGCGGATCATCAATCCCCAGGACATGCGGATGTCCAGCAGTCCGAAGAATGATAACACGGCCTCGATGCCGATCGCAGCCGAGACGGTGAACATCATGTACAGGAAAGAGATCGGCAGCAGATTGGGGATGATATGTTTGGTGATGATATGGAAATTGCTGCCCCCAGCCACACGGGCTGCCTCGATATACGTGCGTACTTTAATAGTCAAAGCTTGAGATTTGATGATGATCGTCGCCGCGCCAAGCCCGGAAAGCAGACCGATCACCACCGCCAGGTCGAAAATATCCAGGCTGATCAAGGCCCCCAAAACGATCAATATCGTGATGGTGGGTGTCATGATCATCAGGTCAGCCGTGCGCATGAAGATGGTATCGACGATGCCGCCGTAATAAGCCGAGACCGCCCCGATAGAAGTGGCGACGATCAGCGTGACCGTGGAAGCGACGATGCCCAGGATAAATGCCGTGCGCGTGCTGAACATCAATTGGCTGAGGATGTCCCTGCCCAGGGGATCCGTACCCAGCAGGTGATCGCTTGAGGGTGCAGCTGGATGGAAGGGGAGGCTTTGATCGATGCCAACCACCGGGTGATAAATGTTGGGGTCCCAGACATTGCCAATCAGGAGCGGGTAGATGACGATCATCATGGCGTATATAAAAATTATCCCCAGGCCGATCAGGCCGATCGGGTTCTCGGCGAAAAGAGCTACGTTGTTCCTGACCTGGCGCCAGATGAGCCGGATGCGCTTCTGCCAGATCGGAACTTC
>JBFFEL010000164.1:0-6964 GCA_041558875.1 Anaerolineales bacterium
CACCAGTGGAATATGAGTACGCCTGGTGGCAGTCCCAATTATTGGAGGCTTCCCCCTAAGATTGCCTCAAAAAGTGTCCAATTTTATGGGACCACTACAACCCTCATATGTGGTGGATCTCATAAGGAAGGATTGAGAATGAAAACCACCACAAAACTTTTCCACACCCAGGGGACTCTATACACTTTTTCCGAGGATGCACACTTTGAATCCTGGGTTGAAATTTATTATGGGTTATTTGATGTAACTCGGATATACGAATCCGGCGCATGCTTAATAACAGACGGAACCATAAATCCACTTGAATAATATGACTTCTAAAAAAAATCAATTGGGTTTTTCGGGCTGAACTGGATTAGTACGAATGCGATTAATCTCCTGGAACGTCGCAGGTAGGGTGAAACGCTGTGAACAACAGGTGGGTCTTATCACCAGCAGGGCACCTGACATAATTGCTCTACAAGAAGTAACAACAAAATCATATTCACAATTTGAGTACCTACTCAAAGAACATGGGTTCAATCACATTATTGAAAGTGTTCAACTTGGCAGTGAATTAGGCCGGCGATATGGAGAACTAATCGCGAGTCGCTTACCACTTAATAAACTACCAGCATCTGATTTAAAAATACCCTGGTCAGAGCGAGTTTTATCAGCCATCATCGAGGTTTCAAATGGTCATATAGAGTTTCACACAGTCCATATCCCCCCAGGCTCTTCAAATGGCTGGATTAAGATTGATATCTTTGAAGGTATCTACAATCGTCTAGCGATGACCTCGGATGTTCCCCGAATATTGTGCGGAGATTTCAATTCACCACAGTTTGAAAAACCCGGTGGGACCATTGTGACGTGGGGACAGAAGGAAAAACCAAATGGGGAGGTTTATATTAAACGAAATCATCAAAGGTGGGATGCAGGTGAACGAAGCGTATTGAAGGATTAACAAAATCTGATTTGCCGGATGTTTTCCGAATGCTGAATGGTCTTGAAGTCCAGGATTTTAGCTGGGTCCTGTGGAGAAAAGGAAAAGTTAAGGCACGAAGACGCTTTGACCACATTTTCTCATCACGAGCACTAAAACCGGAGGAGTGCAAATATATTCATAATTTTCGTGAAAGTGGCGCCAGCGACCATTCGGCTATTGAATCGGTATTTTGTCCATCGTGACTTGCCCCTCACTACATATTCGGAATCCTGAATATATTTATCTAAAATTTTTTCCTCCACGGGTAGTGGAGGTTAGCCAGCCTCTAAACTCGGTCGATGATTTCGATCTCGGGTTCGATAACGATCTCCGATTTGACTGAGTTCGCCACCAGGCTGTATTTCTGCGCAGATTGCAGGGCGCGGCGGACACGTGCCTCAACCCGCTGCGGATTTTCTCCATCGACAGAGATCTGGATGACCGGCCAAAAACGCAAATGGGTGAAAATCTCCGTCCGATCAAGTTCGATCAACTTGGTTCCCTCTGCCCTGCACTCATACGAGAGCAGGTTGAGCTTAAAACGTTCTGTCGCCCAGATAAACATCATCATGATACAAGTGTTGGCGGCAGCCACAAAGGCATCTTCAGGGGTGAACACTCCAGGATGACCCTGGGCATCTGGAGGTGCGGAAAAATCCATCTCCAGTCCGTTGCCCATGATGATATGCCCCCAGTGTTCTCCTTTCCAGGTTACTTCTGTGTGGTAAGTTGCGGTCCGACTCATTGGGTGAATTCCTTCTCCAAGCAAAAGTTGGAGTACTCGCTTAATAAGCAACGGGTATAAATTTCATCGGCACCCTCGGGGATGGGGTTGTAGACCTTTACCATCTCAAAGATCTCTCCCGCAGTGTCCTCTGAAGGCAGTTTGCCAGCCTCCTGGAATTGTTGGAAAATTACCGGCAATGCGATTAAGGTTACGTTTTTTCCATCAATAAGCACCTCCTGAACCGGGATGCCTGAGCCACAGGCGCAGGTTGCTTCAATAGATTCTTGCGGTTCGGAGGCCATTTCAGTTTCGATAAAAGCGCCTGTACGTCTGCTCCATGGCTTACCTAAAAGTTCATCCACTGCGCGCGTCATGTGTTCTGCCGTAATCTCTACAGCTTGCAAGCCAGCATCATCCAACTTGCGGCAACCTCGAGGCGGTTCCAATCCGTTTTCAGTAAGTAAATCACTCACCACAATACTGGCAGCAGGACTCCCGGAATACAATTCTGTAGCTCGAGCCGCGCAGCGCTGCTCACATCCATCCACGGCAATGGTGGGATAAAACCGGGCAAAGGCCCGGTCGCCCTCCCCACCCGCCAGGAAGAGGGGGAGGCAGATCGTGACGGTATCCTGCGGGCGCAGGTCTTCCAGCACTTTCAAAGCTGCGAGCCTGGTTACGGTTCCTTCAGGAAGTTCTTCCCCAGAGCAGGCCACGATGCCGACTTTTTTCTTGAGCAGATCAGGCATTTTGATCTCCTTCTGGGCTGGGTTCGACTACCTCATCCACAACAGAAGCGACTTCCTCCGCCAGGACACGGGCCAGCTGCTGCCCACCTTCGCTGAGGACTGCAATCCCTAGCGGTTTTAACTGGCGGTGGTTGCGGTAAACATCCAGAACTGCGAAATCCCGGGCGACCTCCCCGCCGCTCTCTTTTACCATTTTTGTGGCACAGGCCAACTTACAGCCATCAATGGTTACAGTCGGGTTGGCGGTCACAGCGCTTCGTGCCTGCTCATTTCCCAGGACAAGCATGGAAAGGGCTACAAGTTTGGCCTGGTCCGGGCGAAGATCTTCAACCACCTCATAGGCAGCTTCGCGGCTGACGGTGCCGTAGGTCTTGCCGATTCCGCTGCACGGAACGATCACAACTTGGGGATTTTTGGGGATTGGGTGGTTCATAGTTTTTTCGTCTCTTCTTCTGCTTCAATTTTCATGCGCTTGAAATAATCCTGGGCATCCAGCAGCTGGCTGCGTTCATCCTCCCAGGCAGATGGCTCGAGCAGCGCTAACCAACCCTGGTTATAAGGATCCTGGTTTATGGCTTCCGGTGCTTCTTCCATCGCCGGGTTGACTTCAACGATCTTACCGCTCACCGGTGACGAATATGCGATGTCCACTTTAATCGTTTCTATCACCGCCACCTCATCACCCAGAGCAACCGCTGTCCCTTCCGGCTTAACCTCTGCAAAGGCGACATCGCCATTGCGCTGCTGCACAAAATCAGATAGGCCGATGCGGACAAGTTCGCCCTCAGACTTAGCCCAAACCCCTTCTTCATTGTAAAGGCGATCTACAGCGACTTTGAAGATAAATTTGTCAACCGTGGTTTCTAGGTATTCTGTCATAGTTCCGTCCCATTATTTTGAAATTTGCCGTGCACTAAGCTGATTCTGTAGCAGGCTGCAATTCATTTTTGTAATACCGCTTTCGCAGCGCGAAGGCCACATTCACCAGGCCGATCATGACCGGAACTTCTACCAGGGGGCCGATCACAGCTGCAAAGGCCGCGCCAGAACTGATACCAAAAACTGCCACAGCTACGGCAATTGCCAGCTCAAAGTTGTTGCTGGCCGCGGTAAAGGAAAGGCTCGTAGTTTTGGCGTAATTGGCCCCAATCTTGTGACTCATCCAGAAGCTGAGTAAGAACATGACAACGAAATAGATAATCAGAGGAATGGCAATTCGCACCACATCCAGGGGAATCTGGACGATCAAATTGCCTTTTAAGCTGAACATTACCACGATGGTGAACAGCAGCGCGATCAGGGTTAATGGGCTGATTCGCGGCACAAACTCTCTCTCATACCATTCTTTACCTTTTGACCGGATCAGGATTACGCGGGTCAAAAAACCGGCGATCATTGGGATGCCAAGGTAGATGAATACACTCTTGGCAATCTCGCCTATCGTGATATCGACGACACTGCCCTGCAAACCAAGCAGTGGTGGCAACTTGGTGATAAATATCCAGGCAAAAACGCTGTAGAAGAAAACCTGGAACAAGCTGTTGAAGGCAACCAAACCGGCGGCATATTCTGGGTCACCCTTAGCCAGGTCGTTCCAGACAATAACCATGGCGATGCAGCGTGCCAGCCCGATCATGATCAATCCAGCCATGTATTCGGGGTAACGTGGCAGGAATATGATAGCTAACAGGAACATCAAGATCGGACCAATTACCCAATTAAGAACCAGGGACAAACTCAAGATCCTCCAGTTCCGGAAGACATCCCCCAAATCCTCATAATGGACTTTGGCCAATGGGGGATACATCATCAAGATTAAGCCAATTGCGATGGGGATATTCGTCGTTCCCACCGATACAGCGCTGTTAAAGTTCTCAACCGCGGTGGGGAAGAAGTATCCGATCCCCACGCCAACAGCCATGGCTAGGAATATCCATAATGTCAAAAAACGATCCAGGGTTGAAAGTCTTTGTGAGACTCCGAAAGAACTGGAGTTTGCCGATAATGTTTCTGCCATCAGTGCATTCCTCCTATATATCATTTAGTTGAAGGAGTTTGCTCAAAATTTTGAAGTAATGCTGGTATTTTGAGTGCAATATCATCCCTAACTTGGCGAAAAACCTCCATGATTTGCCCCTCATCACCAATTGCAGCTGCTGGATCAGGGAAATTGATGTGTTCTCGTTTTCCACTCCCTAACCATACCGGACATTCTTCTGAAGCCGAATCGCATACAGTGACCACAAGATCGAAATCTATCGATCTGAATTCATCAACTGACTTGGATCGCCCTTCATGGTGAATCCCTATTTCTGCCAGCGCTCTGATGGCTTTTGGATGTACATAACCAGAAGGTTTCGTGCCTGCTGATACCGCCTGCCATCGATCGCCTAGGCAGTCATTAATAATTGCTTCAGCCATTTGCGAGCGACAGGAATTACCAGTACATAAGAATAGGACTTTATATTCCACTGGCTATATTTCCTCTGGTGCTTCCATCATTGCATCCGCCAACCAGGAAGTGACTTCACCTTGGGTAGGGATTCGCCCAGCACAAACCAGTTTTTCGTTGATCACCAATCCCGGAGTTGAAATGATGCGGAATTCCATTATCTCGGTGTAATCTGTGACCTTAATTACTTCAGCTCGCATACCCATTTCGTTCACAGCTTTTTTGGTCACAACTTCCACCTTCTGACAATTCGCACACCCCGGACCAAGGACTTTGATTGTTAACATATTTGCCTCCAAAGAGTTCATAAAATGAAAAAGGAATTAAGCCATCTTCACAGTATTTTGGTTTGCTCCACTAAAAATTGGGGCAACTTCAAGAGAGCCAATACAATTTGGGCAACAGCAATTTGGCAGCCGGGATGAATGATCTAGGGCTTCTAATTCTTCCTCTGAAATGCCTGCAAGTTCACCTGCATTACGGATCAGATCTAACAGGCGGCGATCGCTCACCTGGTAAAAAACGAAACGCCCTTCGCGTCGAGATTTTAGCAGCTTTGCTTTGCGTAAGGCCATCAAATTCTGGGATATGTAGGCCTGTTTGTATCCCAGTATAGCTTCCAGATGGCATACACAAGCTTCTCCTTCCCCAATCGCCATCAAGATCAGAATGCGAGGAGACTTACCAATTGTGTCCAATAACCTGCTAATTGATTTTTCTGGTGCACGCTTTGTCATATTCGTATCTCCGAATATATTATAGCGACATATTCGAATCTAGGAATATGTTGATTGTCATAATAGTGGGGTGATTAATGTTATTGGAAATCTAAAATCGAGGTAGCTTTGGATACGCAAACCATATCTGAAGAAGACACATTAACATATTTGTTTGAAATAAGGCTTGAGTATAAAGAGGGAAAAGAACATGTTTCAGATGAAGGTAAGGTAGGAGAGTACCTTGGAAGTGGTGAAGGAACCGTTCAAGGTCGAATCAATGGAACTGTTCATTGGTCATTATTTGAAGCCCAGAATCCTGTATTTTGCGCCTCCAATCTATTCGGGGTTATATTCACTGATGATGGTGCTGAAATTAAATTCGATACGATGGGTTTTTTCCGTCGCCCAGCAAAAGGCTCCCACATCTGGCAGAATACCTCCGGAATTTTTTTGAAACAAAAGATGAACGTTACCAATGGCTTACTGAAATTATGGGAGTATGGGAAGGTGAATTTGATATGGAATCTTATCAGCATAGATACTAGATTTATGGAAATGATCTGTTCAGTTCAATACCAGAAGGCGATATCTCTGTAGACGACTTAGAGATCTTAGCGACAAATTTGGCAGCCCTCATTCCTATTTCTTCAGCCAAACTAGGATTCGTTCTGCCACGGACTGCCAGCGTGTTTCGAGCATACTGTTGTGCGCCAAATCGGCGATGATTTCGGACTGGGCGTTGTAGGCGCGCGCCGTCGCTTTGATTTCACTGGGCTTGATCATTTTATCCCCCCCAACACCCAGAACCAGCAAAGGAGTCTTAACCTTCGCAGGCTTGGGCAGGTCAAGCGCGACCATATCCAGATAGGCCATATAGGAATCATCCTGCATCTGTTTCCAATATTCCAGGAGTTGTTCATCTGGCATGTCTTCGGAGAAGAACGCCTCGCGCGCCAATTTGGGAGTGGCAACCAGCGGGAATAAGCTGAGCGTCAAGTTGGCCTTGGCGAAGATGAGCGGATGCCGCCAGGCACTCTTGAGCGCTACCGGCAAGAGCCCGGTAGGCGGCGGCGAAGACAGTAGCACCGCTCCTGGCGTTATCTGTTTCTCCAGATATTTCTGGATAACAAATCCACCCATGGAGTGTCCGATCAAAATGGGCGGGCTGGGCAGTTGCCGAACTATATTCGCCAGGTCCTCGACAAAGTCGGAGATGCGCGTCCAACGCAAGTTCTCTCGCCCCTCGCTGTTTCCATGTCCGCGCAGATTGACGGCATAAGAGGCGTAACCGCGCTGAGCGAAGTAATCCAGAAAATGCATATCCCAACACCAGGCTCCATGCAGCGCTCC
>JBFFEL010000165.1:0-6368 GCA_041558875.1 Anaerolineales bacterium
CAAGCAGGTCGCTGCTCTCAAAGGGGGTGCTCTGTTTTCCGCTCAGCGCCTGGGCGCGTTGTTCAAACTCGATCCCGATCCCCTCCACATCCGTCGTACCCTCATAGCGGTACCAAGCGATGCTGTTGACGCCAACCTGGGTGATATTGCCTCCAAAACAGCCATACTGCTCTACCAGCATCGTTTCTACGCCCTCCCTGGAGGCGGATATCGCCGCCGCCAGGCCCGCCGGCCCGCTGCCGACCACTAATACTTCCGTTTCCGCCATGACTGGTATCGACCTGGGTGACTCCTGGATATATTTCATTGCCTACTCCCTCATTCGGGTGAAAATTATAAATTTGCAAGCTCGAGTTTAGACGAAAACTTATCCCATGTCCAGTTCAGATGCTCAAGATCAATCTTGAATGGGTATAATAATGCGCAACTCCATCTCTTGAAGATCGCACCAGGTTCTCTCAAGGAGGAAAAATGCCCCTCATCCCATCCAGACTCAAGATCGGAGACACCATCGGCGTTGTGACGCCCTCTGGCCCGATTTCCAGCTCACCTTCCGATGATCCTTACCTGGAGCTGGAGAGAGGCCTCGCATACCTCAGAGATCTTGGTTTCAAGACCTTACTCGGGGAGCATGCTTTACAGGAAGGCGGATTAGCCGCTGGCTCTCCACAGGAAAGAGCCGGGGATCTCAATGCCATGTTCGCCAATCCTGAAGTCAGTGCGATCATCTCCACCCACGGCGGAGTGGCTGCCAATTCATGTCTCCCCTTGCTGGACTATGCACTCATCCAGGCCCAACCAAAAATCCTTCTTGGATTTAGCGATATCAGCACGCTGCATTTAGGGATCTATTCCCAAACCGATCTGGTGACTTTTCACGGCAATATGGTCATGTACTATTTCGGAATGGAGCCGCAAGAATATGACCGCCAGGAATTCTTATCTCGCTTAATTTTGGGGGAGATCGGACCGGTCAATAAGAACAGCCCTTGGCGCACCCTGCGAGGGGAAGGGTCTGTAGAAGGCCGGTTGCTGGGCGGGAATGATTGGGTCATGCAGTGGCTCCTGGGCACCCCCTATTGGCCGGATTTTTCAGGTGCTATCTTGTTCATCGAAGTTCCTGGCTACTCCCCTGATATGCTCGTGAACCGACTCAACCAGTTCAAACAAGCCGGATTATTCGAGCAGATTCGCGGCGTCCTGATCGGTTATGCTAAGAAAGTTGAGGATTATCCGGTAGAAGACATCTTCCTCGAGGTCACCGCGGAGGATAACTTCCCTATCCTGAAGACGGATGATTTCGGCCATCACTGCCCCAATACGGTATTGCCGGTGGGGGTTAATGCCAGGCTGGACGCCGACACTTCCACCCTGGAACTGCTCGAGCCTTGTGTGAAATAATGACTTAAATAAAATGGCCAGGGCCTTGTTAGACCCTGGCTTAAAGTTTACTGGTGAATTAATATAGTTTACGAAGTTGGTGCTACCGCACTCCCTTTTCCGAGCAGCGGGCAGGAGAAGAAAGCGTCCTCTTCATCCATCTCGCCATTCCCATTCGCGTCTACCCACCATCGACCGCCAAGGTAGCCAGGATCTCCAGGACCGAAATCGGTCTCCAAACCATAATCGCCCATCTCTAGCTTCTGGAATGGTCCTTCCATTGGCAGAGCCGGACCAACTATGGAATCAAAGTATAATCCCTGGCTTCTGACGTAAACCTGAACCCGGACACGATCACCATTTTCATCTTCAGGTGGAGGACCACCTGCGAATGCAGGTACAGCAAATACCAGGCTGATGGCGACCACCAATGCAACTAAAGCACCTTTCTTAATCATCGTACACACTCCTTCTTCAAGAATTTGGGGTGAGGCTTGCGCAGGCCCCTTTAGAATTGCCACCAGTATCGCGCCTGAAGGTTACGCCCTGCTTACTGGAAGATTACGAATTTATTAACTGTTCTTGCAAGGCATCCATTTAAAAATGCTCATTGATGCCAGTAAACCTGATATGATATATTCTGACCAAATTGGGAAGATTATTTTTGGGAGGTGTGCATGGCATACGACGAAGTGCTTGCCAGCCGTATCCGGGATGCACTCGGCCAGCAGTCTGGATTGGTCGAGAAGAAAATGTTTGGCGGCGTTGGGTTTATGGTGCACGGAAATATGGCCTGCGGAGTTCACAAAGACATGCTCATCGTGCGGGTTGGTTCGGAAGCTTACGATGAGACCATGAAATACCCCCACACCCGCCCGTTCGACATGACCGGCCGGGCGATGAAAGGCTGGGTGATGGTCGAGCCAGATGGCTTCAACGACAAGGCTGATCTCAAGGAATGGGTAGAAGCTGGATTGAACTTCGCACTCACCTTACCGCCTAAATAATCCCCAGATTTCTCGATTATTGATAGTGTAATTATCTGAATGTACGATGCTGCAGAAAATCTCGACTCAAGATATCTACACCGCTGATTATGGCTGGTTCCACGGGCGATTTCACTTTTCCTATGCGGAGTATGAAGATCCCGAGAATATGAATTTCGGTGTGCTGCGCGCCTTGAATGAGTTTGTATTGCAGCCTGATAGTGGATTTGACACTCATCCCCACGAGGAGATGGAGATCATTTCGTACTGTGTGAAGGGTGAGCTGACTCACGGTGACAGTTTGGGCTACACCAATACGATAACCAGCGGTGATGTCCAGTACCTTTCCGCCGGTTCTGGTGTAACGCACAGCGAGATGAATGAGACCCAAGATCGTTCGCTGCGTTTTTATCAAATCTGGATCACGCCTAACGAAAACGGATTAAAACCCGGCTACGACTGCAAGCATTTCTCCAGGTTCTCCAGCCCAAATAAACTGCTGCACCTGGCATCAGGCGCAGCTCGGGAAGGCGTTATCCAGATCGCCCAGGATGCAAACGTCTACGCCGCCAGGTTGGTCGATTCGGAGAAGATTGTTTATCACAACTGGGCTGATCGCCAGAGCTACCTGGCCTGCCTGGACGGAAATCTATCAGCAAATGATATTCAGCTCCACCAGCACGATGCCTTGAAGATTTTGGGGGAGGAAATCCTGGAAATCCGCTCCACTGGGGAAAGTCATTTTCTGCTGATTGAGATGGCATCAGATCAATAGAATTGCGAACACCAAATTCCAAAAGAAATCGGTAAAAGGAAATCACCTAGATGGACGATCCATACATCAACAAAATACTGCGCGAACGATTGGGAGAAAAGATCGATGAATTCCTGATTCCCGCACCTGTGTTCGAGTTAATGCAGGGTGAATTCTTGTCCATCGATTTAGATGCTGAACAGATCAAAACCAGGTTTCCCGTCCTGACCGAGTATCAAAATCCATATCGGATCACGCAAGGGGGTATGGTGGCGGCAGCAGTTGACAACACGATCGGTCCATTGAGCTTTCTGATAGCACCCTTCAATGTCACCCGGCGCCTGGAGATGAAATACAGTCGACCCATAACGCAAGATATCAAATATATCGTTGTGGAAGCCAAGGTGAAAGCCCGTCAGGGAAGGAAGCTGACCTTCACTGCAACCGTACGCGATGAAGATGGAATCCTGCTGGCAAGAGGGCAAGCCTTCCACTGGATTGTTGAAGACCAGGAATCGGAAACCAGGTTGGAAAGTGGGAGCAAATCAGATCTAGAATAAGGAATACAACCATGTCTAAACAAAAAACTGTCCCGTACGGCTCTTGGAGATCACCCATCACCTCGGAACTGATCGTCGCGGATATGATCGGTCTCAGCGGGACTGACATATTCGATGGTGATATCTACTGGCAAGAATTACGACCAAAAGAGGATGGGCGGATAGTTGTGGTTCGGCATAATCCAAACGGTGATACAGCCGATCTGACCCCGCAACCCTTCAATGCGCGCACCCGGGTTCACGAATACGGAGGCCATGCATACACTGTCAGGAACAGCACGCTTTACTTCTCGAACTATAGAAACCAGCGCTTATATCGCCTTGATCCGGACGAATCTCCGCGACCAATAACGCCTGAGGCGGATTTCAGGTATGCGGATTATGTCCTCGACCAGGGAGGTCGATTTCTATACAGCGTGCGAGAAGACCACACTGGAACCGGGGAAGCTGTAAACACTTTGGTTAAATTGAATACAGACGGGGATGACACTGGCGGCGAGATCATTGTTTCCGGGAATGATTTCTATTCCTCCCCGCGGCTCAATCCAGATGGCTCCATGCTGGCCTGGCTGACCTGGAACCATCCTAACATGCCCTGGGATGGTACCGAACTATGGGTCGGTGAAGTGGACGAGGATGGCTCGCTCAGCAACACTCAGCGAGTGGTGGGTGGTCCTGCTGAGTCCATCTTTCAACCGGAATGGTCTCCAGACGGCGTGCTTTATTTCGTCTCCGATCGCTCAAATTGGTGGAATTTATATCGTTGGGTGGAGGGGAAAGTTGAAGCGCTGTGCCCGATGGAAGCCGAATTTGGGCTGCCTCAATGGGTCTTTGGTATGTCTACCTATGCGTTCGAATCTCCCAGACACATCATTTGTTCGTATTCACAACGGGGCAAATCTCACCTGGCCAGCCTTGACACCGAGACATTGGAATTGGAAGAAATTGAAACAAACTACACCAATATAAGCGGTGTTAAAGCTTCTCCGGGACTGGCTCTGTTTCTCGCCGGGTCACCCACCGAAAATATGGCAGTCGTCCGGCGAGATCTTCAGAATGGAAAAGAGGAGGTATTGCGCTACTCGAGCGAGAGCAAAATTGATCCAGATTACACCTCAATTCCGCAAGAGGTCGAAATCCCCACTGAGGGGGACCAGGTGGCTTATGGTTTCTTCTATCCCCCTAAAAATAAAGACTTCGTAGGCCCACAGGGAGAAAAACCGCCCCTGCTGGTGATGAGTCACGGGGGACCGACCAGCGCAACAACCCCCACATACGATGCGAAGATTCAATACTACGCCAGCCGCGGCATCGCCGTGATGGATGTTAATTATCGGGGCAGCACTGGCTATGGCCGGGCTTACCGCCAGCGTCTCAATGGCCAATGGGGAGTCGCCGATGTCGATGATTGTGCCAATGCAGCGCGATATCTGGTAAACCAGGGTGAGGTCGATGAAAACCGGTTGATGATCACAGGCGGGAGTGCAGGTGGATATACCACGCTGTGCGCGCTCACCTTCCGAGATGTGTTCAAAGCGGGCGCCAGCCGATATGGCATCGGGGATCTGGAAACGATGGTTGCTGACACTCACAAATTCGAGTCGCGATACCTGGATAATCTGGTAGGGCCATACCCTGAAAAACACGAACTATACCGGGAACGTTCAGCGATCAACTACACAGACCAGCTCAAGTGCCCGATGATCTTCTTCCAGGGTTCAGAAGATAAAATTGTGCCTCCGAACCAATCCCAAACAATGTATGAAGCGGTCAAAGCCAAGGGTCTTCCGGTGGCATACTTGGAATTTGAAGGCGAACAGCACGGGTTCCGCAAGGCCGAGAACATTAAACGCGCCCTGGACGGCGAACTATATTTTTACTCCCGGGTTTTTGGTTTTGAACTGGCTGAGCCGATCGAGCCAGTGCCGATTGACAATCTGTAATCCAAGATATGGCTTCAATTACGCCAGAGAAGTGCTAATCGTGCTCGATGTGGAGCAAGGCAGCTCCGGCCTGGTCCCCATCATAAGCTTCTGCCCGGTGCACTTGGTCGCTGGTCCTCCTGACGTTTCCCGCCTCTGTTTCTTCGGCATCGTCTGAACTCCCAGCCACGCGCACATCGATCATGCTCACCGCGGGAGGGGAAGTTGGAGTTCGCGTTGGCATCGGAGATACGCTGGATTTGATCAGAGATAAAACCCAATCGTCATTGGTTGGAGCAGACAATTGGAGAATCGCCCCTCCTTCAACATTACCCAAAGATTGTTTTGAACCATCACGAGGATTAAACCATTCACCTGTAAAAGTCTCCTGTGTCGAAGTAAGATCTAACTCAATTTGACCGCCGTCAGGAAGATAGGCGCTGTATACTTCCCCTGCCTGCGAAAAAACATATCCTTCACCGCTTACTAGAAGCCCATTGGTCGGTCTCATGGCCCAAAAAGGGAATTGTTCAATAAAGCCACGCGCCCTGGTCAAATCAGAAAAGTGGGCAGAAAAGTCCTGATACGAATTAAGCGGGTAAGTGAACAGCTCAAAATTTGCGCCCCCCATGTAGACAGACCAGACAATATGTCTCGCCAAATCCCGGTCGGCGATCTCGATCAACCCCGTTTCATCAAAAGATACCGGGATAGTCTTCCCTGAGTTTTCAACTTGATTGAACCAGGAAACCGCTTCCGCATTCAG
>JBFFEL010000166.1:0-6201 GCA_041558875.1 Anaerolineales bacterium
AAGAATCAGCTGAACTATGGAGAGATTCTTCGCTCGTACCTCGCTCAGAATGACGTGATGTCCGGTTGGTAGCAACTTAAGTTACTTATCAAAAACCGGCTGAGAGGCTGGTTTTTGTTTGCCCAAAATGCATAGGAAATAATTCTTATACAAATCGTTTGTTAAATCTGGTACAATTTGCATAATTGTAAGGTATGGGGCAGGTGAGCATTTTGCGAGCCTGGGCACGGCGAAGCAGGTATCGATACCCCACGCGTATTTTGAACAGGATTTACTGGATCGCTCTCATTTGTTGTCCATGAATTTTGTGACCATTGCCTTCACAACTCTGCTGATACGCATCCAATGCGTTTTCGATTCCCCCTTAGGATGCTCCCTCGAGCTGCACGGGGGAATTATTTGTTAAATAAACATGCCAATCTAAGGATCACAGTTGTGGGGAGAATTAAAGATTGAGTTTAACCTAAGGAGGTGGCAAGGGAAAAACCCCAGATATGAATCTCCCGTTTACTGATTGAAATTCGGAACGAAGCGGATTTCAAAACTCGAACTGATAATGAAAAAGGAGTTTTTCAAGATGAAACGAGTGATATTTAACATTTTCTTGATCCTGGCCTTGGTGCTGGCCTTTAGTTCCACTGTTTTTGCCCAGGGCAATGGCCCGAAATTTGAAAAAACATCAAAACCAGCCCTGTCGTCGGAATACAAGGATGGTGTGTATATCGTCCTAATGATCGATGACCCAGTTGTCGCCTACGAAGGCGGGGTAAATGGATTGAAGGCCACGAAGCCAGGCAAAGGACAAAAGATCAACCCGAATAGCGCCGCGGTAAAGAAGTACAAATCATATCTCGACGGGAAGCATGATGCTGCTCTGGATGCTGTGGGCGCAAAAGATAACAAGATCTACAGCTACGGGTATTCTTTCAATGGTTTCGCTGCCTCCCTATCAGGAGCCCAGGCGAAAGCCCTGGCAGCTCAATCCGATGTGCTTACTATTTGGGCTGATGAACTGCGCCAGGTCGAAACCGACAACAGCCCCGAGTTCCTCGGTTTGACGGCTCCGGGTGGGGTTTGGGACCTGGGCTTCACTGGTGAAGATGTCATCATTGGTGTGATCGACACAGGAATCTGGCCGGAGCACCCCAGCTTTTCTGATCAATATGATTTTGCTGACCGTCCAGGCGAGAGCGGGAAGCGAACCCGGGTATACGGGCCGCCACCCGCGGACTGGCATGGCACCTGTCAATCTGGTGAAAACTGGTCACAGGATGACTGCAATAACAAACTGATTGGCGCTCGCTATTTCAAAGGAGGACAAGTCAATAATCTTAAGAATAAGGCGGGAGACTACCTTTCGGCGCGTGACGCAGATGGTCACGGTACGCATACCGCCAGCACCGCGGGTGGAAATGCCGGTGTACCCGCTTCGATATTCGGCATTGACCGCGGCACTGTCAGTGGCATAGCACCCCGAGCACGCATTGCTGCATACAAAGGATGCTGGGTCGTGGGCTGCTTCACCTCTGACCTCGTAGGTTCAATTGATTGGGCTGTAGCAGATGGGGTGGATGTGATCAACTACTCCATTGGCTCCAGTGCGACCACGCTCGGTCCCGATGACATCTCCTTCCTGTTCGCTGCGGATGCTGGGGTGTATGTGGCCACTTCAGCCGGCAACTCGGGCCCTGACCCTGAAACCACTGGATCTCCTGACTGGACGCCCTGGATCACCTCCGTGGGTGCCAACACCCAAGACAGGGCGTTTATCAGTGATATCACCTTGAGCGGTCCCGGCACGCCTCCAACCGGAATCTGGGGAGGATCCATCACCGGTGGTGTTGAGGATTTCAACCTGGTGGATGCTGAAGGAATTGAAGACGTTGCCGGAGATACCTCTGGCATGTGCCTAAATGCTTTCTTGCCAGGTACATTCCAGGCCAACGATGCCGTGTTGTGCAACCAATATGATTTCGGTGTACCTCGCGTCCAGCGTGTTGCGAATGTTGCCGCCGGTGGTGGTGGTGCAGTCATATTTCACAACTCCACTGCGGTGAACACGATGCCCACTGACAACCACGTGCTGCCTACGGTTCACGTTCTGCATGATGTTGGAAATCCGCTGAAAGCCTATCTGGTAGCGAATCCGGGTCAAGTGACGGTTAGTTTCACACAAGGTAACGCCGTATACGCACCTGATCCCCGGGCGAAACCGTATGTGATGGCTTCCTTCAGTTCACGAGGTCCGAACGGCGGCGCCTTTGATATCATCAAACCCGACATCACCGCTCCAGGAGTAAACATCCTGGCTGGCAACACCCCCACCCCAGACCTAGGGGCGCCTGATCAACTCTTCCAGTCCATCATGGGCACCTCGATGTCCAGCCCTCACGTAGCCGGGGCGTTTGCCCTGCTCAAGGATGCACACCCAGATTGGAGCGCGGCGATGGCAAAGTCTGCGTTGATGACCACGGCCTCTCAAGGGGTATTGAAGGAAGATGGCGTCACCCCGGCCGATCCCTTTGATATGGGGGCAGGACACTTGAACCCGAACCCGGCAGTGGATCCAGGTTTGGTATATGATGCTGGCTTCTTGGATTACCTGGCTTTCCTCTGTGGTAACAACCCGGCCAATATCAGTCAGGGGACCTGCGACTTCCTCGCGTCGTTAGGGTTCTCGTTTGACCCCAGTGAATTGAACCTGGCTTCGATCGGCATCGCTGAGCTGGCTGGTTTCGAGACGGTTACCCGCTATGTGACCAACGTTGGCCCAGCCGGAACTTACGAAGTTTCCGTGAGTCCTCCGCCAGGTATCGATGTGGTCGTTTCTCCGTCTTCATTGACCCTCGCAGAAGGTGAATCAGCCTCGTATGATGTGACCTTTACTGCTACAGGAGCAGCGACCATCGGTCAGTGGGCGTTTGGATCATTGACATGGTCCCATGGCCCGCACAATGTGCGCAGCCCGATCGCGGTTAAGCCCGTTGCGCTGGCCACGCCTGGTGAGGTGGCAGGTACGGGTACCGATGGCTCACTAGGTTTCGATGTGACCTTTGGTTACACGGGTGCTTACACCGCTGGTACGCATGGTTTGGCCGAGGCAGATATGCAGGCGGGTACCGTGGTCGATGACCCGACTAATGATATCGAATCCGCTCTGGCCACTTGTGATTTCAGCGCTTTCCCTTACAATTGTGTGAGTATCACCTGGCACGAATTTTCAGTCCCAGCCGGTGCCGCTTACGCACGTTTTTCGTTGTTTGACGATTACGTCGATGGTGCTGATGATCTGGACCTTTATGTTTGGGGTCCCGGTGATGATCCAAGTGATATAGGTCAAGTTGTTGGGCTAAGTGGTTCTGGCACCTCGGAGGAAGAGGTGAACGTGCTGCTCCCGACGGATGGCACATACCAGATCGCTGTCCACGGATGGCAGACCGACGGGCCTGACTCCAATTACACGCTGTTCAACTGGGCGTTTGGCCTGGTGGATGATCGTGGCAATATGACAGTCACTGCTCCCGCATCTGCCACCCTCGGTGCAACCGAAACGATCACTGTTGACTGGGCGGGTCTCACCGTAGGGACAAAATACCTGGGTGCTGTTTCGCACAGTAATGGTGGTCTTATCGGCCTGACACTCGTCCGAATAGATACGGATTAGATATTTGTCAGATTAGTGAAAGAAAACCACTCACCGGAAAGGTGAGTGGTTTTTTCATCTATCAATGATTTATTGATCGCAGTTGTTCTGGTTGGGGAGCAGATCCGCCACCTGGATGTCTTGGTGAGCAGCGCCGGTCTGCTTTATCGGTCGAGCTGCCAAGCACTGCTCGTTAATCGAGCTCGGAACCAGGTGGTGGAATCAATTCGTCAGACTTTAAATTAGCACTGGGAATAATCTGAGACAGCTGCTCGCAAAGGAATGGGGCTTGATCTCCGCCGCTGTGGTAGAAGTACATCTCCCTTCCGACACCCAATCGGATCAACACACCCTCCTGGGGCACCTGGAGGTATTTCATCCCAGGCTGCGGACAGCCCAGGCTGGAATCAGGCCAGACGACCTCTTTATATTCGAGCAGCTCAATTGCGGAGGTTTGAATTCCTAATCGCGCCGCCAGGTCTTCCTTGGCCTGCATCATCAGGGGATTTTGAGACTGGTCGCTCATATCAGGCGAAGTGATCGGGGGCAAACTTTCCTGCTCACATATTTTGAAATCACCGGAGTCAGTGACCCGGTAGTCATAGTATACCCCCTCCACCTCCAGCACCACCCCATAGCCGTTGATCATCATCTGGATGTAGAACTCGCCCGGCTTGGGACAGCCCAGCGCGCCATCGTTCCACACCACCGCCTCCGCCCTGATGATTTTGATATCTCCCTCCTCGGCACCTGTGCGCTCGACTAGGTCAGCGTAAACCTCCTCCAGTATCCCGGCGGGCACTTTATCGATCACGGGGGAAGCTTCCGGGGTATCCACCTGCTTCAAGCCAGGGGGCATGGTTTGCTCGTCGCCTGGTTCTGGTTCGGTCGGGGCGGGAAAATCCTCGTTTGTGGGGGATCCCGGTTCGATTTCATCATCTGCGGGTGTAAGGTTTCCCTGCTCTGCTGCCGAGTTCGCACAACCCGCCATGAAAACAGTAAAGATCAACAGGATGGCTGTTACCAGCAAAATGATCGCTTTATTCATTATTAATCACCTCTGATCGCTTCAATTATAGACGCTGGCAGGCCGCTTCAAGTTCCCCCAGATCCTGCCTGTAGGGGAAAAAGATTCCTCTTGACCTTTACTATCATGTGCAATTTGACTCGAGGAGATATTTTTGCTATCATCAAGAGCGTGGAGGCGTAGATCCGAGCATCATATCTGGTCGCATGAGCTCTAATGGAGGGGGACATGCTCGGGGAGCCAATTGCGAAACCGGCCACGGTGGTCGGTTTTTTGTGTCTGAAAGGAGGTCTGCATAGGGGATAATCTAAAAAAATTGTTTAGAAAACTCGATTGGTTTGAGTAAAAAAATAACCCCAAATTATTCAAGCATAAGGAGATATGTAATGAAAAAATTACCTTTGATTTTGTCAATCGTGCTGATCTTGACTCTTGCTATTGCTGGTACAGCTTTGGCGATTACCAATGGTCAACCTGACGGGGATGATCATCCTTATGTCGGATTGCTGGTGTTTGATGTTTACGTTCCAGATGTAGGGAATGTGCCCGCATGGCGATGCAGCGGCGCGCTGATCGCACCGGATGTCGTCCTAACCGCTGGACACTGCACGGATGGCGCAGCAGCTGCCCGTGTTTGGTTTGATGAGAGGCTCCAGGATGATGATGGTACCTTCTTGGTTCCGGATTATCCAGGCGGCGGAGTGGTTGCTGTTGAGGGGACACCTTACACGAATCCGAAATACCAAAGTGAAGAAAACCCTTATGGTGGAGGAAATGGGTTGCCAGCTTTTGCTTACCGCGATGTAGGAGTTGTCGTCTTGGATGAACCCGTTATAATGGATGAAATGGCTTATCTGCCAGAAGCAGGATTGGTAGATACTTTGAAGAACAAGACAGATATAGATTTTGTAGGATATGGGGTTCAGGAAATGATTCGTGGCGGTGGACCGCCTTTCTGGGTTGGCTTGAGGAATCGACTCTATGCACCATCACAATTAGTCTCTGGTAAATTCGTCCACTCCGCTGAATTTATGCGCCTGTCGCTGAACCCTGGTGGCGGGAAGGGCGGCACCTGCTTCGGCGACTCGGGCGGTCCTGATCTACTGGCTGATACGGACACCGTCCTGGCGGTCAACTCGTATGTGACTAACTACAACTGCGCTGGTGTCGGCTACTCCTCGCGAGTGGACATTCCCGATGTGCTGTATTGGATCTACGGATTCCTCCCATAACGTTTGACAACCTTTTCGAAACTGAGCCGCCCGAAAGAGCGGCCCTTTTTTTAATTCATATCATGTAGGGGCAAAGCATCCGTACTATTGATGCTTTGCCCTTACCCTGAAAACTAATCGAGGTTCGCATATCTGTCAGGGGATTGCCGTGGAGGGTGATTACTTAAAAGGAGGTATCGATCGAGCTGTTCTCGCTGAATATTACAACTAAATCCAAAGTAAGGTTGACTTCTAATTTTGATTCTGCTATAGTCAATATGTGTGGAGGCGATGAAACGCGTCCTGGGTTTGGTCGCACG
>JBFFEL010000167.1:0-6148 GCA_041558875.1 Anaerolineales bacterium
CCTTCCGCCAGGGCCGTAACCTGATGGCAGAGTTTGCGAATCTGTTCCATCTCATGGCTGATCAGGAGATAAGTAATATTTTTCTCCTCATTTTGTTTTAGCAGGAGACGGTTGATAGATTCTTCAAGGATGGTGTCATCGTTGCTGATCTCAGGGAGGGGGAAGGATCTCTCACGGACCTATGGTTCGATTTTCAGGCCAAGAGGGTGAGCATTGCAGAAGATATCCCTCTTGATGAGGACTTAATTAGAAAGGTGAAGGAAAATGTGCCTGTCCCCGAATCCATCGATTTTCGATTGAAATCGGGGATCGGTGTTTGAACACATAGAAAGGAATGTTTACATGAAGGATGCGTTTAAACTTGTATTACCTAAGATAGTTCCCCCACTAGACAGTCAGTTTCGGCCAGCAGTGTTAGCCAACCGCGCATATCTGGATGAAGTTACGAATTCTGGTGATGGAGTGCCATTACTGATTGGCCTCGAGAGATGTGATGGATACATATCACATTATCAAACAAAGGTTTTTCCAGATGATCATCCTCGCGCTGAAGCAAATCTGGATTATATCGAGCGGATAATCAAATTTCTCATATGGCAGAAGGGTGGTTGGAAGATCTACGTTGGAGGTTCCAGAAAAATCGGGGAGTACATCCGTGAATGTTATTCACCAGATGGCAAATGTAAGTTTGATTACCACTTCATGGCAGAAGACGTCTATGAGGAGGATTTCACAGTCATCACCTGTAATGTAGATGAGGTGCCATCTGAAAATGAAAGTGGGGAACCTCTGGGTCGGCATCTCGATGGCTGCCGGATCGGATTTGACCTGGGCGCATCCGACCGAAAATCGTCTGCAGTTATTGATGGTGAAGCGGTCTTCAGTGAGGAAGTCATTTGGAATCCCAAGGTACAGGCAGATCCTGAATACCATTATCAAGAGATCATGAAGTCTTTGCACGCAGCAACTGAAAAAATGCCTCGCTTGGATGCGATTGGGGGCAGTGCAGCCGGAATTTATATCGATAACCAGGTGCGCATAGCCTCGCTTTTCAGGGGTATCCCAGCAGAGCGATATGGGGAGGTGCGGAGATTGTTTCTGCGTATTCGTGATGAGATGGGCGTCCCGCTGGAGATTGCTAACGATGGTGATGTCACTGCACTGGCTGGTTCGATGTCTCTCAATGATAACGGCGTATTGGGAATTGCGATGGGTTCGAGTGAAGCGGGCGGATATGTCAACCTGGAGGGAAATATCACTGGCTGGTTGAACGAATTGGCATTTGCCCCAATAGATTACAACCCGGAAGCTCCAGCAGATGAATGGTCGGGCGACAGGGGAGTTGGCTCACTCTATTTCTCGCAACAATGTGTATTTCGATTGGCACCAATAGTTGGTATCGAAGTCCCAGAAGATTCCTCTAAGGCTGAGCAGTTGCTATACGTCCAGGAAAAACTGGAGCGTGGACACGAGGGAGCGGTAAAAATCTGGCAGACGATAGGCTGTTATCTGGGGTATGGGATCGCTCACTACGCTGATTTCTATGACCTGCGACATGTGCTCATCCTGGGGCGCTGCACCTCCGGTAGCGGTGGTAAGTACATCATAGAGGGTGCTCTCGAGGTGTTAAGCGCGGAATTCCCAGAAGTGGCTGAGAGTGTCAACATCCAATTACCAGACGAAAAAAGCAGGAGGGTAGGCCAGGCCATCGCGGCTGCCAGTCTACCTGTAATTGACAAGGAGTCCAATTGATGAAACTTAACCAAGATTCAGGTGAGATTTTTATTCCTGATAACCGATCTGTTGATGAGGCTTTGAATCGGGCGACTCACATGGGTATTGGTGCCCACCAGGACGATCTGGAGATCATGGCCCTTTCAGGCATATTGGAATGCTTCCAACGGGATGATAAAGGGTTCTGTGGGGTGATCGTCACCGATGGAAGCGGCTCCCCTCGGGAGGATATCTACAAGGATTACACAGATGAAGAGATGCGCATGATCCGGCGCATAGAACAGAAAAAAGCTGCCGTGGTTGGAGAGTACTCTGCCCTGGTATTGCTTGATTACCCAAGTTCTGCAGTCAAAGGGGAGAACAAAAGCGCGGTCACGGGAGACCTGAGTCGTTTGATCAAAATTGCCAAACCAGAGGTGATATTTACCCACAATCTGGCGGATAAGCACGATACTCACGTGGGGGTAACCTTGCGAGTCATCGAGGCGCTCCGTGGCTTAGAGGTGGAGGATCGACCTCAAAGAATTTATGGTTGTGAGGTCTGGCGAGACCTGGATTGGGTGGTGGATGAAGACAAGGTAACCTTCGACGTCTCTGCGCGGGAAAATTTGCAGGCTGCGCTGCTGGGAGTGTTTGATTCCCAGATCACGGGTGGCAAACGTTACGACCTGGCGACAATGGGCCGGCGGAGAGCGAATGCAACTTACTTCGAATCCCACGGCACGGATATTGTCAGCGGTATGATCTATGCCATGGATTTGACCCCATTGATCGTGGATGTCGAACTAAGTATTCAAACTTTCCTGGATGGATTTGTTGAGCGAGCATCAGACGACATGCAGGCTCGGTTAGAGCGGCTACAGGTAAGTTGAGACGCATCATCTTGCTTAAGTTATTCTTGCCTGCATTTATTAATTGACAAAAGTGAAATGATGCACTCATAGTGCCGTCATTGGTCAATTTCCCGAGAACAATCGACTAAAGACTTAATTACAACCACGCTAAAACGCTTGGGATATGATATTTATTAGATCCTGACCTCCTAGAAAGAGGAGTTTTTTTGGTTTAAAGCAGGAAACGAAAGCACCACGAATCTTTCTCGAATGTCGAGATTGTGGGTAAAATTATTTGGTGGGTTAGATAAACAAATCAAACTCTTGAATCAAAGAGAGTGTCTGAAGGAGAGTGAATGGCTAAGCCTGATTTGATCGTCATGGCGGCTGGCATTGGCAGCCGGTATGGCGGTTTGAAACAAATTGAGCCGATCGGTCCAGGCGGTGAGATCATCCTGGATTATTCAGTTTTCGATGCGCGCAAAGCGGGATTTGGGAAAATTATATTTGTGATTAACAAACAGATTGAGCTCGCTTTTCGAGAGAGGATTGATCAGACTATTGGGCAGCATTGTGAAACAGCTTACGCCTACCAGGAGCTGGGTAACTTGCCCAATGGTTTTGATGTACCTCCGGAACGGGTGAAGCCCTGGGGGACGGCCCACGCCGTATTGAGTTGTAAAGACTTGATTGACACCTCGTTTGCGGTGATCAATGCCGATGATTTTTATGGACAAACAGCCTTCCAGGCTTTAAGCAGTTATCTTAAAAATGCCCAGGATAATCACGGCCAATATGATTTCTGCATGGTGGGCTACCAGCTACAGAATACACTCACAGAATACGGGCACGTTGCGCGCGGGGTATGCCAGGTGGATCATGGAGATCGGTTGATCGAGGTTCGGGAAAGGACCCGGATCGAACAATTTGGGGAGAGTATAAAGTATACCGAGGACGGTGAAACCTGGATTGAAATCCCTGTGGACAGCCTGGTATCATTGAATTTGTGGGGATTCACCCCCAGGATTTTGACGGAAATAGAGGTGCGTTTCTCACGTTTCCTGACTGAAAATCATGGTAACCTATTATCCGCAGAATATTTCTTACCGGAGGTCGTAAACCAACTTCTGGCCGAACAGAAGGCAGCGGTTAAAGTGCTGCGAACGAAGGAGCGGTGGTTTGGAGTCACTTACCAGGAGGATAAGCTAAGGGTGAAAGAAGCTGTTGGAAACCTAATACAGAGGGGAGTATATCCAGAGGTACTTTGGGGATAAGGAAATGAAACCAGATTTTCGAGAAATCGTCAACCAATTTCAGTTTGAGGGAGATTTTAAAAGTGCCAACCCGTATGGCGTGGGACATATCAATGACACCTACATCGCAGAGTTCACAATTAACGGGTCAAAACAGCGCTACATCCTCCAACGGATCAACCATAAGGTTTTCTTGGATCCAGAAGGCTTGATGCGCAATATCGAAGCAGTCACCTCCCATCTAGGTCAGAAGATTAAATCCAGGGGTGGTGATCCTAAGCGAGAGACCTTGACTCTGATCCCCACTCTGGATGGCGATTGTTTTTTTCATACTGGGGAGGGGGAATACTGGCGCGGGTATCTCTTTATCAATAACGCCAGCACGTATGAATTTGTTGAAAATCTGGACCACGTTTACAGCGCGGCGAATGCCTTTGGAAATTTTCAAAACTTGTTGAGTGATTACCCGACCGATCAGCTGGTCGAGACGATACCCGATTTCCACAACACCAAAAAACGGTTCCAGACATTTGTCGAGTCTGTTGAAAAAGATGAATTAAATCGCGCCGCGTCATCACGACCTGAGATCGAATTTGTCATGCGCAGAGTCAAGGATACCTCTGTGCTGGTCGATTTACTGGAGAAAGGAGAAATCCCAGAGCGGATCACTCACAATGATACCAAGTTCAACAACGTGATGATCGATGATGAAACGGGTGTTGGGGTGTGCGTGATTGACCTGGATACAGTGATGCCTGGGCTTTCTCTTTATGACTTTGGGGATGCGATCCGATCCCTGGCAAATCCTGCTGCGGAAGATGAACGCGATCTTTCCCTGGTGCAATTTGACCAGGAAGTATTCGACTACTATACTCACGGCTACTTAGACGCAGTTGGTGAGGTATTGACTCCTATTGAAATTAAGTACCTGCCGTTCTCAGCGGTATTGATGACTTTGGAATGTGGGATGCGCTTCCTTACTGACCACCTGCAGGGCGATAATTACTTCAAAATTCACCGGGAAAACCACAACCTGGACCGCTGCCGGACTCAATTTGCTTTGGTAGAAAGCATGGAAGTAGAATTCGATGAAATGGTGAGGGTCGTTGAGAAGTATCGGTAACTGGTTGACCTGCCTGAACCTAATTTGCCCGGTGTATAATATCCATAGCATTAGCCTCATACTTGTGAGCACGAAGAATTAGATCAATTTCCCTTATGCAGGAGGACAGAAATGAGTGAACAGGCACCAGAGACTGCCCAGGCTGATATTTATGCCACATCCGATTCCGACAATAAAGTTGCCATCATTGCCATCATCGCCACTGCCTTTGTTGTACTGGCATGCATTGCCGCCTGCACATTGGTGGCTTATGCATTTGTGATCAACGCTCCCTGGTAGAAAGATCCCATAATCAAAACATCAAAAGACCCCATTTCCAGTTATTGGGAAATAGGGTCTTTGTTTATTCAGGGGGGTGGCGATATAAATTGTTATACCCCATGTAAAGTTTAGAGATTAAATTCTAAACCCAAATTAATTTTTTTATGACCCGACGGGCCATTCTGGTTCGCCTCACTCGGGGCACTGGATGCTGAGATAAAGCAACCAGGAGAGAATCTCATCAGCGATTGGTTCTACTGGTTCCTGTCCAACCAGACAAACGCTGGGCGCTCCATAGGTGTCTAAGATGAAGATAATGATATCCCCCTCGCCGATCAGGCCAGGGGCAATAAGACCAGAATAAACTGCTCTGATCTTACTGTTTTCATCCATCAAAACGGGAACTTCAGAAAACTGCTCCGCTACGAGACTATCAAGGGGCTGTGGGGTCAATGCCAGTAGGTGGGCGTTTTCAGCCTCGATCCATTTCTGATGGTCAGCAATGATTTTTATGGCAGCCAGATCGCTGGGGGTAGGATCATGCGGAATAAAGAGCAGAACCAGGTTTCCCTTCTCGTAATAATCGCTCAGCGCGATCCGATCACCCCGGATATCTAGAAGCTGAAATGCGGGGGCGGATGTCTGCTGGTCGGATTCTTCAAACAGGATCGTGAGAATGATCTACTCCCCGGAGACGAGAGTGCGGATGAAGGGGATTAAGTATAACTGGATTATGATCAATGAACCGTGCTGGGTGGGTTGAGCCGCGAATCGAAATCTATGAGCACCCTAGGTTGGAGAAGAAAAAAAGTCCCTTGGCAATGACCTACTCTCCCACCCCGCCGCCGGGGCAGTACCATCGGCGCTGGCGGGCTTAACTACCGGGTTCGGGATGTGACCGGGTGTACCTCCGCCGCACGGATCACCAAGAGACTTTTTGACGA
>JBFFEL010000168.1:0-6085 GCA_041558875.1 Anaerolineales bacterium
GGCTGGCGATATATGCTCGCCAATTATTCTTATGGATGCAATGAGAAAAAATAGGCGATTAGGAAAATACTTCATTCCTATCATCACTTTGCTGGTGACTACCAGCACTTTAATTGCGTTTCTTCCAGTTAGCAGCGCAAATTGGAATGAAATCCTTGGTGTCTCAGGCATGATATTCACTGGAACTTGGGAGGACACCAATTGCACTCACTCGATCGGCTATTGGAAGGAACATCCCGAAGAATGGCCCGTGGACGGAATCACAATTGGAGAATCGACTTACCCGAAAGAAGACGCATTACTGATCCTTGATACGCCTCCTATGGGTGATGCAACCTACCTGCTCATTCACCAGTTGTTTGCAACGAAGCTGAATTTTTTCTATGGTGCTGCTGTTCCGGAATTCTTGAAGCCGGTGATAATCGATGCAGAAACCTGGCTGGTGGAGAATCCTTTGGGCAGTAAACCCAAGAATCCAGGTCGCAAGGCCGGCGTCGCTTTAGCAGAAGTTTTTGAAATGTATAACGTTGGTGCGATTGGACCCGGAGCGTGTATTGAAGATGATCGGCGCTACATCTCAATGCCTGCTTTCTACGGAAATGAAATCCCTTCATTGCCATCATTAGCTGATCTGCCCGATCTTGATGAATATGCTACGGCTGAAGGCATGCTCCCCGAACTCACCGGTCAGCCGCCGGAAAATCAAGATCCTGACCAACCTGATGGACCGTCTCCGTCACCTGGATCTGAACCGCCCAGCACACCAATCCCCACCCAACCCCCAGATCCGACTCAACCCGCAGAACCAACCCAACCGGTAGAACCGAACCAAACCATACTACCCACGCCAACCTATGCGCCCACCCAGGATCCCTATGATGACTTCGCAGCCACCCCTGATGACAGTTTATTCTCAACACCCACCGTCACCCCGACCGCGTATCAACCCCCGGCGCCAACAAGCATTCCTTTCACGCCTCCTCCACCAACGCCGACTATCGCCCCAACTGCGTATGCGGGTCCCGCTGGATGCACTCAACCGGTGGAATATTGGTTGGCAAATCCTTCCATCTGGCCTCAATCGGAATTTGTTATCGGACCCGATATCTTTAGCAAAGATGTTGCCCTGGGGATCATGTCGGCAAACCCTCAGGGTGATGCTACCTATATCCTGGCTGGCCAGTACATCACTGCCCAGCTCAATATCGCCTCTCCGGCTGATCCGACAGCTATTTTGGAAGAAATGGCTTTGGTAAAAGATTGGTTTATCAACCACCCGTTAGGCAGCGCGCCGCAGAATCCGGAGCGCAAAGTCGGGCTGGGGTACGCAAAAACGCTGGAAGAATATAATCTTGGCCAGCTGGGACTTGGTCGCTGCCAGGTGCCCACGCCTACCCCTACCGCGACAGTCACGATTACGCCAACTCCAGAGAGTTCATGGACCCCCACCCAGGCCCCAAACATGGAACCAACTGGCTTACCGCCTGCCACCGAAACCCCAACCCCCGAACTTCCAACAGAAGCCTCCCCCTGAAAAAACCTCCTGAAATAAAATATCTAACCCCCGTAGACAAGTTTTGGTTTATTCATAAAAATGTCATACTGAGGCGAAGTGAAACGGAGCCGAAGTATCTCTGAGACCATCGCTAAACAAATCTAAAGGTGTTCTCTCCCTCGGACCGGGGATAGGACACTAATTATGTCGGGTAGATCCTGTTTAAACCTCTCCCGCAGCGTTTTAATTTCCGATTAGTGGGATTGAGCCAGGTAGGCGATATCATATCCCCCTCAAAGAATTGGCAAGCGTAAATCCCTGCCAGTAATTCCCCCCTGACGACTAGAGCATGTGATAATTATTAAACCTGGGCAGTAACAATATTGTTCTTTCGCGTCAGTCTGTATCACCGTTATTCCAACCCTAAGGTGCTCGAAAAAAAATCCAAAAAACCAGACTATCTACCCCTCACCTTATTTTCTGATGAAGTATTTCGGGACTTGACTCTTGACACCAATATCTAATATCCAATAACCAATAGCCAATATCCCGACCCCGGACTGTCGGCACGGGGCTTGTCCCGGAAGGAACGACCGGGAGTCAATATCCAATATCTGATAACAAATTGCTCTCGACCAGGGATAAACACCTGACTCGCTTATCGCCAGATACTGTAAGGCTCCCGGAGATGGTCCTCGCTGCCTGGGTCGGCAGCCTTTTCAGTTGGAAAACGCGGTGAGACTTGAGAAGGTGTGTTCGTCACTAAGGAATGATCAGGCACCGATTTCGTGATGATTGCCCCGGCGCCGATCAGTACATTCGTCCCGATTGTGATGTCTCCGATGATAATCGCTCCCGCGCCGATCAGCACTTGGCTTCCGATTCTTGGGGAACAGGGCTTCGTCTTGTAAAATCCATTCCAGGCGATGGAAACGTTGTGATATATCGTGCAGAATTCACCGATATCGGCAAAACCAGCGATGATGATATTCTGGGGATGCGGCAATCTCAAGCCTCGCCCCAATCTTACCGAACCAGGGATGTTTGAATTGCACAAGAACCATTGAAAAGTCGACCCGAAAAAGCGGAAGATATACCAGATGATTTTCAGGCTTCTTGAACCTAGATAAAACTTCTGGTAAACGCACTGCTCAATGCGCAGCTCGATCAATAACAGCTGCGCGCGCAGGTGATCAAAACTCAGCCCTTTGTTTACGCGCAAATCCCATTTGAGAAAATCAATTAATTGCTTGAGAGATACAATTCGATTGTCTGTCATAAGATTCTTGGATGAGGTTAGATTACGCTTGAATTATTTTTTCTAGGTTTATCGCTCCCGGAATCACCATGATCAACCTGTTCATTGGTTCCAGGCTGATAACTGCTCCTTTATCGATTTGATCAGCTGCGGTGATCCAGAAACCAGGTTTCCTTGTTGTTTAATGTGCTCGATTGCATCTCTTAACGATGCGGGCGTCGGATTCTCTATATATACCGCCTGTCCGGTATCTTTCAGGGCCTTGGCTAATTGGGTCTGGTGATCATCGAAATGCTCGCCATACATTGAGGACCGGGGTACGACGACCAGCTGCTTATCTAGTTTTATCGCCAAAATTATTGCCCCTGCCGCGGCATGGCTTACGACAACCCGCGCCTTTTCATAAAGCGCTTGCATGTGCTCATAAGTGGTGAATTGAAAATACTCAGCGTTCTTTGGCAGATAATTCGAACAGCCAAGTTGGATGACTACTGTTTCATTGGTAATCGCCGCATATTCATCCATCGCCGTTACCAATCGGTCGAAAGGCATGTTGTGGGTGCCTACCGTGCACAGGATCACACCACTGACCCTTTGTATTGCACCTTGGGACCGCAGCCAGCATCGAGCTGCGGCCACTGCACCCAGAACTGGTCCGCGATGTTGTAGACTAGTTTGCCAGTTTTTGATAAACCTTCTATTCTGCACCAGGATTCGATGAAGATGGTCTTGATGCCCAAGAATTTGGCCAGATAGATGAATGGGATGGCAATCTCGGCCCCCAGGCTGAGGATAACATCCGGCTTCTCTTTGCGCAGGATGCCCCAGGCCCAGATCGACGCCTTTAGCAGCCTTACTGGGCTGGTGCCGATGTTTTGAGTGAAAAAAGTTGGTGCGATTTTCATTAGATAATCATCTCGAGAGCTGTGGTACGTGGCAAAGAAAATATCGTACCCATCGAACGCTTCCAAAATCTGTAACGTCTCGGTCAAATGACCCCCGTGAGAACATATCAGACCAATTTTCATTGATGGAGGCTTTCAACGATAATAGAGCAACAGGACAGGAGCCCTACTGGCTCGCAGACGAAGCTAAAGGGAGAATTCATATGGATGAGATCGAAACGCATCAATCCCAGGGTCCTGAGCAGGGAGAGTGGCAGTTGCTTGGGCGGTACGCAGGGCTTACCACCAGACAACTGCAAGGACAAAACCCCGCAGGATGAAGAACAGAGGGTCGAAGATCCAGCTGGCGAGGCGAGGCAGAAACCCACCTCCGATCTGCGAGTAATCCAATCGGTGGGTGGTACCGAGCAGCAGCTGGCGATCCGGAACTGACCGTAAGGCCTGTGTTTCAAGCCGTTTCTGCATGACCTTACCCCAATTTCGAATTATCCAGCGATAAGCATTGATTTTGTTAACCAGGTGATCCCGATCGTGGATGAGTGAAAACCCCCAGGTGATCAATTCGGCGAGTAGAAGGGCGGGCAGTAATAAGAGCAGGGTTGGCCAGCGATATATTTTTAAGAGCATGAGATAACGGTTGCGTTCTTGATAAAAGGTTTTTAATTCGCCAATGGTCAGGCAGTAGTCGTGATAGACGATTGAATCGGGCACGAAGAGGCAGGTATATCCTGCCAGACGAGCACGCAGGGAGAGATCGGTATCCTCCATGTAGAGGAAGAAATCCGGGTCAAAGCCGCCCAATTTCTGGAACAACCTGCGGTGGATGACAAAAGCCGCGCCGGAAATGGCTGGTACTTCCTCTATAGCTGCATAATTCCCGCCCAGTTGGCCGATGCCGCGGCAAAGCGTCAAGCCGGAGAGATGATGATCATGCCCGCATGTGTTGACGGCACCTGGTTGATCCAGGAGCAGGATTTTGGAGGTGGCTAAGCCAGCTTGGCGATTTTCTTCTAAAGTGGATATCAGGGCTTCCAGCCAGCCGGGCTCAACGATCGTATCCGGATTCAAAAATGCCAGATAATCACCGTGAGATTCGCAGAATCCTAGGTTATTTCCAGCCCCAAATCCCATGTTAGCTTGGCTGCGGACCAGCTTTACATGGGGAAAGGTACGCCCAACAACTTCAGGACTTCCATCAGTGGAAGCGTTATCCACGACGGTGATCTTCGCATTTGCGCTTGGATTGATCGATTCCAGGCAATTAACCAGGTTTTCACCACCATTGTAATTAACGATGATAATGTCTGCAGGATTTTGTTCAGAGCAAGTGGGAATTTCTTTTGGAAGGGCTTGATCAATTAAGATGACCATGTGGAAACAAAGTGTTTACCTCCCTCGGCTTGATTTCAACTTCTCATGGAGCAATCCACGCACTGAATGGAGAATGATTCCGGTGACGAGGCTCAGGGAGCCTAAAATGGTGGAGAGCACGCTGAGCATGGCATATCCGACGGCCAGTTGGTCAGTGCGTGAGTGGATAATGACCACCGTTGAACCCAAAAATAGACCAAAGAGCAGCAGTAAAATCCCGAGAACACCGAAGAAGAGTAGTGGCCGATATTGGCCGATCAGGTTTAGGACGCCGTTGAGAACAGACATGCCATGAGCGATGATGTTGCGCTTGGGTTTATCAGGGTATTGGACTGTGATTCGAACCTCTTTAAGTCGCATTTTGTGCTCTTTGGCGATGAATTGCATCTCGGATTCTACGGAGAAGCCCGATGAAGCGAAGTAAGTGCTGTCCAGTGCTTTGGAAGAAAACGCACGGTATCCGGATTGAGAATCGGTTGAGGTTTCACCCGAGGCAAACCGCGTGATCAGATTGATAACCTGGTGACCCCAGATGCGAATACGAGGTACCCCAGATTTATCATCCAGGTAGCGAGAACCGATCACAATGTCGGCTTCATCATTCAATACTGGGGCGACTATTTTAGAAAGTTCTGCGGGGTTGTGCTGGCTGTCGGCATCCAGGGTGACAATGGCGTCAGATCGATATTCAGTGGCAGCCTCGAACCCGGTGTTTAGGGCAGCGCCTTTTCCGAGATTTTTGGGATGCCGGATGATAACTGCACCGGCGGCTTGAGCGACTCCTGCGGTTTGATCTGTAGAGCCGTCATCCACGACAATTACCGTGCGAACATAAGGAAGGGTCTGGAGGACAACGCTGCCGATGAAGCGCTCCTCATTGTAAGCCGGGATGACTGCGACGATGCGCTCGCGAGTGAGATGTGTAGAAGTGCCATGTTCAGATAGCTGACCATCGTCCATGCGCTTGCCAGACTTCTGCTTGAGCGATTTACTAGGTCGGGAAGCAACTTTGGCTTCATCGATTGCGACCATGGTTCCCTCCTGCTGGTCAAGAAC
>JBFFEL010000169.1:0-6071 GCA_041558875.1 Anaerolineales bacterium
GAGAACCTCGGACTCCTGCGTCAACGTCTGGAGGCGCTGGGCATCGCCCGCAACACGATCCTGATCTTCATGACCGACAACGGGACCGCTACGGGTGTCGCACGGCGGGCCGGCGAAGGCCAGTGGCGCGGCTTCAATTCCGGGATGCGCGGGACCAAGGGCTCGGAGTACGATGGGGGGCATCGCGTGCCGCTGTTCATTCATTGGCCTGATGGTGGTCTGGCGGAGGGCAGGAACGCCGATCAACTCTGCTTCGATATTCACCAGCACACCACCAGAGTTGCCCGGATTGATGGGGGCATCGGTCTGGATCACATCGGGGATGGTGTAAGTCGAACCTTGCAAGACTCGCTGACCAACAGGTAAAGAACGTCCCAAGGCACTGACCACCCCAACCGTCATCGTACCCTGCAAGCCAAATGGGTTGCCAATTGCGGCTACTAAATTCCCGACCTGCACCTGGGTTGAATCAGCCAAGGTTACTGGAAGTAAGCTCGCTTCAGGATAATCTACTTTGATCACCGCTAGGTCGCTATCCTGATCCGTTCCCACGACCTCACCATCGACAGTGCTTCCATCATGAAAAGTCACTTTGATCTTGTCAGCGTTATCGACAACATGGTTGTTCGTAACGATGTGACCATCCGTATCCCATACGAACCCTGACCCTAAACCAGAACTCCGATACTCACCTTCATTTTCGGGTAGTTGAAAAGGGAAGGGAAATGGTAAATTTCCAGTATCTGGCATCATCCCTAGCTCCAATTTCTGTGTAACCTGGATATTGACTACTGATGGAAGTATCCGAGTATACACATCGCTAAAACCAGCCTGGATCGTCTCTAGCACGTCGCTTGACTCTGGTGCTAAAGTCGGAATCTCAGTCGTTGTACTTGTTTGTGTTTCGGCTGGATTGGCATTTCTAATTTGGTTTAGGAAAGTGCCCGATAAACCGCAAGCACTGATCATCATTAAGCAAGCGATCATGATGGAGATTATGATTGTCTTATAAGAAGAGGTATTCATTCGATTTATCCAATTACCAATTTTTATTCGTGGGCCTAGCTAATCAGAGACTCAAACTTGCCAGGCAAGTTGATTGAAAGCGTGAAACAAACCGTGTTCATACCCGGATCTCTCTGCGCTGGAAGGTGACATATCCAAGGGCGAACAACAAGATTGTGGCTGCAACCATGCCCGTGAGATGAGGCCAGATCATCAGCAAACTCTGTTCAACGGGCAGCGGAGCGCCCATAATCGCTCCCTGCAGCTCAAGTGGCAGGATCAAACCAAGGGATCGCACGGTTGGGGACAACAAAGCAATGGTTGCTTCCACAAAGAGTGTGTTCGGCGATAGACGGCTAAAAATCAGCTCTAATCTGGCTTGAGCCAGCACCTCTTCGAGAAATCCGTATTGAATCGGTACCATGGCTTGAACTGATAAACTCACCAGGATTCCCCAAAAAGCCATGAAGAAAATCCATACCGCGATGGATGCTAGCGCGGCAGTCGCTGATTGGTGGAAAATTGTGGAAAACAACATTGCTAAAGCTATCCAGAAACCACCATAGATTACTGTCGCCAGTAAAAACAGCAAGCTGCGAGCAACCTCCTGTCCAGTGGGTGGTACACCCAACCCAATCAGGCCAGCACCAAACACCAGCATCCAGATCGCTGCCAAAACCAATGCCAGGGTGAAAAATGCCCCCAAGAATTTTCCTAAGAGCAGCGCGTCACGGAATATTGGTTGGGAAAGCACGCGCGACACTGTCCGGCGACTAAACTCACCATTGATGACATCGAAAGTCAAGGCGATTGCAACAAGGGGCACCAGGAAGCCTAAAAATCCAGCAAATGCTGGCAGCGGATCTCGAGCAGAAGTAAACAACTTAAGGAACAAAAACTGATCCTGATCGCCTGATCCAGGAATTTGCTGTAAGGCTGCGTATACTGTCCCCGCTGCGGTGAGTATAATCAGCAGTTCTAGTATCCACATCCGGGCGCTGGTTAGGTGATCGGCCATTTCTTTGGCGATAACGGTGCCTAAACCAGTCCAAGGGGAACCTTCGCGAATCTTGATCCTGGTTCGGTTATTTTCTCGGGCCATGGTTGACCTCCTCAAAATAGGCGTTGTAAATATCATCCAAACTTAGGCTTTCGATACCCAAATCGGTCAATTGCCCGCCAGCGTTGATAATCGTCTGGGCTGCTTCAGCACGCAAATCCTCGGTCGCAATCAGTGTATATTTGTCAGGAGCCTCGAATTCTACCTGGACAACCCCAGATAGATGGCGGAGTTCATCCAGATAGTTTTTCTCAGTCCCATTTGCTTTTAATTGAACATGGTAGCCTGCTCCTAGTACCTCATGGGCTAGATCGGGGACAGTGCCTTCCAGTACCATTCGCCCTTGATGGAATAATCCAACCCGGTCGCAAACCTCCTGAACCTGTGGTAGTAAATGAGATGACAAAAGGATTGTGATCCCTGTATCAGATAACTCCCGGATCAGTTTGAGAAAGTCGCGAGCTAGCTCTGGATCTAAGCCCTGCGTCGGCTCATCCATGATGATCAGCTGTGGCTTTTTGATCAATACATCAGCTACACCCAATCTTTGGCGCATGCCGCGCGAGAAAGTACCAACACGTTTTTCAGCAACATCAGTTAGACCAACTTTTGCGAGAGATTCTTCGATCCGAGCGGAGGTTTCAGGGCGAGAAAGGCTATTCAGCTTAGCGATGTAAATTAGATTCTCGCGAGCGGTAAGTTCATCGTAAAAACCGACCTGGTCTGGAATGTAACCAGCACGAGACTTAATTTTTAGAGGTTGACGAGCAGGGTCATACCCCAACACCCGCACCTCACCAGAAGTTGGTTCAGTGAGACCTAGAAGCATCAGGATGGTAGTCGTTTTACCAGCTCCATTTGGCCCAAGCAGCCCAAAGATATCTCCCTGCTGGACATGTAAATTCAAGGCATCGACTGCCAAAAAATTTCCATATTTCTTGGTCAGATCTTTGGTCTCGATGATTAAGTCAGCCATAATCCACCAGCCTCTATCTTACCGACGACCAAAGCGAACTACCGCTAAGGCTACCACTCCCACGGCTACAGCGATAAATGCAATTCCGACAACACCCCACAGAGTCGAAGTGGCCACGGTAATGCGGAATTCGGCGGATTCGTTGGCTCCGTCGACAGGTGTGGCTCGCATGGTGACCATATAATCCCCAGCGACTGCTTTGTCAGCAGGTGTGATGATCGCAGTTACTTCGGCTTGCGTTCCGGCAGGAACCTCAGCGATCACTTCAGGATCGAAGGAGATCGTCCAACCTGAAGGCGCGGTAGCACTAAGCTCGACACCCTGCGCAGGTGCTGTACCGGTATTGCTGATCAAAATTGGTAATGTGGTTTCCTTACCAGCATTAGCCTTACCTGATAAACGACCACCCAGTCCGTTGATACTCAAGCTATGTTGACCGGTGATTTCTGCTACTAGCTCAAGCGATGCTTGCAAATCGCCACCTGAGGCGTAAACCACAAATAGGTGGCTGCCAGCTGGAACCTCGACGATGGGTTCAAGTTCGATGCTGACGGCCTTGGATTGATTGGCACCCAAAGGAAAACTGGTTACATCCTGCCCGGAAACTTTGAATTTGGGTAAAAAGCCGTTTGGCGCATCTGCCAACAAGGTGACCAGCAACTCTTCATCGCCGGTATTTTCCAAGTCTGCAGAATAACGAAAAGTCGTTGTGGGGGAACCCTTGATGGTCGGTAAATCTGTAGAGAAAGATAGGCTGGCAGGCACTTTTTCTTGAACACTCAAGGTGATCGGCAGTTCAGCCGTCCTTCCCTCACCTTGGGCGAGTACAACAACTGTAGTATCGCCCGACTCTGGATTTTCTGGTGGATCTAGGCGCAGATCGATTGTTTCCGATGAATCAGGTTCGATGTAAACTGAGTGGATGATGCGTCCACCACCTCTGAAAACCGCACTCCAGCCGTCGGGAAGATCCTTCATGGCCATATCAACGGTTTGGGCTTCTGCAACTGCGGTCAGTTTTAACTGGACAGTGATTGATTTCCCCATTTCTAGGACCTGACTTGGATAGGTTGTTGTCAGAAGTAAATCTGGCTGAGGGACGACAGGGGTTTCTTCTTGGGCAAGAACCTGTGAAGGAATTGCCATCACAAATCCAACTACAACTATCGATAAGATGAGCCATGTAATAATGGGTTTCATTTTCAAATTCCTCATGTGATCCAATGAAAAATATTGAATTAGGTTATAAAAATGCTCCGGGTACCCGGATCCATTTACTACAGTAATCTATCAATACTCCGGGATAACTGTGTTAGCCAGAATATGATATAGGGAAAAACATTTAACCAGATCTAATTGTGATGCGTTTTCTTTCCTCCTGAGCTTTTTTGGTCTTGGGTAGTTTAACCTTCAAAACACCACGTTTGAAGGTAGCATCGATCTTTTTCTCATCCACTTCGCTTGGTAAACTGATCGAGCGGTGAAAAGAGCCATAGGAACGCTCAATTTGATAATAGTGTTGACCTTTTTCTTCTTTCGCAAACTTTTTTTCACCGCGTATTGTCATCTTGTCTTGTTCTAGCGTGATGTGGATGTCCTCCGGCTCTAAGCCAGGTAATTCCGCAGAGATCGTGATCTCCTTATCTGTTTCACTCACATCCATGTGAGGAGCGAAGTCTCCTCGGGTTCCTGACATACCTAGGAAGGGGCTGAGACCAAACGGAGGCTCAAAGAAGTCATCAAACATTCGATTCATCTGATTCCGGATGTCAAGGAGTGCATCTTCTTCATTCTTGCGATGGATTTGCACATCTGATTTCTCTTTTTTCCAGGGAATCAAATCTGACATACCCATTTTTCTACCTCCTTTCAGCTGAATTCAACAGTTGATTAACCCATCTTGATGTCAATCTTACGAGCTTTGGCTTCTTCTGCTTTTGGTAAAACCAGGTGTAAAACGCCATCTTTGTAAGCCGCGTTGATGCCATCACGATCGATCTGTTCAGTCAGTCTGAAACTGCGCTCAAAATCACCAACCTCGTATTCCGCAAATGCCAGAGAATATCCTTCAGGTGCGTCCAGATTAGTGTTTCCATTGATCGTGAAAATATTTTTCTCCAGAGTGATATCAATGGAATCTCCACTTACCCCTGGCATATCTACAGTAACAAAAACGTTTTCGGCTGTTTCATAAATATCCGCTCTCGGGACAAAACAAGTGCGTTCTCGAATGCGCTCGGTCTCCTCTGTCGGAATCATTTCTTGATCTTGAACCAGCATGTCTTTTGTTTCGTCGCTCATTTTATTTACCTCCGCAAATTTCAGGGTTCGTTTTGGGATTAACTATGGATAGCTATTTTTTTCGGTTTTTCCGATTCGGCACCTGGCAGTGTGATGGATAACACACCATCATTGAAACTAGCCTTGACTTCATCTGAGTTCACAGCAATGGGCAATTTGATCGTTCGCGAAAAATCACCAAAGCGACGTTCTTTGCGATGATAGTGGGCACCCTCAGGCAATTCATCCGAGACACGTTCACCACTGATCGTCAAGGTTTTCCCGTCCACACTTACATCGATGTCATCGACCTGGACACCTGGCATTTCTGCGCTCACCAGCAGACTATCCTCCTTCGCCCAAATATTGATCGCCGGATAGCTCGGTGCACTCTGCAGGCGATAAGGAGAATAACTACTAAATAGGCGATTCATTTCTCGTTGTAACCTGTCCATTTCACGCCAAATTGAGGGGGTTCTAAAAGTTCGGTACATGGCAAAACTCCTTTTAAATTGATTTGTATGTTATGTAAAGAAGCCCCCAGGTTTCCTGAGGGCTTTCTACTTGTTTCTGAATGAGAGCCAGGTAAACCTGATTGTCATAAAGAAAATTACGTTTTGTTGAGTCGTTGAGTATTATAGTTTGAATATGTTTGAAGATCGTATGCGAAATGTATGAAGTTTATTAAAATCTTGCTCCTCTATTTTAGGTCTAAAGAGTCATGGGAATCGAACCCATGGTTGCTAAGAA
>JBFFEL010000170.1:0-6026 GCA_041558875.1 Anaerolineales bacterium
CGCTGGCTGACCTGGGTTTCCCAGCAGCCGCGGTTGCCGCAGTTGCAAATCTCGCCTTCCGGGTCCATGGTCATGTGACCAAATTCAGAGCCAAAACCAGTCACCCCGCTGAATACCTGGCCATCGTGCACGATCCCCCCTCCGAGACCAACCCCGGCGCTGAGGTAGAGCACCTCGTTATAACCCCGGGCAATGCCGAAATAATGTTCGCCCAAGGCAGCCAACTTGGCCTCATTATCAACGATTAATGGGGCTTCAATCAATCCTTGTAATTTGGCGCGTAAGGGTACATTTTCCCAACGCAGATTAGGCGCGAACAACAATATGCCGCTGGTCTGGTCAACCAACCCTGGCACTCCCACTGCTACTCCAAGTAAGGTCTGGCAGTACTCACTGCCGATACTTAATCCCTGATACAAAAGGGCCAGCAAACGGTCAAAAATGACCTGCTGGCCCATATCTGGATCGATCTCCTCTTTGAACTGCCAGATTGTCTTGGGGGCAAAATTAGTGCAGACCGCCATCAAATAATCGACACCGATCTCGAGGCTGACGATATAGCCGGCTTTTGGATTGAGGCTCAGCAGCATCGCCAGCCGTCCCGCCCCGCGACCAGTGTCCGGTTTTTCAAACCCGACCTCACGCACGTACTGGCGATCGATCAGTTCTCGTACCAGGCTGGATACGGTGGTTTTATTCAAACCGGTAATCTCCGCCAAGCCAGCTCGGGAGATGGGCGCGTTTTCACGCAAGTGATGCATGATAACGGCTAGGTTAATCTGGCGCACAAGGGCCTGGTCGCCGGTGCGAAATCGATATTGGTTTGTACTGGATTCTCCTGCCAAGTAATCCATTTGATCCTGATGCGTTTAGAATGATGATATAGGTTGTTTGCACCAATAAATCTACTTACACCAGTACACATAAATCGAAAACTTACCGCCCCAATAAAATTAATTTGTTGCACCAACAAACTAAATTATAGCCTTGATTAACCTCCTGTCAATTGGCTAAATGACTTAAAAATTCTTGACATATATCATTACTTCAATTAATATTAGAATGTTGGTATATTAGTATATTAACCCTCATCCGTCAACCTCAAAATTACCCCTCAAGCCACATGTTTCCCGAAACGATCGATCGCGAAAGCAAACTCCCCTTTTACCAGCAGCTCTACGAGATCTTGCGCGGGAAAATTCAGCGCGGTGAATGGCAGCCCGGCGATCTGATCCCCACCGAATCCGAACTGATCGCCAGCTACCAGGTCAGCCGCAACACCATCCGCCAGGTGCTCGATATGCTGGTGAACGAAGGATTGATCTACCGCCAGCGGGGTCGCGGCAGCTTCGTCGCCCACCCCACCCTGGAGCAATCCATGACACGCATCGTCAGCTTCACGGAGGACATGCGCCAGCGCGGTTTCAACCCCGGCACGCAGGTTTTATCGTCTTCTTTGATCCCGGCTTCAGAAAATATTGCCGAGAAGTTGAATCTACCTCCAGGAGAGCAGCTGGCCTGCTTACGCAGGTTGCGCCTGGCGGATGGGGAACCGATGAGTATTGAAGAGTCATACCTGGTCCACCTTTATTGTCCCGGTGTGCTCGAGCACGATTATGCACAGCAGCCCCTGAGAGAGATGCTCGAAAAAGATTACGGCATCCGCATCACCTCTGCCAAACAGGTTATTCAAGCCATGTTGGCTCCGGCTGAACTGGCAGAGCTGCTTGAAATTAAGTCTCAAAATGCATTGCTGTTCATCGAACGCGTCTCCTATTCACCCGGTAAAACGCCGGTCGAGTTCTTGCGACTTTACTACCGCGCCGACCGCTACTCGCTATTTAATGAGCTGCATGACTGATCTCAGAAAGGAGCCTTTTGGATGGATGTCCTTTGCCTTGGCGAATTGCTAATCGACATGTTCCCCGCCGAGATCGGCCGGGGGATGACAGAAGTATCCGCCTTCCGTCCAAAACCTGGAGGAGCCCCAGCTAATGTCTCCGTTGCAGCTGCCCGGCTTGGTGCTCAAAGCGGCTTCATCGGAAAAGTTGGGGACGATCCCTTCGGTTATTACCTGGAGGAGGTTTTGAAAGCCGAGGGGGTGGACACCCAGGGGATGTGTTTTGATCCACATGCCCGCACCACGCTGGTCTTCATCGCCATGCCTGATGTGCACAGCGCCGAGTTCGTCTTTTACCGCAATCCAGGTGCGGATATGCTGCTCCACCCGGATGAGCTGCCGGAGTCTTTACTCCAGTCAACCTCCTGGCTGCACTTTGGTTCGTTGAGCCTGATCGATGAACCCATCCGCAGTGCAGCAACGAAAGCGATCGAGATCGCTCGTGCGGCCGGTGGGCTGATCTCCTTCGATGTGAATTACCGGCCCGCCTTGTGGTCCAGCGCGGAACAGGCCTACCAACGGGTTATGGCCACGCTACCTCTTGTGGACCTAGTTAAAGTAAACGAGACTGAACTGGCTCTGCTAACCGGGAGCGAAGAGCTGGAAAGCGGCTCTCAAATCCTGTTATCTCATGGGCCAAAACTATGCGTGGTCACCTTAGGCGCTGAAGGCAGCTTCTTCCACAACGGACAGGAGGGTGCTTTTATTCCCGGGTTTGAGGTCGAGACAGTGGATGCCACGGGTTGTGGGGATGCCTTCATTGCCGGTATGCTGACCCAGCTGCTTCACACTGGCCAGCGGACCTTGGAGTTTACACCAGACCAGCTCAAGGCAGCCTTGAGGTATGCCAACGCGGTCGGCGCGCTGACCGCCCTCACCCAGGGTGTCATTCCTGCTCTGCCAAACACCAAACAAGTGGAGGATTTCCTCGTTAGACAGGAACAACCCTAAAGGTAGTTTTATTGCCTTGAGCCTTGTGCCCGTTTACTTGTATTAGAACGCCTACAAGAGCCTGCACTGAACCTGTCGAAGTGGGCTAAACTTCACCGACCAAATAAATATATTTGATCTTACAAACAATGATTTGGAGAATATATGAGCAATGTTGAATTAAATGAAGAAAAATTGGACTCTTTGAAAGAAATCGCCCGGGATTTGCGCCTGGACATACTCGATATGACCACCAAAGCCCGTTCCGGTCACCCCTCCAGCTCTTTCTCTGCGGTCGAAATCCTGACTGCCCTCTATTTCGCCGGTATTCTGCGATACCGACCGGATGAGCCCTGGTGGCCAGGGCGAGATCGCTTCATTATGAGCAAAGGTCATGCTGCACCCTTGCTTTACGCGGTCCTGGCGAAAGCCGGGTACTTTGACCGGCAGCTCTTATGGCAGCTGCGGCAGATCGACAGCCCCGTTCAAGGTCACCCCATCCAGGGCATGCTGCCCGGCGTGGAAGCCACGACCGGTTCCTTGGGCCAGGGTCTCTCCTTAGGGCTGGGTCACATCCTCGGCGGGCGGATCAACCAGCTGGATTATCGCGTTTATGTACTGCTGGGAGATGGTGAGTGCGAGGCAGGTCAAATCTGGGAAGCTGCCATGGCTGCCGCTCATTTCAAAGCTCATCGCCTGACCGCCATCCTGGATTACAACAAGTACCAGGAAACAGGCCCGATCAGCCGGGAGATGGCACTTGAGCCATTGGCGTCTAAATGGCAGAGTTTTGGTTGGGGGGTGTCAGAAGTAGATGGGCATGATATCAACGCCATTTTGACCGCGCTCAAGGCAATTAACGATGATGATACTAAGCCAACCATCATTATCGCCCACACGGTCAAAGGTAAAGGGGTTTCGTTCGTCGAGCAGGATTTCACCTTCCATGGTCGTGCCCTCAAACCCGAACAGGCCGAAAAAGCCCGGGAGGAAATCTTATGGCAGTAGGAGCTAAAGCCGGATTGCAGTTGGGAAAACCCATGCGGGATGTCTTTGGAGACGCTCTGCTGGCAGTATGCCAGGAGAATCCCCGCGTCGTCGTGCTGGATGGTGATCTGGGCAACTCGACCAAAGCAGAGCTTGTTCGCCAGAATTTCCCCGAGCGCTTCTTCAACATCGGCATCGCCGAGAGCAACTTGGTGGGCGTTGGCGCGGGGATGGCTGCCTGCGATCTGATCCCCTGGATCACCAGCTTTTCATCATTCCTCTTGTGCAATGCTTACGATCAAATTCGCCTGGCGGTGGCAATGTCCAATCTCAACGCCAAGATATTGGGCAGCCATGGCGGGATCACCCTGGGAAAAGATGGTCCCACCCAGATGGGGATCGAAGACCTGGCGTTGATGGGCGGCCTACCCACGATGACCATCCTGGTGCCCAGCGATTCAGCCAGCATGCATGCCGCCGTCAAAGCCGCCACCGATCACGTCGGGCCAGTTTTTCTGAGGTCAAGCCGGGTGCCCATGCCTGACATTTACCCTCTGGGTGACACTCCCTTCGAAATAGGCAAAGCCAACATCGTCCGCCTGGGAGATGATTTATCCATCATCGCCTGCGGATTAATGGTCGGTCTGGCCCTGGATGCTGCCGCAGGACTGGCAGAGGGCGGGCTCCAGGCACGGGTGATCGACCTGCATACCATCCGCCCCTTGGATGTTGAGACAATCGCGGCGGCTGCCCGGGAAACTGGCGCTATTGTGACCACCGAAGAACACCTGCTGCAAGGCGGGATGGGGAGCAATGTCGCCCGCCTGGTAGCAGAGAACCACCCGGTGCCAATGCGTTTTGTCGGGCTAGGAGATGTTTACACTGAATCTGCAGACCCAGATGATCTTCTCGCAAAATATCAACTCACCGCAGAAGATATTGCCCAGGCGGCCAGGCAGGTTCACCAGGCGAAAACCAGGAGTAATTCATGATAAAAGATGAACTAGCCAGGCTGGAGGCAGAGGGCAAACCGATCCGGGTTGGGGTCAGCGGTGCTGGCTGGATCGGCAGCGGGTTCGTGGCTCAGGTCGCCCATGTCAAAGGCATGCAGGTCAATGTCCTGGCGGATTCAAATATAAATGCAGCCCGGCAGGCCTTCACGGCTGTCGGCTGGTCTGCGGATAAAATCGTTGAGACAGATGCCGCTGATGTAGCCGAAGACGTCCTGCGCGCTGGCAAAAAAGTTGTCACAACATCCTATGCCTTGGCAGCCCAGCTCGACTCCGTTGATATTGTGGCCGATATCACCCCTTCTCCGGCCACTGGAGCCGAAACCGCCTATGCCTGCATCCAAAATGGAAAGGACATCGTCCTGGTCAACATCGAAGCCGATGTGACAGTCGGCAGAATCCTGCACAAACTCGCCCGGGAGGCTGGTATTTTGTACACCGTCTCCTCAGGAGATGAACCAGGCTGCCTGATGGAGCTGTGGGATTTCGTGACTACGTTGGGGTATGAACCAGTCGTGATTGGTAAGGGCAAAAACAACCCCCTCAACCCCAGTGCCGATCCGGATCTGGTCGCTGAATCGGCCAGGAAAGCGGACAAAGATCCCTATCAGGTGGCTTCCTATGTGGACGGCACCAAAACCATGTTCGAAATGACCTGTGCCGCGAATGCAACTGGCTGCCGCCCGATGCAGCGCGGCATGAAGGGCCCCCAGGCAACCCTGGAAAATGTTTCCGAAATCTTCGCTCTTGAAGAGGATGGCGGTATCACTTCACGTCCCCGGTCGGTGGATTTTGTGCAGGGCAGCTCCATGGCCGGTGGGGTCTTCATCACCGTGCGTATTGAAGATCAACGTATCCGCGAGGACCTGGAATATCTCAAGGTCGGCAAAGGGAAGTACTACACCTTCTTCCGGCCTTATCATTTATGGTTCTTAGAAGCCCCGATCTCCGTTGCCCGGGCTTACCTGCAACGGCAGACCACCCTGGTGCCAATGGATCATCCCGTAGCAGATGTGTTGACCATTGCCAAACGCGATTTACTCCCCGGGGATGTACTGGATGATTTCGGAGGCTATACCTTCTTTGGCATGATGGATGAAGCTGAAAAGGTTAAAAAACTCGGCGGGCTTCCGGTTGGTCTGGCCCCGGGTGCGGTCGTCATGCGCCCGGTATCTGCCGGAGAGCACCTCACCTGGGAC
>JBFFEL010000171.1:0-6012 GCA_041558875.1 Anaerolineales bacterium
GGTTATTAATATGCTCAATTAACCCTTCAACAATGTCAAAATGCGCTGCTGGATCTTTCCCAGCAAGCGCGGATGGTAACCCACCAAACTCCTGGGGAGAGATTACATATTCACCCACGTATTCGTATACTTTATCGATTAAATTGCCGGCAAATTCAAATATATAGCCTAATGACAACCCGGTCTGAGTCAAAATCACTTGTAAACAGACTGATTGATCTTGGCCGAACGCAGAAATTTTTTCTAGCTGGCCAGAAATCGGATGACCAATGTTTTTCCATACCTGGTCTCGACCGGAAAAAGAGATCTTTGAGAAATCTGGATACGTGGTTACAGATTCAGTATGCAGCTCTTCAAATCGTGCCGCATCTCCAGCGTTGACCGCCTCAACCCACTCCTCAACTACAGCTAATCTCTCTTCAATTTCCGACTTATTTCCTCCAGCTGGCGCACACCCTGCCAACCATAAACCCAATCCTCCGCTGGCAATCATGGAAAGCTTGATGAATTCACGCCTGGAAATAAGGAGTCGATAATCTGGTTTTGTACTACCTCTAAGGTTTGTTTTCATTAAACTGCTATCCATTTTTTACCCATAATTTCCCAAAGATCATTGAAATGCTCGAGAACCATCTTCGGGTGTCCATTGCACCTAATTTGAGCTTGATATATAATAATTTACGGCAATTCTTACCAATTTAATCTTTCTTGTCCTCAGTATAGGTAATCAGCGTCCACTTTTCGTCCACTCCACGCAGCAACGCTCTCTTTCAACTACATATTGCGGGAAATCCTCAAGCCAAGGATTTCAAAACGGAAAACATCCTTTGATAAGTAGACAACTTCGGCTGCTTGGTCCAGTTAGCATATATATACCAAGCGACCCTCAGCACGAATCAGAACCCATCCCGCGCTTTCGTTCCCGACGAACCGTGGCCGTTTTAGGCTACCTGGCTGCAGAACGTCGTATGGTAGCGCGTGAGCACCTTGCGGCGCTGATCTGGCCGGACGAAGTATCATCCAAGGGGCGTGCCAATCTACGCCGTGAACTCTATAATTTGTCTAAGATCCTGCCGAATTGTTGGCACCTTGAGCGAAGCGCAGTAGCCTTTGTTCCTTCTAAGACAACTTTGGTTGACATTTACCAGCTAGATGAACTTGAAGACGAGCGAAGTTGGGAAGAAACTGCAAACCTCTTGGGTGGAGAATTCCTGGAAGGTATTCACCTTGACCAAAACCAGGAGTTTGAGAATTGGCTGCACGCTGAACGGGAACGGTGGCTTAGCTGCAGCGAAGATATTTTAATCCATGCAATCAAAGATCTCACACTGCGGGGTCAGCATGATGCGGCTCTTGAGTATAGCCAGCGTCTGGTGCAGCTAACACCCTGGAATGAGACTGCTTACAGGTGGGTCATACAGTTGTTGGCATGGAACGGTCAGCAAGGAGCAGCATTAAGGCAGTTCGAACTTTGCAAGCATTCCTTGTGGGAGCACTTGGCAGTCGAACCTTCTACCGATACTATTGCGCTTTACCAGCAGATTCGGGATGGAAATTTACCCTCTCCACCTCATGTTCCAGCATTCCTTACTGAGACAGAAGCAAGACACCCGTTCACCAGATCTCCCTTTGTGGCGCGTGAAGATGAACTTGCTCTATTGAACCAACTCCTTGACTTATCACTCTCTGGAGAAGGGCAGGTGTTTTTCATTGCCGGTGGACCCGGCCGGGGAAAAACTGCGCTGATGGATGCTTTTGCCCAACGGGCAATGGAAACATATCCAGAATTACTGATAGCCAACGGTACTTGCCACACGTACGCCGGAATGGGCGATCCATATTTCCCCTTCCGCGATGTCTTGGCAATGCTGACCGGGGATGTGGAGGCCCGGTGGAATGCAGGTGCCATCACCCGCGACCACGCCCAGCGCCTATGGGCTGTCTTACCTCTAGTCATCCAGGCGCTTTTAGATCAAGCGCCTCATTTGGTTGGTTCACTCATTCCAGGGGCTGAACTTCTTTCCCGGGTGGAGGCAACCGATAAGATAAATGATTCCTGGTTTCCCCGATTGCAGCAGCAGGTTGAACAAAGTTCCTTAAATTCGTTGGGACTGGAACAAAGTTACCTTTTCCAGCAGGTCACCAACCTGTTGATCGATGTAGCTCACAAGCAGCCGATCCTCTTGTTTTTAGATGATATGCAGTGGGCAGATTCCGCCTCAATCGGACTCCTATTTCACTTGGGACGGCGCCTGACAGAGGTCAACAGCAGAATTATGATCGTCTGCGCATACCGGCCTGAAGAAGTGGCGGTGGATCACACTGGTAGACGCCATCCATTAGCAAAGCTGCTCAATGAGTTTAAGAGATCCTTTGGTGATGTTTTTATAGACCTGGGTCAGGTTGAGAAGACTGATGGTCGCAAGTTCGTGGATGCCTTCATCGACAGTGAACCCAACCATTTATCGGAGGCGTTTCGGGCAGCCCTTTACCAACGCACGGAAGGCCATCCCCTTTTTACGGTTGAACTGCTGCGCGACTTACGAGAAAGAGGAGATCTCTTCATAGATGAACAAGGATCCATGCGTGAGGTTGAACATCTTGATTGGGACTGCCTCCCTGCGCGTGTAGAAGCGGTGATTGAGGAACGTATCGAACGCCTGGATCCCGAATCGCAGGAGATACTCACTATCGCTAGTGTCGAAGGTGAAGCATTCACTGCCCAGATTGTGGCAGAGGTGCAAAAAATGCCAGAAAGGTTGTCGCTTGGCAAGATTTCTCAAGAATTGGGAAAACACCACAGGTTGGTCAGCGAAGAAGGCGAGATTCTAACTGGACAGAAGCGCTTGTCTCGTTACAGGTTTGGGCATGTCCTCTTTCAAGATTACCTTTATAACCGGATCGGCTTGGGAGAACGGATCTTGCTTCACGGGGAGGTTGCGATTGCTTTGGAGAAGTTTTACTCAGGGCAGCTGGATGAGATGGCTGTCCAGATCGCCCACCATTTCCTCAAAGCCGAAGATTATGAAAATTCTTTACATTATTTCAACCTGGCTGCTGAACGCGCGGCCCGAATCTATGCAAACGATGAGGCAATCAATCATTTCTCTTTATCTTTAGATTTAGCTGCAAAAATCTCTCCTGATGATGGTAACGCTGCCCAGATATATCGGAGTCGCGGCCTTGCTTATCAAACGATAGGGGAGTTTGATCTCGCCCGTGCGGACCTCGAAAACGCCCTGCAAATAGCCCGGGCTTCGCAAGAAAAGCAGCTTGAATGGCGAACTCTGATTGATTTGGGGAAATTATTTGCCTCACGTGATTACGATCGGACGCTTGGATATTTTCAGCAGGCGTTGGAGATGGCCCGTCAAATGAATGAACCGGCAGGGATGGCGGTCAGCTTGAATAGAATGGGAAACTGGCTTGCTAACGATGAGAAGCCTATTCAAGCGGTTACATATCACCAGGAAGCTCTCGAGATATTTGAGCAGATTGGTAATACCAGGGACATCGCCATTACATTAGACCTGCTGGGGATCGCCCACCTGCTGGCTGGTGATTACAACGCCAGTGTTAAGTATTACGATCGGGCCATCCCCCTTTTCCAGGATCTGGACGATCGACCCCGCCTGATATCGAGCCTGATCGGTCGCGGTGTCATCGTTTCGCTGGTCATACTGCTGGCCATGATTCCGCCAGATCCGCCCCCAGACGCAGGCCGGGATTTCAGCGAGGCAACCAATATAGCCCGCGAGATCGGATCATCTCCTGACGAAGCCTGGTCATCCTGGGCGCTGGGACTATTGCATACTTTGCGAGGCGATTTTGGGGCCGCGCTTGATGTCGTTCATGATGGTATCCGCATCGCCACAAAAATTGGCCATCGCGAATGGTTAGTGGGCAACCTGTTCGCCTCAGGGGTATTGTATGGGGAGCTTCTGGCGCCTAACAAGGCCTTAGATGATCTGGAGCGAGGCTTGAGCCTGGCTGAGGAACTGCGATCCCAATATTGGATCAACCATCTATCCGGAGCCATGGCTACCGCCCACATCCTGCAAGGAAACCTGGAGAGCGCCCGCCATAGGCTGGATAGCGTGCTGCCGGAGGGGACGCCGATGGATACCAAGGGCAAGCGCTACTGCTGGGCCAGGCGGGCCGAATTGGCCTTTGTCCAGGGTGAAACCACACAAGCTTTGGAACTCACAGACCGCTTGATCGACACTGCTGCTGGTATGGGACCCGAGAAGGTGATCACGTTTTTGTGGCTTTTGAAGGGAAAAACCCTGGCAGCAATGGGAAATTTTGAAGATGCTGAAGCCCAGCTCCTGGCAGCAGTTGAAAACATTCATAAAACAGGAGAACGCTTCCTGCTCTGGCGGATTCACGGCGTTTTAGGACAGCTATACCTGAAGACGGCACATCCGGAGAAGGCCGCTGAAGGGACAGTCGCAGCTGGCGAGTTGATTGAGGAAATTGCTGCAACTATTCCTGATGAAGATCTCAAACAGAATTTCCGCCAGCAGGCGTACGAGACGCTTTAGAGCGCTCCGATCTTATACTAGAATCATCTCATCAATATTATCCCCATCTACCCACAGGAGTCCTCCATGCCCTCAGACCAGGTCGTCCGTGAACAGCTGCTTGCCCTGCTCATCGGCGGGAATGCCCATATGACCTTCGAGCAGGCCGTCGCTGATTTTCCGGCAGAATATTACAACACCAATCCCCCCAACATCACTTATTCACCCTGGCATATCCTCGAACACCTGCGCATCGCTCAATGGGACATTCTCGAATTCATCCGCAAACCTGATCACGTTTCCCCTGAATGGCCGAAGGGGTACTGGCCGGACCCAAATGAGAGGACCGGCCAGGAGGGCTGGAGGAACACCATCAATGCTTTTCTCGCCGATTTGGGTTCTTTGCGGGATATCGTCAAAGATCCGGATACAGACCTGTATGCCCCTATCCCCCATGCCCAGGACTACACCATCTTTCGTGAAATTTTGGTGGTCTCCGACCATAACGCCTACCATATCGGGGAATTCGGAATTCTAAGGCAGATCATGGGCACCTGGTAATTCAAATTAATAAATCATGAAGAACATTCAATTCTGAGCTTGGGATTTAATATCTACAATTTTGTGGGATAATATTTATCCAATAAGTCGATTTACGAGTATTTTTTGCATTGTTGAGACCCCCAAAACTGATTAATTTTAATCAGTTCTTTGTAGAATACTCAGCAGAAGAAAGCTTGCCATAAGAGATCAGGTTATCAATTAGCCAGGCTGCGCGGCAACATCATTAGGAACCGCTTACTTGACTGTTTATCGAGACCAGTCAGTTTTCCAAGAGCATAAGATAGTTCGTGAAAGAGGCCTGATCGATAATATTGAAGCTGACCCTTTCAGTCGAGCTGATATTTTTCGATATGACCCAACAACTTCCTGAAGGCAGAGTTACCTTTCTGTTCACTGACATCGAAGGTAGCACGCGCTTGTGGGAGCAGGCACCCGATTCGATGTTGGAAGCGATTCGCCAGCATGATGAGACCATCGAGACGGCGGTTGCAGCTCACGGTGGTGTCCCAGTAAGGCCGCGCGGTGAGGGTGACAGCAGGTTCATTGTGTTCGAAAATGCTGAGAACGCGGTCGCCGGTGCGGCCGCAATGCAGCGCCAGCTGGCTTCAGTCGATTGGCAGATCCCGGCCCCTTTGCGGGTGCGCGCCTCCCTGCACACCGGGACCGCCGACCTTCGTTTGGGTGACTATTACGGATCGGCGGTCAACCGCGCGGCCCGGCTGCGGGCAATCGCCCACGGCGGTCAAACGATCCTGTCCGGCGCCACCTACCCACTCCTCGCCGACCTACCCCCAGGGGTGTCGCTGCGCGATATGGGCAGACACAGGCTCAAGGACCTGATCTAGCCGGAGCAGGTCTACCAGCTGGATGTCGAAGGACTCGCCGAAAGCTTTCCGCCGCTGGCCTCGCTCAATGCAGTCGCCAA
>JBFFEL010000172.1:0-5983 GCA_041558875.1 Anaerolineales bacterium
GCGCGAAATCCATCCACCCCCAAGTCCAACCAGAAATCGGCGACTTTGAGCATTTCCTCCCGAACCTTGGGATTGTCGTAATTCAGATCGGGTTGGCTGGCATAGAAGCGATGCCAGTAATACCGGCCCGCTAAATCATCCCAGCTCCAATTGGAGGTTTCAATATCCAGGAAGATGATGCGTGCATCCTTATAAACCTGATCGCTGTCGCTCCAGACATAATATTCGTGGAAAGGATCATCTTTTCCACGTCTGGCGGATTGGAACCAGGCATGCTGATCAGAAGTATGGTTCAAAACCAGGTCGGTAATGATGCGGATCCCACGCTGGTGAGCTGCCAGAACCAGGTTTTTGAAATCGTCTAGATTTCCGTAATCTGGATGGATATTATAAAAATCTGCGATGTCATAACCATCGTCAAGCAGCGGGGATGGATAGATCGGCATCAACCACAAGCAGTCGATTCCCAAATCCTGAAAATAATCCAGCTTCTGAGATAAGCCGCGCAGATCTCCATGCCCATCATTGTTGCTGTCGAGGAAGGCACGCACGTAGACCTGGTAAAAGACCGCGTTTTTATACCAAAGATAATCGGTTGTCAGGTTAGATCCTCCTAACCAAAAAGAGGCTAGGGATAGATTCTTTTGGAAAAATGTTGAAGATTTCTCCAACCAATTCCTGAAATATATTTCTCACCAGATCTGCAATTTCTATCCGAGTGTTATGAGCGATGAGATTCGATGATTCATGCTAATTAAATAATCACACAAACTAAACCTGGATTAGGAATGAGAGGTTTGTTTTGGGAGTCAAGCAAATTACTGGATGAATGAAATTGATCGGTATCCAATATGCTGAAATTGGTTAACCTTTCACAGATCCGGCGGTGAGCCCGCGGACGAAGTAACGCTGGAGGGCGAAGAAGACGATCAAGGGGATAACCATTGTAACAAATGCGCCTGAAGTCAGGACATGCCAATCCTGTCCTCTCTCTCCGACCAATGCTGAAAGCCGGGCAGTTAGAACAGTAACCTCTCTCCTGGTGCCTAAAAAGACCAGTGCTACCAGCAAATCATTCCAGACCCACAGGAATTGGAAGATAGCGAATGAAGCAATCACAGGTACCGAAAGTGGCAGAACAAGTCGGGTAAATGTCGTCATTGGTGAAGCGCCATCAACATGTGCCGATTCGATGATTTCACCGGGCAGCGTGGCGATATAGCCGAAAAATAGGAAGATGGCTAGAGGGAGACCAAAACCAGTGTGGGCTAGCCATACTCCCAAAAATGTTCCGTTCAAGTCAATTCCTACATAGAGACGCAGGAGAGGTACAAGCGTCGCTTGTAAAGGAACGACCATCAGACCGACGACAACTACAAAGAAGAATCGGCGACCTGGAAACTCCAACCAGGCGAAGGCATACGCGGCAAATGCTGCAATGGTGATCGGGATGACCACGGAAGGAATGGTCACCAGCAAGCTGTTGATGAAGGCATTCCCCATCCCGTCCGCGGTGAGTACCTGCGCGTAGTTCGCAACCGTGTATTGGCTGGCTTCGAAGGGATGCTGGAAAACCGTCCACCAACCGGAGGATCGAATATCATCCGGTGGACGAAACGAGGTGATCAACAACCCAATAGTGGGGATCGTCCACAGAATGGCGATGGTGATGATGGCGATGCGCAAGGGTAAGCCAGAAAAGAATTTTCGCAAGCGATCATTCCCGGCGCTGGTGCTGGTTTGAATTGAGGTGCCCATAATATTAATTCCTTCCTGTACGCATGTTGCGGACGTTATAAACCATGACGGGTGTTACTGCGAGCAGCAAGATAACGGCGAGCGCGCTAGCTACACCCGCATTGCGAAAGGTAAACATCTCTTGAATCAATCGTGAGGCTATCACGTTGGTTTTAAACTGGCCGCTGGTCATAACCCACACAATGTCAAAGACCTTCAACACCATGATGAGCACCGTGGTGGTGATCGTGATGATCGTGCCGCGAATGTAGGGGATGATCACCCGAAAAAAGATCTGAATTTCATTGGCGCCATCGATACGGGCTGCCTCGAGCAGCTCTGCAGGTACACCCTTAATCGCTGACGAGAGAACGACCATGGCAAAGCCGGTCAAAATCCAGATCATGATGAACATCAGGAGGAAATTGTTCCAAAGTTCTAAAATCAACCAGCCCTGCGGTTCGCCTCCCAAAGAAACTAAGATTGCATTGAGAAGACCAATTTGCGGTCGAGGAAGTGGTTGGAAGCTGTACACGAACTTCCAGATCACGCTGGCTCCCACAGCTGAGATGGCCATCGGCAGGAAGATGATGGCTTTGGCAGCAGACTCCCAACGTACCCGATCGACCATGACGGCGATGATCAAACCCAGTCCCACAACGAAACTGGTCACCACGATCAACCACATGAGATTGTTACGGAGCACGATCAACATGGCTGGATCGGTCAAAGTAAAGATGAAATTATCCAGGCCGACAAAGGTCTCTGAATTAGCGCTGAAGAAACTTAAGTATGCTGTTCTAACTGCGGGAAAAACCAAGTAAACGCCTAAAATCACCAGAGCAGGTCCGACGAATACAAACGGGCGCACATTCTCCCTGATGGCAGCTGGCAACAGCGATACCAGGTTATCCGTGATCAAATAAAGTGCCCAAACGGCACCGACACCTACGATCAAGGCTACGATTGCAACCAGGAACTTATTCGCGTCCGCATCGCGCATGAAAGTGAAGCTCCACCACAGCGCGATTCCGGTGAGTAGCGGCACCCCAAAAGAAACAATTATTCGTAAAATGAATGAAAGGATCGATCCGGATCTGGTCGGCGGTGGGGCTGCTTGACCCATTGTCTCTTCCATAGTTTCCTCCTTCAAAAATAAAGGAACACTTGCAGGGCAGTGCATGCACTGCCCTGCAAGTTTCAACATTTTATTGATATATGTTTCTCATGCTTTTCGAGATTTTCTTGTTTATTCACTCGGCCAGCTGGCATCTATGGATTGCAAGACAGTATCCAGTTCAGCGCCACCAATGTAATCGGTGACTCCAGTCCAGAAGCTGCCAGCACCGACTGCTCCGGGCATCAAGTCCGAGCCGTCAAAACGGAAGGTCTCGGCATTGGCCAGGATTTGTGCGAATCCCTGTTGGGCTTCAGATGGATACCAATCATCCGGGGTGCCATTTTGCACCGCGATTGCCAAACCAGCTCGTACATCGGGCTCTACAGATTCAGGTGTGGCCAGGAATTTCATCACTTCACGAACGGCTCCATTATCAACTGCCATGCTCAAAAGGTTGCCAGAACCGAGCACTGGTTCCCCGTAAGCTGCGTCGATCGGCGGCAGGTAGAAGTAATCAACATCCTCACCAACTACAGTGCCTTCTGGAAAGAAGTTGGGGATGAAGCTGGCCTGGCGGTGGAGGTAGCAGCTCGGTGGATCATCAAAGAGGGGCAGCGGCGCATCACCAAATGCGGTGGTCAGGATGGCTGTGGTACCACCCAGGACGTAATCCTCATTGAAGAAGATATTGCCCATAGTTTCGAAGGCGTTGCGCACCTCAGGCGAGTCAAATTTCAACTCACCAGTCGTCCAGGCATCATAGTTCTCGGGTGAAGTGGTACGCAGCATGATGTCCTCGATCCAATCCGTGGCCGGCCAACCGGTAGCTGTCGAGCTCTCGATACCGATGCACCATGGTATGCTACCATCGGCGACGATCTGATCGGAGAGGGCTAGTAGCTCGTCCCAGGTCTCGGGAATTGTGTAACCTGCCGCTTCGAAAGCTGGCTTGGGATACCACACCAGGCTCTTGACATCAGCACTGCGCCAGATGCCGACAACTGTGCCATCCACCGTCCCCGATTCGATAAAGGCTGGATTATATTGTTGCTGTATGTAATCCATTCCTAACGCCTCGCCAAGGTCGATCAAGTAACCATCGCGGGCCATATCTGCCATCAGACCTGGCTGGGGGAAGTTGTAGATTTCCGGTGGGTCTCCAGCTTCAGCGCGCGTTACCGACAAAACCTCGAAATCGCCTGATCCCTCGACGACGACATCTATGCCGGTTTCTTCGATGAAGGGGGTCATCGCCTCTTGGAAACGAGCACACTGCTCTTCACCACAAGCGCTAAATATTGTTACTGTCTCACCTTCAAAGGACATCTCTTCCTCTGGAGGTGGGGCTTCCTCTCCCTCCTCCTCTGCAGGAGGCGCTTCTGTCGCCGCGGGCGCACAGGCAGTGATGATCATGGCGAACATCACCAAAATACCCACAACGGTCCATATCTTGCGTATCTTAAACATGCTTTCTTCTCCTTAATGAATTAGATTGATACGATGTTAGGTTCATAATTGATTTTTTCTCGTTTCGATTCTTCACCTCCTAATAAATGATTCTTGAGTAATAACCAGTATGACCTAATTATCTGCAATTAGTCAAGCTGTTTCCCTAGAGATTACTCGTAATATTAGCTTATTGCTCTGCACAGTTCTTCCGGGATCATCCAAACGCGCCAAGAGCATTTCAGCAGCCATGCGGCCAGATTCTTCCAGCGATTGGCTGATGGTCGTCAAGCCAATTTGCTCTGCCATGTCAATATCATCAAATCCAATCAGGGCCAAATCTTGAGGGACTGTTACAGAGAATTCATGCGCGGCTCTCAAAATCCGGATGGCGAGATCATCCGTGGCTGCAAATATGGCCGTTGGAGGAACCGGTGATTCAATTAGGTATTGAAATTCTTTGCGGATATCCTGATAACTCATCACTGGGAACCTGATCATGTTTTCTGAGAGAGATAATCCCTGTGACTGAATCATTTCACGGTATCCTGCCAACCGACGATCCTCAGGATGCATCGAGTATTCAGGTAATTCTCCAGAACCGATGAAGGCGAAATTTTTATGCCCTTTTTCGATAAGATATTCTGCTGCTAATTTCCCACCATTATGGTCGTCAATTTGAATAGAACTGAACGACGAATGCTCAAACTCTATCGTTACAGTTTCCAGCTTGCCAGAAATCAACCTTTGTGCGTCCTGCGCGTTTAATGGCAGTGATATGATGATCAAGCCATCCAAGCGCTTGGCGATCGGAATCTGGGCAAGATATTCCTCAAGTCGCTGAATCGAATCCACTGGATAAATCACCAATTCCAAGGGAATATTTCTTACTGCACCTGCGATGCCCCGCATGCGTTGAATGAATGATGAATAGGTGAAAAAAGGTGTTAAGACTCCAATTCGGCCAACCAATTTCCGCGCCCGGGCAAAAGCTTCCGCTTTGGGTACGTATTGGAGTTCTTCTATTGCAATGAGCACTTTTTGGCGGGTGGCTTCTCGAACCATCTCAGGCGTATTCATAACACGAGAAACAGTGGCGATACTCACCCCGGCCTTACTAGCCACATCGTAAACGGTTGGATCGCCCAATCTTGGATTCCTATATGAGATTCGAGGGGATGAAATTTATTTCATGAAAGGACTTACAATTTGAAATATATCATTAACTAGCCATGATTGTCAAGAGTGTGATAATTTCTCAAGTGAGCTTGTGGAAATCGATAGAAAATGAGCTCGTTTGGTCCCAAAAATTATCGTTTTCTATTAATATCATGATTCAACCTTCTGATAATCAAGGGAAAAAATCAGTTCACTTGGAACTATTCGTGCAAAATATGCGTTTATATTAGAGAAGGCAAGGTCGAATTTGATAGAATAAGCATCAATATTAGAGTAATCACCCTAAGGAATTTAATTGCTTTCGATGAGGGAAACATGTTCAGAAAAAAACCAGCTTTCATTCTCTTTCTTGGAATATTGATAATAACTTCACTGGCCTGCAACTTCCCGTTCGTTTCATCGCCGACGCCGATCGTGTTTCCCACCCCAGATCTGACTATGACCGCGGTATTCAATCCCACGGTAACTCAAGGTGCAGTCATTTTTCCAACACAGACATCA
>JBFFEL010000173.1:0-5928 GCA_041558875.1 Anaerolineales bacterium
CTCCATCTACTGTCGCCACCGCCTTGATTGTGTGCCCAATGTGGTCCGGCCTGGCTTCTTTGAAGAGATGTTCGTAGTAGCCGTATTCATTCGTATTAACATCCACTCCTTCATTGGGTAATATCAACCTGATGGTATGTTCTGAAATCGGTATCCCGTCACGCTCCAGGAATCCCCATAAGAGCAAATCATTTGTTGGTGTGTTTTTCGGGGAACATTCCCCGTTCAGGGTGATCTTGATTCCATCGCTACAGCCGGCGAAATCTGCCTCGGTGATGGTGTGCGTGTCGGTAGTTTTCTGCCCATCTACAGTCGCGCTTGCAGTGACAACCTGCCCGATGTAATTCCTGGCGCCTTTAAAGAGATATGAATATTTCCCTGCTTGATCGGTATTCATCGACATTGTGTTTCCATCGGGTAAATTCAGGTTGATGGCGTGGTTTGCGATCGGGTCTCCGTTCTGCTTCAAGGTTCCCATTAACCGTAGATCTTCGCTATATTGTCCTTCCGGTTCACATGTTCCATCAAGGGTGATCTTCGGTTGGGGTGGCGGTGGTTCTTCAACCTCGATCTCAATGTTATCGATCGCCCCAGAACCGTTCAGGTCCACCACCATGTAGTCGATATCCTTGACATCAACCTCAACTGATTGTATCTCGTTGTCAGGTGTTTCTTCGAACTGCACCGTCTTCACGAGCGTGCCGTTCCGGCCGCCCTGATATACGTGGATCTCACCAAATTCTCTATCGTCGACATCTGCTACCGTCAAGCGGTTTACCTTGACTTTCCCATCATCAAATTTCGAGAAATCAAACCAGAATTCAGCTCCTTCGTTATCCGCATCGTCAGGATCGTTTAAATCAAGGTCTTCGCTAATGATCAGGACAGGTCCTAGGTTATATCTACTGAAGTCCAAATCGTCATCCTCACCTGTGCACCCGTCAGTGCAGTTGGCATCGAAGATCATGGCGGTATTCTTGCCGGGGATTCTGGGGTTTAAGCCGAAGACGGAAACAAAACCTTCAATTGGGTCCCCACTGATCCCTGTACCAACACTCAGGCTGCCGACGATATCCCCCTCTGCAAATCCGGAGAAATCTATCTTGGCGCTCAACTTAGATTGCGCAGGATGAAAGATCGCCGCCACCAACCCCAAGGACAGCAGCACGAACATCAAAACCGCTTTTTTGCCTACCATTTCTCTCTCCTTTCACTGGCTTCTCATGGACGGTAGGAATTTATTTTGATGAAATGAATATCCCCTATCAACCTCCTTTTTAAAAGATGGTAATTGGTAAATCGTTATCTAAATTGGAGAAGTCTCCTTCTGGATAGCTTGATCCTGGCTTCAGTTTGAGCCGGTTAGAATAGTCGTATTGGTGCGTGTCATCCGCACTTTCAATTGCGCAATGGGGAATAAGAGTTGGTCGGATATTCTTACCACCAGCCGGGATAGCCATGCTGCATTCTCTCCTCAGGAATCGGAAGAATGGTTATGCCAAGTGCGTTAACGGATCCCAGGTTCTTATCTTAGGTTCTCGAAAAGCCCTGAACAGAGGCAGCGATGAAAGATTCGGTGATGATTTCCTGCTGAGGATGCTTAGCCAGACCCCGGTAGTACAACCCATGTAAAGATTGGCACTAGTGTACAACCATTTTTGCATTTTTTTCGGTAGATGTCAATACCGATTAAGGATTTTTGGGCTTTGTCCAAATCGGTTGTGGCAGGCGGCTGGCTCGCTTAGTGAGATGAGTCTCCACCAATTCCCCCTATACCTTCTGCATAAGGAGCCCAATTTTGTACGAAGAATAGTTGACTTCGTGGATACGAATCTTATATAATTGTTTGTAGCCAAATCATGACGTCAAAGTAATCGTTCCGGGCGGAGATTTAGGCAGCTCTACTGACCTGAACATCATTATCGTTATCATGGAAGCCGCAGACGGTAAGTTTGCGATTTTTTGTTTTAAGGACAGGCTGATTACTTTTAAAGCAGATGTAAAAAATGGTTACTTAACGCGTCTGGAAAGACAAAATTCGATGGTATTTGGGCAAAGGAGGTGATTTTATAGAAGGCATAACATCATTATCGACAAACCTGAGTATTTCATCCTATATGAAGGAGTATAGAAAAATGAACAAACTAACAAAATCCTTGTTTATTCTCGTTGTGCTGATCATTTTAATCGGCATGATTGGTGTTCAGATCGGTCTTGGACAGGTGGAGGCAGCTGCATTTCCGGAATCTCACAAACAAATGCTGGGCGCTTCATCCTACAGATCCTTATTTGGGTTGAAAGCCAGCGTCGTTAAGCCTGGACCACACTCTTCTGACACGGGGACCGGGAGACCGCCCCGCGTCGGGCCAAACATTTTAATAAATGATCCTCAATTACCCTTGCCTGATGGCTTGCTTGGGCGTAGTGAGACGACCATCGCGGCAAGCGGCAATGGGAAATTCCTCCTCGCCGGTTGGAATGATGCTGATGGCTTCTGTGGCCCACCCTTTAATGCTCCCTGTACACCACCGGCCGTCCCTGGGCTTTCAGGCTACGCGTACTCTTATGATGGAGGCCAAACTTGGACTGATGGCGGTGCACCGTTTGTGGTTTCTACTAGCGGGGGTGACAAAGTGACCCGTGGCGACCCTGCTATGGATGTCGGGGGTTATGGCAACGACACCTTCTACTACGCCAATCTGGCTGTGGATACCACCAGCCCTTCTCCCGGAATCGGCGGCATGACTGTCCACGCTGGTTCTTTCTCAGCGAAGGATTTCAATTGACACAGCGGCACCTTTATCCAATCGCCCAATGCCCCCAACGACTTCCTCGACAAGGAGCTTATCGCAGTCGATAAGCGAGGCAGATCGGATAGCGTTTATGTCTCGGTCACTAACTTCAAAGAGGTCGCAGGCATTCCTTTCTTTGGGTTTGGCCAAATTGAGGTCTATTACTCGACCGATGGCGCTGCTACATTCAACAGAAGCATCGTCCAACCAGATGAGACGATCTCCGTGCCGCTCAACGAAGGCATCATCAATCAGGGCTCTGAGCCCGCTGTGGGTCCCGATGGAACCGTTTACATTGCCTGGGAGCGTGGCTTCCTCTCACCATTTTATGGGCAGGCACCCGCAGGTGTATACCCACAGATAGTGGCAGCCGCGTCTAGTGACGGCGGTGTAACCTGGACCCCGCGCGTATTGGTATCCGACATCTGTGCTGGTGCTTTGTTCCCGCCTGCCGGGTACAATCGGGGTAATACGAATGAATTCCCCAGAATTTCGGTTGCGCAGAGCGGGCCATATCGTGGTCGAGTATATGTTGTGTACCAGGATTGCCAGCTCGCTAATGGTGGTACACAGGCGGAGACTGGAGGTTTTGGAAATGCGGATACCGACATTTACCTGAGCTACTCGGATGACAAAGGTGCTACCTGGAGCACACCGACCCTGGTGGCTGGTGGCGCGGACGGCCTGATCCAGTTCTGGCCAACCGTTAGCATCCAGCCGGGTGGTAATCTTGATATCACCTACTACGAAAGCGAAGAGGTAGATGGCACTTCGCTGGTCGACCTCTATTGGGCGCAATCCATTGATGGTGGAGACACTTTCGAGTCGCCTGTTCGGGTGACTGAAGTAACGACAGATTGGGGTGCTACGAACACCAACATTATCCCTAACTTCGGGGATTACAATACTGCAGTGAGCGCTGGAAACCGGCTTTTCGCTACATGGGCTGACGGTCGTAATGGTGTCCCAGACACCTTCTTTGCCAAGATCCGTACCATTGGAAAAGCACCCCGCTAGCACAGCGCGCAAACTATTGGCAAAACAAATTGAGCACAGGTCGAATAAATCTGTGCTCATTCTTTTCACAATTTAATTTCGATCGATAACCTTGCTCAGCAGTGAACACTATTTTGCACGCCAGGCAAAAAAATTCGGTTTGATCCTGGAAGAAGTTAGATAATGAATCTGATCATTTTTATGAAATAGCGATGGTAAAATGAAGATCCGTCCCGGTTCTGGGGAAGGTCGTCACCTACCCATGTCATCAACATATTCCAGAGCATCTGGCAAACAATTAACCTAATTAAAATCCTGAAGAGTTGTCTGTTGCATCTATTCAATAGGGTAGCTTATATATAACCCGAAGATCCTGGACAGCCTGTATTCACCTATCCCCTTTGGTCCCTTTCTTCCTATGATCACTAGTTCGGCAGTGGAGGAACTAAAAGGTGCTTATTTGATCAACAAGGGGATCTACCAGTTAGGGAGATTTTGACTGAAACACCTATAAAGAAGAGGAGGTGGCGTAAAGAAGTTGTCTGATCAACAGAATGTTTACCTTTGACCCAAAATCAAAACTTTTAGTGTATAAGGAGTTTTCACCATGAAACGTGTAATCGTAAACCTGTTCTTGATCCTGGCTCTGCTGCTGGCATTTTCTTCGGCCGCCTTCGCCCAGGAAGAGGGGACGGATCGCTTTGAAGGACGCCAGCTGCCTGAATCTGTGGCTGGCTTCAAGCTGGAAAACCCGGTGGATATGGGTGACGTCTCAGCGGATGTCTTGGAGAGATCGCTGCTCAGTGCAAAAGGCTCCACGCGGGTCATCGTCCGCCTGTCAGCCGATTCAGCTGCGGAAGCTGAAGCCAGCGGCAGATCGATGCTCAGCGCTGAGGCAGATGTTTTGGCCCAGCAAGATGGCTTTCTCAACCGGGTGGGCAAAGTCGATCCGGATGCACGCCTGTTGGGAGAGGTGCAGCTGGTTTTGAACGCCGTTTTCCTGGAGGTAGATGCCGATGCATTGCCCACATTGGCAGAAGATCCGGCGGTGGAACGCATTACGCGGGTAGTCAACTACGAGATGGACTTGTTTGAGACGGTGCCTTACATCGGCGCTGCAGCTGTGCAGGCTGCCGGGTATGATGGCACAGGAGTCCGCGTGGCGGTGCTGGATAGCGGCATCGACTACACCCACGCCGCCCTGGGTGGTTCCGGTGATCCGGCAGATTACGCCGCGGATGATCCCACGATCATCGAACCGGGCACTTTCCCCACCGCCAAAGTGGTTGGCGGCTATGACTTTGTCGGCAGTGATTGGCCTGATGCCGACGAGGCGCCCGATCCAGATCCTTTGGATGATGGTCCCGAAGCCGGTCACGGCACCCATGTTGCTCATATCATCGCAGGGGGAGTGGAGCAGGCGACCAATGATATCTACAAGGGCGTCGCTCCCGGTGTGGAGCTGTACGCGGTCAAGGTTTGCTCCTCTGTCTCGACTGCCTGTTCAGGAGTAGCCCTGATCCAGGGTATGGAGTTCGCCATTGACCCCAATGGTGATGGCAACCCTTCGGATGCAGTGGACGTGATCAACATGTCCCTTGGTTCTACTTATGGTCAGCCCTTCGATGACGACCTCGCTGCGGCGGTGGACAATGCCACTGCCTTGGGAGTATTGACCGTCGCATCAGCCGGCAACGGTGGCGATAAGCCCTACGTGAACGGCACACCATCCAGTGCAGCGACCGCCTTATCGGTGGCGCAGACCAACGTCCCCAGCGCAATCCTGCCGCTGATGGAAGTCACCGCACCAGATGGGATCGCTGGACTTTACCAAACAGTTTTTCAACCCTGGTCGGCTCCATTGACTTCTGTGATCGAAGCCCCCTTGCAGTATGGTGACGGAGCAGGCGGCAATCTGGATGGCTGCGCGCCCTTTACAGATTCTCTGGCAGGTTTTGTTGTACTGGTGGACCGCGGCGCATGCAATTTCAGCTTGAAGATCAGCAATATCAGCGTAGCGGGTGGTGAGGCTGGCATCATCGGTCTGATCGCTCCCGGAGATCCTTTTTCAGGCGGAGATGGCGACGATCGACCGATAGACATCCCCGGCTACATGATCAACCAGGCAGACTCCGATGCA
>JBFFEL010000174.1:0-5877 GCA_041558875.1 Anaerolineales bacterium
GTGAAGCGATTGCCGGACTACCAGCCGACAAGGTGAACACCGAACTCAGCCTGCCGAATATCCACAACAACCCGGCGGGACCAACCCAATATGGTACCCAGGCTGAAGGTGGGTTTGAATACCCAGGTCGCGAATACCTTGGGCGTTACACTCACGTGATCCAATTTGAGACCTGCCAGGCCTGCCATGATGCACATGCCCTGCAAGTAAAGATCGAGCAATGCTCAGCCTGTCATATGGGCGCCAACTCAGTCAAGGCTCTGGCCAATATCCGCACCGGCAATATTGATTATGATGGTGATGGTGACATAACAGAAGGCATGGCTGGCGAGATAGAGACCATGCAGGAGAGGCTGCTGCTGGCCATGCGGGCCTACGCAGCCAGAACGGAGGGCGTGGAGGATATCGACTATGATGGTGGCTTTGTGGATAAAGCCGGGGAAAGCTACAGCACCTGGACGCCGCGCCTGCTGCAGGCCGCCCACAATTACCGGTTCGCTGCCTTGGACCCAGGCAGCTACGTTCACAACGGCAAATACATCATCCAGCTGCATTATGACAGCCTCGCAGATTTGGGGGCGAATATTTTCGGGATGATCCGGCCCGAGTGATTTGTTCTATTCTTCCGGTTGGATGACGATCTCTCCGTTCTTGACAACGTAAATCACATCTCTAAACACAGAATGGAAACTGTCTTCGAACGGGTTGCCGTCAACGACAATGATGTCAGCCTGTTTCCCGACCTCCAGCGTGCCGATTTCATCTCCCAAACCAACTGCATTTGCGGCATTCACCGTTGCTGATTGGATCATTTCCATCGGAGTCATTGCCTCTAATACCATCATCCCGAACTCACGTGATGGGTTAGCGCCTGAATTCGGAGCGAAGGATCCAAAGACCAGGGTTCCACCGGCGTCTAAGAAGCGCCGTACGTCACCCTCCTGTGGCCTACCAACGCTAAACCCCGACAGAACCGGGATTGCATTAGAAACGATCACCTCAAGCAAATCGTCCGGCAAAGGCTGAGTAAGAGAAGGCCAGGATGTCAACTCGTCTACACCCGCCTCGATTGCAGTAAATGCTTCTTCCGGAAACAACGCTTGTCCCACAACCAGCTTATCCTGCGCATGGGCCGTCTCCACGATCGCGTTCAGCATTTCCAGGGTTAATACAGGCTCTCTTTCTTCAGGTGATTCTCCCAAAGATGGTCCCGATGACATCAAAAAATTGACCTGATCGGCTCCCAGCTTGATAAGTTCCCTGGTTCTTTGACGCGCCTCTTCAACAGTTCCTACACCTACGGTTTGATCGGGATAGTATTTTGTAAATGCCGGGCCTTCACTATGTGCTAGTGAAGCTCCTGCTATCACTACGGTTGGGATCGTATTTCCATATGCTTCCAGCGCCGTGCGAAGTTCTGGCGTTTTTTGCATCTCCTCCCAAGTCCAACCAGTGGCCCTAAGCGTCGTCACTCCGGTTTTGAGTGGTCCCCCAAGATAGGTCTTTGCGTAAATGGGGTCGATTTGTCCGTCTTCCAGGAACAAGCTTTTCAACAAAGCACTGGCCCGGGCATCGATCAGCCCTGGCAGGATCGTTCGTCCCTCGAGGTCGATGACGATCGCGTCATCGGGTATTGTGACACCGGATTCTGGGCCGACGGCGGTGATCAGCTCATTCTCGATCACTAATACCGCTCCTGGAATGGGATCTTCTCCGGTGGCCGTTACCACCAATCCATTGCGAAAGACTATTGGCTGTGCAGGAGGGCGCGAGGTAGGTGGTGGCTGAGTCGCAGGGTTGGTTTCCACCGCCACCTGGGTGGTGACTGCCGTTGTTGGTGCTTCTTCCGGAATGCTCGCGCAAGCAGTAATGAGCAGCATCCCCATAGTCACCAAAAGAAACAAAGCTCCATTTACAGTGGATTTACGCATCTTTGTCTCCTTTCCAAATGCTGAATTGCAGCGTCTTTGGCCGAGAAATGGGGTTCCAAAGAATCACCGAAGCACAGCTGCTGTAACCACTTAAATATCAATTCATGCGCCTTGAGTATTCACATTGACCGAGATTTCGATTCCCAGCAGAGACCCTCGCGGCTGAAGGCAGAAAGGCAAGCGTCGAGGCTACATCCAAGAACAATGAGAACCTTCAATCCTCTATGCGTGGCCAGGATGCCGATCAAGAATTAGATACAGCACTGGAAAAAACTCATCACCATCGTGTAGTTTGTGGGCGGATAGCTGGTTGATAAGACAATATATTAATTCTCAAGTGCAACGGAACCCGATTTTTCCGGATCAGATCTTCTACCTAACTATGGTTAAGTAATTCAAGAGAATATTTTTAAAACAAATTCTGAGGATGAAATGATTGTATCAAATAATACAACTAATTGTATCTTATTTACAATGTATGGCTAAGGGATTTCAAGTATCTGATTGGTCCTATCGGTTCCGGCAAAACCACTCTATTCAATATCATCGGTGGACAGGCAAGCTGGTGAACCTGTCGGAGATGCGGACACCCTCCCCTCATGCTGGTGTTGAAGGAGACGATCATGGTATTCGCCCCGGTTAGACTGGATGGATAAAATTGCAGGCTGAGGAGTAGAGTTTTACAAATGCTATGGATTGATTAAAAACTTTCCCCCAAGTCAGGCCATCCTCCGGCTTGCCAAATCCCAAACTAAGCCGCGCTGCGGGGCAAACAGGAAGGCCAGCAAAAAGAAAGCCGTGGTCGTGAGCACGATCGCTGCTCCCGAAGCCACATTCAGATGATAGCTGGCGAACAATCCAATCAAACTGGAAACCCCACCAATCAAAGCTGATAATGCCATCATGGGCGGCAAACGCCGCACGAGTAAATAGGCTGTGGCAGCCGGTGTGACCAGCATAGCAGCCACCAATCCTACCCCCACAGTTTGCATTGAGATCACGATTGTCAACGCCAGCAGGATCAGGAGCAGGTTGTTATAGAAGCCGACCCGCATGCGTAATGTGGCGGCCAGCACCGGATCGAACGATATCACCAGGAACGGCCGGTAAAACACGAAGATCAGGATCAGGATCACGGCTCCCAAACCCGCCGTCAGCCACAGATCAAGCGAGCTGACTCCCAGCACGTTGCCAAACAGGATATGGCTCAGGTCCACCGCGTAGGTACGGATGCTGCTGATCATCACCACACCCAAGGAAAGCGCAGCAGCAAAGAGCACTCCGATAGCTGTGTCCTCTTTAATCATTCCCCGCCTCGAAAAGAGACCTACACCTAGAGCGACGACCAGCGCAGCCGCCAGGGCGCCCAGCGTCAGGTTCCTGCCCAGCAAGTAGGCCACCGCCACCCCGGGCAGGACGGCGTGCGCCATGGCATCCCCGAGAAAGGTCATCGAGCGTAGCACAATATAGCACCCGATAATCGAACAAAGCACACCCACCATCAAGGCAGCCAGCAGGCCGCGCTGCAGGAATGCGTAACTCAAGGGTGCCAGGAACCATTCCAATATCTCAACCATCAGCCGCCTTCCTCATCGGGTGGGCAGCACTGATCGACAACGGCTACACCATCCAGGAACAACACCTGGCTGCCGAAGGCCTGGCTGAGATTGGGAGGGGTGAATACCTCCTCCGGTGAGCCATAGGCGATCACATGCTTATTAAGCAGCAAAATCTGTTCAAATCGTTCTGAAGCCAGGGTCAGATCGTGGGTCGAGACCATGGCAGTCACCTTTTGAACTTGTAAATGTTCCAGAAGATCCAGGGTGGCTTCCTGGGTGGTGAAATCTACCCCGGTGAAGGGTTCATCCATCAGCAGGATATGAGGTTCCTGTGCCAGAGCCCGGGCCAGAAAAACACGCTGCTGCTGGCCGCCAGAGAGCTCCCCAATCGGGCGTTTCTGGAGATCGGTGATCCCCAGATGGTCAAGACTGTGGGAGACTGCCTCCCGGTCATATTTGCTGGGGCGTCTCACCAACCCCTGCTGGCCAATGCGGCCCATCATCACCACGTCATAAACCGTAACCGGAAAGCGCCAGTCCACTTCCTCCCGCTGCGGGACATAGGCCACGCAATCCTGGTGGTTGCCTAACGGCTGCCCGTGGATGTGGATGTTACCTGATTTCACCTGCACTAACCCGACCAGCGCCTTGAACAGCGTGGTCTTCCCCGCCCCGTTAGGCCCGACGATGGCCAACCGAGCCCCATGTGGCACCTGGAAAGTTAAATCACGCAGTGCCGGCTGCCCGTTATAGCTCACCTGGACATGCTCCATCTCCAGGCGGGCCGGCTCCTCCGGCAAATCCAGGGAAGCACTTACGGCTGCTCTATCCCTATTCATTGATCACACCACCTAGCATGTGCTCCAATTTCTGAGCTCCCAAATCAAGTACGGGAATGAACGAAAAAAAGGATCGCACTGATACCAATCACTAATTACTAATTACCAATTGCTATTTCAAAGCCTCAACAATAGCTGAAGTATTGTACTGCAACATTTCAATATAGCCACCTGGCGGGGCAATGGAATGGGTGAGAAGATTGACGATCGCCGCCACGCCTGCCTCGCTCGCCACCTGCTCTGCCAGATCCGGATTCGTGCCCGACTCCAGGAAGATGGCTGGTGAATTCGTAGCCTGAATCGCTTCGACCAGCTGTACCAGCTGCTGCGCCGAGGGGGATGAGCCGCTGCTGAAACTGGGGATGACTGTACCGACGATCTTGAAGCCATAGCGATCCGCAAAGTATCCAAAGCTCTCATGGTTGGTGACCAGCAAACGCTGTTCTGGAGGGATCTGTGCGACCTGATCGGCGATCCAGACATCCAATTCTTCCAATTCTTGGATGTATTGGTCAGTATTTTGGGTATAAATTGCTTCACCGTCTGGATCGACACCGATGTACCCGTCGCGAATCTGTTCCACGTAATGAATCCCGTAATTTGGGTCCAGCCAGAAATGCGGGTCACCGGGACGAGGTGAGTTTTCAGTAAGCCCTTGCGAAACTTCTATGACTAATCTTTCGCCACCCGCATTATCCAAGATCTCCTGCAGCCATTCTTCGAGTCCGGCTCCGTTGGCGATCAGAATTTGGCTGTTTGAGATCTTGGCTACGTCCTGGGGTGTGGGCTGGAAGGTGTGCGGGTCCGTCCCCGGTGGGACAAACGTATCAACATCCAGGCGTTCGCCGGCCACCTGTTGAGCCATATCCGCCAGGAAGGACGACACCGCCAGAACTTTTATTTCATCCCCAATGTTCTCCTGGGTTGCACTCGTCTGGCAGGCTGCCAGGAATATCATTCCACCTAACAGGTATACCCACAACCGTTTCTTCATCCGATCACGCATCCAGTTCAATTGTGGCAACCTGGCAGCTGCTGCACTGCCCGAACAACTGCAGCCAGTGTTCCTGGACCTGGTAACCGCTCCGCCGTGAGATCTGAGCGATCAATTCGGATAAATCATCCCCGCTGAAGTATTCCATTTGCCCACAAGATTTGCAAAGCAGCAGATGTTCATGACCTTCAGGAGCGCGCAGGTACATGTTGCAGCCATCCGGTTGGTGCACCCGCTGAACAAGTCCCAACTCATCCAGGGCTTCCAGCGTCCGGTAAACGGTCACCAGCCCCAGGCGAGGGTGCTCGACCCGGCCCAGATCGAATATCTCAACTGCATCTAATGCCCGCGAGCTGTTGGCGATGATGGACACGATCGCCCGGCGCGGGGCAGTCAAACGGTAGCCGCCGTCCTGCAGGCTGTCCAGCCAGGATTCGTAAGTGGAGGGGGGATTTTGATCAGGCATACAGCTCACCTAATTGATATTGATAATCATTTTCATTATAATACCCCCCAACTATTTGTCAAGCCAGGCACTTGAAGTATCAGCCACA
>JBFFEL010000175.1:0-5728 GCA_041558875.1 Anaerolineales bacterium
CCAGGCACGCACAAGCGCTCAGACCCTGGATGCACCCATCCGATTGCGATTACTAATAGGAGCCAGCGCACCCGAGCTGCACAGTATACGCTGGGAAACTTTATTGGATCCCCAAGATAATTCTCCGCTCGTTACAGGTGAAAACCTCCTTTTTTCCCGTTACTTGAGCAGCTTGGACTGGCGACCGGTGAAATTGCGACCCAAAGGTGAACTCCGGGCGCTTGTCTTGATCGCTAATCCTTCTGATCTGTCCGATCACAATTTTGCACCTGTCGACGTGGAGAGCGAATTCGCCCGCGCCAAAGACGGTTTGGGAGACATACCCGTGGTGGGGATACCTGGTGAGGATTATGACCAGCGCGCCACGCTCGATAACCTGATTAAATCATTCAGGCATCCTGGCAATGGTGCTTTTGACATCCTCTATCTCGTCTGCCATGGGGCAATGATCAAAGATGAACCCTGGTTGTGGTTGGAAAATGAGCAGGGCGAAGTGGCCCGCATTGCTGGTAATGAACTGGTAATCCGCTTGAATGAGTTGACTCAACGCCCCCGGCTGATCGTCCTGGCTTCCTGCCAGAGCGCAAGCAGCTCGGCTGGCGATGCATTTTCAGCGCTTGGTCCGCGTCTGGCTCAATCCGGAATACCGGCTGTGATCGCCATGCAGGGCAATATCAGTATGGAAACAGTCGCCAAATTTATGCCAGTGTTCTTTGCAGAGCTGAATCGCGATGGGCAAATTGATCGTGCCATGGCTGTTGGGCGTGGAAGTGTGCGTATGCACGCTGATTACTGGATGCCTGTCCTGTTTATGCGCCTCAAGAGTGGGCGCATCTGGTATGTCCCTGGCTTTCGAGATGAGCGAGATGGGTTTGAGAAATGGCCTGCCCTGATGAAAACCATAACGCGGCAACAGGTTACGCCCATACTTGGCCCAGGATTATTTGAACCGATTTTTGGCACCTGGCGTGAGATCGCCCAGCGTTGGGCAGAGACATATCGTTACCCGATGGCATCCCATGAACGCGAATCGCTCCCTCAGGTAGCCCAATATCTCGCTATCAATCAATACCATGGATTCCCACTTGAAGAATTTGAAGATTACTTAAAACTAGAAATTCAAGACGAACACCGGGACGACCTCTCCGATGAACTGCTGAAATCCTCCACATCACTCCATCAACTAATCCAGGCTTTGGGTGAGAAGTGGCGTGAGCGCGACCCTTCGGAACCCAGTCAAGTACTGGCTCAACTTCCCCTACCGATTTACATTACCACCAATGTCCATAATCTGCTTTGCAGTGCCCTTGAAGAAGCTGGAAAAGACCCTCAAATTCTTCTTTGCCCGTGGAATGAATATGTTGAACAGTCCGAAACCATTTTTGACAAAGAGCCGGATTATTATCCAAGCCCTGAAAAACCGTTAGTTTACCATCTGTTTGGCCATCTTGATGAGCCTGACTCGGTGGTGCTTACTGAAGACGACTACTTCGATTTTTTGATCGGCGTCACCGGCAACAAAGACCTGATTCCCCCTGTGGTCCGTAGAGCATTATCCGATAGTGCCCTTTTATTCCTTGGTTACCAGATGGATGAATGGAATTTTCGAGTTTTATTCCGTAGTCTTCTCTCCAAACAAGGTGGCGGGCGTCGAGATCGTTACGCCCATATCGCCGCCCAGATTGAGCCATCAGAAGGACGCATCCTTTCCCCCGAGCGCGCTCGCCGCTACCTAGAAACTTATTTTTCTAAAGGCGCCGATATCAGTATCTTTTGGGGAAGCGCTCAGGATTTTCTCAAAGAATTGCTGAGTCACTGGAACAAGACCCCCCATTGACAGGAGCTTAATGCCTGACACAGATGCAAGATCAAACCCATATGTTGGTCCACGCGCCTTCACAAGTGGTGAGAAACTCTACGGGCGTGACCGCGAATTAAGAGAACTGCAAGATATATTAATTGCTGAGCGCATCGTCCTGCTCTACTCCCCGTCTGGAGCTGGAAAAAGCTCCTTAATCCAGGCTGGCCTGATCCCCGCGTTGTTGGAGGAAGGCTTCCATGTCATGCCACTTGTTCGATTAAATTATGAGCCTCCCGTAGACTTGCTGCAAAAGGAGGAATTTAACCGTTATACCTTCAGTGCGATCCAATCCTTGGAAGAGACACTGCCTGAAGAACAGTGCTTGCCCGGTGAAATTATCCTTGAATTGACACTGGCTGAATACCTCACGCAGCGAACAAAACAGGAAGATCAACCCGATACTGAAGTGCTCATATTCGATCAATTCGAGGAAGTTTTAACCGTCGACGTTACCGACCAAGAAGTAAAGGCCAACTTTTTCTCGCAGCTCGGCACTGCTCTTCGTGATCGCAAACGTTGGGTGATCTTTTCAATCCGTGAAGATTACGTCGGTGCTCTAACCCCATATCTGCGTCCCATTCCGACCCGCTTATCGAACACCTTTCGGCTGGAGTTGTTAGGTAAAGATGCGGCTCGCCAGGCCATTCAACAACCTGCCAAAAACGCCGGTGTCGGCTTCCAAGATGAAGCTGTTTCTAAGCTGGTTGATGACCTGCGTCGCATCCGTATCCAACGTCCAGATGGAACTATCGAGAAGCAACTTGGCTTATACGTTGAACCAGTTCAACTTCAAGTTGTCTGCTTTCGACTTTGGGAGAATTTGCCTCCTGATGCCGGACAGATAACCCAAACGCATATCGAGTCCGTCGGATCCGTGGATACCGCTTTAGCTGATTACTATGCAGAAAGAGTCAGCATCATTGCCGAAGAAACCGGTGTTAGTGAGCGGGTAATCCGGGACTGGTTTGAGCACCAATTGATCACTGAGCAAGGCTTGCGCGGTCAGGTGTTGAGGGCACCGAAAAGGAGTGGGGGATTGGATAATCAGGCCATCCGTCTGTTGGGAAATGCTCACCTGATCCGGGCTGAACAGCGTGGCGGCGCCACCTGGTTTGAGTTGGCTCACGATCGGTTGATCGAACCTGTTCAGCAAAACAACAAGATTTGGTTGGAGACCAATCTCAGCCTGCTGCAGCGCCAGGCTGTCCTCTGGGCTAGTCAAGGTAGACCGGATTCGCTTTTATTGAAGGATCAGGCTTTAGAGGAAGCACAACATTGGGCCTCAGATCACTCCGCCGAGATGTCACCAGTTGACGTTGACTTTTTGGAGGAAAGCCAAGCAGAGATGGAAAGACAGCAAGCCGAAGAGCGCGCCAGGGAGGCTAAACGTTTGCGACGCTGGAACCGGTTGATCTCAGGCGTCGGTGCTCTGGCAATTGCTCTTGCTATCACTGCGGCCTTTTTAGGCTGGCGAGCATATCAGAATGGATTAGAAGCTAAGGTCGAAAGAGCGATAGCTGTATTTGCAAAAGAAACTGCTCAAGTGGACAAAGACAGGGCAGTAGCAGCCGAAGGGACTGCTCAAGCGGATAAAGACAGGGCGATAAAGGCTGAAGAGACCGCTCAAGCGGATAAAGACAGGGCAGTTGCAGCAGAAGGGACTGCCCAGGCGGAGAAGGACAGAGCAGAGACTGCTGAAGCTACCGCGGTAGCAGCGGAGAAATTTTCTCGCTCACGAGAGCTGGCTGCCCTTTCGATTAATGTTCTTGAACAACAACGTGATCTGGCTTATTTACTTGGTCTGGAAGCCCTTGAGGCTGCAGATACGTTGCAAGCACGAAATGCATTGCTGAGTGGGCTTCAACTCGCCCTCAGCCGGAACATGTCTCCAATCCATCCCTCACCAGGTACACAACCGCTCGCTCTTTGGACCGTCTCCCTCTCCCCAGATGGGGGAAAATTGGCTTTCGCGGGTGAATTCGGCTTGGTGAAAGTTTGGGATATTCAAGGTGGTGTTTTTACCAAATTGAACCGCACTCCGGATCCAAATGAAAGAAGAGTAAGAGCCGTCGCATTTAGTTCAGATGGCGAGACGCTGTTCACTGGCAATGAGGAAGGTGTGATCAAGACTTGGGATGTCCAATCCGGAGAAAAAATAAAAATAGATTTCAAGGCAGACCGCCCCATTTTTGCCATGGCTGTTAGCCCAGATGGAAACACCTTGGCGTATGCTGGATCTGGTAGAAATGTAAACCTTGTAAATGCGGATTTCTTGGTTGAATCAACGGGACTTCTCTTCACAAGGGAACCTAGGGCAGATGTACTCAGCATTGCCTGGTCCCCTGATAGCACACGCATAATGACGGGAGACCGCAACGGGGCAATCCGGGTTTATGATGTGGATTCGGAAGAAGTTCTCTTCTCAACGAAAGAGCACGAAGGAAGTGTAAATAGCGTCGCCTGGTCGCCTGGCGGTAAATGGCTTGCCTCAGGAGGTGACGACAATCGCGGGAATAAAGATAAGACGCTCATCCTCTGGGATTGGGAATCCGGCGAAAGCATTCCCATCGTGGATCATACGGAAGATGTTTTCGGTGTCGCTTTTAGCCCGGATGGAAAGATCCTTGCTGCTGGCAGTGAAGATGGAACATTGACTCTCTATGATGTCGATACTCGTAGAAAAATTGAACAACGCATGGATCACTCCGAACTTATCAGCAGCGTTGCCTTCAATACCCTAGGGATACCGATTCTGGCGTCCGGTGGTATGGATCAAAAGGTAGAGTTATATAAAATCGCAACTCAACAACCCCTTGGTAACCTTTTCACCGATGGAAAAGGCAGTTTGAAAAGTCTGCAGTTCCTGTCAAACCAAGAGCTTTTGATGCTTGGAAGTCAGTCAAACGATTCTACACTTTGGCAGGCGCAAATTGAAGACATGAAAATGATGGGTGAAGAGGAACTTTTATCATCACCAGAGATTCCAACCGCTGCCGTGATTAGTGTTGAGGGGAATCAATTAGTTTTTGGATATGAGAACAGCACCATCGATATATGGGAAGTCCAACCGGATGGCACATTTACAGAGTTGGAGAATCTAGATTTAGGTGCAGGTCCTATATACAGCCTGGCGATCGATGTAAATGACGATACGCTCGCTGTCGGGATATGCAGCAGTGCAATAGAGCTTATCGAGGTCTGCGAAAATAATGTCATCCAGCTCTGGAGCATCTCATCAAAAACCTTGCTAGATACACTCGAAGGCAGTAGTGGAAAGGTAACGAGCCTAGCTTTCAGCCCAATAGAGGATCTCCTCGCTGCTGGAACTCAGGATCAAAAGATAGAATTATGGCTCCAGGAAGATGGGAATGGCTATGAATTAAGTTCCGAATTATCATTTTCGAGTGGATTGGGATTCTCCAGTCTGGAATTCGACTCGCAGGGAATTTTACTGGCTGTAGGAACCAATATTGGAGAAGTCCTGATGCTAGACATCAACACTTTATCCCTTTATGGAGATGCGTTCATCGGTGCAAGTGGGCCAGTGACCTCCTTGGCTTTCAGCCCAGACTCTTTGATCCTTGCTTCCGGCACACAGACAGGATATACAATTTTATGGGATCTGAACCTCGATCTATGGAAGGAACGGGCATGTGAATTAGCGGGCAGGAATATGACCATAGATGAATGGGAAAAATATGTTAGACTTCCTGATTATCAGGCAACCTGTCCACAGTATCCAGATGGATGAGAATTATCCGGTTCTCCATCCATGTCCCTGACACAGATTGATAGAAATGAAATAAAAGGAGCAAAGCATGGCTGAGTTTATCTTTAACGGCATCAACGGCGCCACTGGCGATTACG
>JBFFEL010000176.1:0-5497 GCA_041558875.1 Anaerolineales bacterium
AAAAACGGGTGAAATGGATCGCAAGTTCCACAAATATCTCATCGCTATTCAAGACTTGAGAAGCCAGGGCGATTATAGCTATGACCCTGGAGTATCCCAGCATCAAGCAAGCGAAGCAGTATCATGGGCGGCGGAATTCATTGAAGCTGCAACGGCATATTTGGAAAAACAGTCAAGCTAACAGGTAACGATCACTACCGGGTGAAGCGGTGCGACCTAAACCTACAACCTGGGAATCAAGAAGGGGCTGCCCAGAAAACAAATGGGCAGCCCCTTCTTACGGGTCTGGCGTGGCGATCTCATCAACGGCTGGAAAAACGATGGGGTAATGATCCCCCAGGTACAGCAGTCCCTTGGTAGGGCGTCATGGACTTTAAATCCTAGACCCCGATGGAGGTGATTACTCTATCGATGATCTCGCTTACTTGCGGTTTCTTATCCCCAGAATGACTATAATATTTCCCATAGGGATAATAATAATCTTTGTAGTACTGAGAATAAAGGGCGCCTTTGTTTTCGACATCATTTAAGATTACGCCAAGTACGTTTGCCCCAACTTGCCTGAGTTGTTCCGCGGCATGAATCGCAGCAGCAAGCTTGGTCAACCCTGGCCGCACGACGAGTAGGACGCCATCCACCCGGGTAGCAAGTACAACCGGATCTGTAACCGCCATAATCGGTGGGGAGTCAATGATCACGATGTCCGTGTTGGGCCTTAAATTCTCAAGGAATTTTAGCATTTTTTCTGAACCCATTAGTTCAGCTGGATTAGGTGGCAGACTACCAGCAGGCAGGATGGCGAGGTTCTCGATATTTGTATCTTTGAATATTCTGTTTATGTAAATTTCTGGCTTGATCAAAGCTTCTGTCAGCCCCTCTCGATTGGTTAAATCAAAAAAATTGTGGAGATTAGGCTTCCTCATATCCCCATCGATGAGTTTCACCCGGTATTGGTTTTGAGCCAGCACCACACCCAGATTAGCCGCGATGGTCGACTTCCCATCTCTCGGGGCCGGGCTGGTGACCATCAGCGAGAACAGTTGTCGATCAATACTGGCATATTGAATATTCGTTCGTAAGGACCTGAATGATTCTGCCAACGGAGAGCGGGGCTCAGTCGCAGTAATTGGATAAACCTGGTTCCCATCCATTCGACCGATATACCCCAAAACCGGAAGCTTCAAACGGTGAATGACTTCATTAGGGCTTTTTACCGAATCATCCAGGATCTCAAATAAGAAAACGATCCCTCCGCCAATCATCAAGCCAACCACGGCACCCAACATTGTATTTTGCCTGACATTCGGTCGGACCGGCCCCGTTGGTATACTTGCTGGCGCCACGAGATCAACGTGGGTTGTGTTCTGAATTTCAGCCAGGCGGACCTGTTCGTAGCTTTGCACCAGGTTGGCGTATGTTTGTCGATATAGAAGCAGGTTGGATTCCAACCGATTTCGCTCGAGATCCCCGCCACTTCCTCCACCCAATTCGTTTATTTTTTCCGTCAGTTCTTGAATACGTCCTGCCGTAATCTGCAGCTGTGCAGAGAGCATTTCACTTTCCGATAATACCTCGCTGGCCAGATCGGATTCATCCTCCTCGGACAGGGCTGTGACATCATCTACAGATAACACCAGATCTTTAAGAAGGTCTTCGTAGAGAGATTTATAAACATTCAATTTGGTATTCAGCAGATCATATTGTCCATCCCGCACCCAACCCATGGCAGTAATCTCTTCAGATATCCTCAGAATTTCATCTTCGATGATCGCCAATTGTTCTTCAATCGCAGATTCAGATGCGACGATCTCCCCAGTTTCCCCATTAAAGTTGTCCGTCTCGGTTGCGAACAACTGAGTCACAAGCTTTTGGTAAATATCCTGATACGCTGCAAGTTGTACATTCAAGACATTGACTTCCGTTTCTTCTTTCAACGACAGCATTGCATCCAATGCCTGGTTTTCCTTTTGGATTTGCTCACTCGTGGATTCCAACTGGGCTTCCAGACTGGTTTTAATATCCTGGTAACGCGACTCCTGTAATTTTGCGTTTTCCCTGGCAAAGACCTCACCGATGGTATTAACAATATGGGCTGCTCGCGCTGGGTCTGTGTCCTGGATGCTTATTTGCAACAGCTGTGTCTCTTCAATCGAACTCACATTAAGTCTGCCTTGAAGCGCGCTCACGCTCAAATCCAAACCCAATTCCTCGATCACACCCTCCAGGGTAGGAGGTTGGATGATCATCTGAGTATACGTCTGGGATAACCGTTCATTATAAAGCAGGGTTGTGTAATCATTCCCGAAGAATTGCCGTTGGTCGATCATCACTGTCGCTGAAGCCTGATAGATCTTCGGTTGTCGGATGCTGAAAAAATACGCCAGGGTGCTCCCCAAGACAGTAAACAGTGCCAACAGCCATGCCCAGTGCTTAATCAACCCAAGATATTGCTTGATCTCATTTGAAAACGATTGCGTTAACTCATCCATTAATATTCTCCTTACGCTTCTTGACAGGCATAAGTAGCGTAATACTTAATAATGTCATTTCATTATAGTCAAAAACCCTGTCTGCCAGATCGACTCTTCGTTATTCTTTTCCTGCAACAACAACTCATTTCAACACCTCTTTGAGAAGCGATATGATGTCCAGATCAATCCCTCAAATCGGCTGATTATTCACATACTTCCACTTTTATTTGCTTTTTATCCCTTTTTCGTACCCGGTTTTTATTGTTAGGATCAACCGGCTTAGAAGCAAGTTCTATTAATTTCGAGTAAAGCTGCTCTGTTTGACCGGTTTCTGACAATTTCTCAAGGATCCCAATCTCCTCCATGAGGTGGAAAAGGGATGGCGAAAAATCATTTCGAGCCACAAATATCTTCTCATGCTGCGTTTGATCGCAAAGCTCCTCCGGAGCAAACAGCATCTCCTCCAATCGCTCCCCGGGGCGAACGCCAGTATATTCGATTTGAATATCACTGCCAACCTTGTAGCCTGATAATTCGATCATATCCCGCGCCAGGTCTGTAATTTTGATCGGCCTACCCATGTCGAGTACAAAGACCTCCCCATCCTTACCCATAGCCGATGCCTGGAGAACGAGTTGAACCGCCTCGGGAATGGTCATGAAGAAACGTTCCATCTCTGGGTGGGTGACGGTTACCGGCCCACCAGCTTTGATCTGGTGTTTAAATAGAGGGATAACGCTCCCTCGACTGCCCAACACATTCCCAAAACGGACACAGACATACGGACGCCCAGTTTGAGCTGCTGCCATGCGGACAATGCGTTCGGCAACTTGCTTGGTCATCCCCATGATGTTCACAGGTTGCACGGCTTTATCGGTTGAAATCAGCACAAATCGCTCCACCCCAAATTCTTGGGCCGCTTGCACAACCTCCCATGTTCCAAGCACATTGTTTGTAACTGCATCTTCCAGGTTCGCTTCCATCATGGGGACATGTTTATGAGCTGCAGCATGAAAGACAATCTGGGGTTTGAACTGGCGAAAGACCGACCGCAATCGCGGCTTATCCCGTATATCCGCCACGACCACTTCCAAGGGGCAATTATCTCGTTCTGGGCTGCAAAATTTCTTTTGCAATTCGTGTAAGCTGTTCTCCCCATGACCCAGTGCGATCAACCGGCCTGGATTGCACGTCATAATTTGCAGGCACAACTCCGTACCGATTGAACCCCCAGCCCCAGTGACGAGCACGGATTTCCCCGCCAGCAGCTTCTGAACCTGGCAGGGATCGATACTGACCGGCTCTCTACGCAACAGGTCATTGATTTCAACCTCTCTCAACCGGCTGATACTTACTTTATCGGAGAGCAATTCATAGATTCCAGGCAAGGTCCTTGAGTTTACTTCAGCTTCCTCACAAGCATTCACCACCCGGCGAATCACTTCCCCAGAACTCGCCGGCATGGCTATGATCACTTCCTTAACCTTATAATCCTTCACCTGTTCCGGGATGCTTTCCAATGGACCCAAAACCCGAACGCTATGGATCATTGTGCCAATCTTGTTTTTATCATCATCCACAAAACCGACCAACTCCATATCGACATATTGGCTTGAAAGGATCTCACGTGCGACCATTTCTCCGGCTTCTCCCGCCCCAGCGATTAACACCCGATGAGATTCAGTGCCATTACTCTTCGTGTGACTCAATGTTCTGATCAGGCGAACGCTGAATCGAACGCCGCCAACCATGATTAAAGTTAGCATGGCATCGATAAAGGGGATAGAGCGGGGTAAACCAAAGCCGCCAAGAAGGAAAAAAAGACCAACGACCAAAACAGAAGCCGTTCCCACCCCACCAATGATGGCAGACATCGCATCAATACTCGCAAAAGGCCAATATCGCCGGTAAAGACCAAAGCTATAGAACACAGGAATCTTGACCGCCACCCCCAATAAGGCAAAGCTGAGCACACCTGGAAGATATGAGGCACTCCACGTTGGGGTGATTCTCAGGCTGAGCCCAATAAAGGGAATAATGAGGATTAAAACAAGATCAAAGATGAAAAAATGTCGGTTCCGCAATTTTAATTCCATTTCTATTCGCCCTTCTAATTTTTAATTCATAGTCGCTGAATTCTTTCCCCAGCTTTCAATCCCCTCTTAAAATGACTTCCCCGATATGGCGCCAATGCTTGAATAGTGAGGTTTCCTCCTGATACCGCCAACGACGCCACCCTTTTGGCGGGTAAAGAAGTCCCACTCCTGTGGCTGCCAGGTCGCTGACCCGATCCACCAGGGCTGCTTTGGTTAATGTCGGATACCGCCACCCAAGCCGGGCCCTATCATAACCGAGCAGGTCCTTTGGTTGGCGCAGCATTCTTAGCCGGAATTTCGCCAACGCTCCCGGATCTAGCCCTAGAAATACGGGGGCAGGCACAGGCGTGCCGAAGAGAGTCTTGGCAAAAAGCAATGCGTGATATAGTGTGGATTTCAAATCCCAGACCTTGCAGAGCTGAAACACGCGCTCCCAATCCCAATCCGGATGGCTACATAGCTTGCGGATCAGCAGATCGACATCCAACAGGTTTTGCAGCGAGATCAACCCATGCTGGCCCAGATGTAAGCAGGTATAAATTAATTGATGCTCAGGTGATAGAGTCCAGGCTTCGGATAAAATATCCCCGGGGAAAGGTTCCACCTTCCGCCAGATCTCCTTCATATCAAGGTGATAAAGCCTCCTTAACCAATAATATGGCACCAGGTGAAAGTGGAGGTCCAGGCGGCGTCCCTTTTCATCCCTAAAACATATTTCTCCCAATGCCCATGGCGAAATCGCATCGAACCCGGCCCGGTTATGCGCGTGTTCTGGACCAACCTGTTTCCAACCGGATTCCTCCAAGATGGCGACTGCCCGGCCGAAATTCTCTCCCGCTACCAACAGGTCAATATCCCCAACATTTCGGAAGCCAGGGTCCCCATAAAACCTTTCGACCAGCGCCATCCCCTTTAGAACAACCACCTGGA
>JBFFEL010000177.1:0-5442 GCA_041558875.1 Anaerolineales bacterium
GCTCCACTACTGAGAGATTGTGGGCAATAAAGAGATAAGTTAGTCCGAATTCATCCTGCAGGTCTTGGAGAAGGTTGAGTACTTGGGACTGGATTGATACATCCAAGGCGGAAACCGGCTCATCACAAACAATAAATTTGGGGCGCAACGCAATTGCACGAGCGATACCAATTCTCTGTCGCTGCCCACCTGAGAATTCGTGTGGGTAGCGTTGAGCGTGATATGGTTCCAAGCCGACTTTACTCAAGGTGTCCATCACGTTATCTATCCGCTCTTGGGGGGTGCCTATCTTGTGGATATTTAGACCGGCTTTAATTGAATCACCCACTGGTCTGCGGGGGTTGAGTGAAGCGTATGGGTCTTGGAAGATGATCTGCATATCTCGACGTATAGTTTTCAGATCGTTCTTCTGAAGGTCGAAGATATTTGCTCCATTAAACGTCACATCACCGCCGGTCGGTTCGAGCAAGCGCAGGATAGTCCGCCCGACTGTCGATTTACCACAGCCCGACTCTCCTACCAAACCTAAAGTCTCTCCTTCCCTGATAGAAAACTCGATCCCATCAACTGCCTTAATCCAATCGATTACCCGACGAAATACGCCCCCCCGCACCGGAAAGTATTTCACCAGATTATTAACCTTAATCAAATCATTACTGGTTTCGATTGTCTTTAGCTCAGGCATACTTAGATGTTGTTCATTCATAACTTTTACTCTCAAGCTGAACGCAGCCAGGATTAATCAGCCACGTTTGAAGCTTTATGGTCACCACGTTTCTCATAAAGCCAGCAGCGAACTGAATGCCCATTCTCGACTGTTTGCAGCTCAGGTATTTGCTCAAAACATATCTCGAGTTCGTGTTCTACACGCGCACGGCAGCGAGGGGCAAAGCGACAAACGGGAGGGAGATCGATCAAGCTGGGCACGTTCCCTTCAATGACATCCAGGCGTTCCTTCATTTCCCCGAGAACCGGGATAGAACGGATCAAACCTCGCGTATATGGATGCAGGGGCTGCTCGAAGAGCGTGGCCACATCAGCCTGCTCAACAATCTGCCCGGCGTACATCACAGCTACTCGATCGGCAATTTCTGCTACGATCCCCAGGTCATGGGTGATGAGGATAATGGCCGTATCCATTTGATTGCGCAATTCCCGCATCAAGTCGAGAATTTGAGCTTGAATGGTTACATCTAGCGCCGTTGTGGGTTCATCAGCGATCAAGAGCTTCGGGCGAAGAGCAAGCGCCATTGCTATCATCACCCGCTGAGCCTGACCGCCTGACATTTCGTGGGGATATGCAAATGCTTTTTGATCTGGGTCTGGAATGCCAACCACGCGTAGAAGTTCAACAGAACGTTGCCAAGCTTCAGATTTCTCGTAATCAGTGTGGATTTGGAAAACCTCAGTCAATTGGTCCCCTACTGTAAATACCGGGTTTAAACTAGATTGAGGCTGCTGAAAGATCATCGAGATCTGGTTGCCGCGGATATCCTGCATTTCATTGTCGTTTAATGTCAGCAGGTTCCGATTTTCAAAAGAAATCTCACCACTTACAATCCGCCCAGGCACTCCGATTAGCCGCATGATGGATAGAGCGGTGACACTTTTCCCACAGCCCGACTCGCCTACCAAACCCAAAATCTCACCACGTTTGATATCAAAGCCAACCCCATCAGCAGCTTTTACTACCCCATCCTCAGTAAAAAAGTGTGTTTTTATTCCTTTAACTTCCAATAAGGGCTGACTATCGTTATTCGTCAAAGGTCTGCTCCCAGTAAAGAATTCTGATTATTCTTCAATCTTATTGATCACTTTATATGGATCTAAGGCGTCTCGTAAACCATCACCGATGTAGTTGATCGAGATGATTGTCAAGAAGATCAGCAAACCAGGGAATATCGCCAACCAAGGGTATTGGACCAGATGTTCTTGTGCGTTGCTTAGCAGATTTCCCCAGCTTGGGACTGGCGGCATGATTCCAAATCCAAGGAAAGACAGTGTCGATTCTTCCATGATGGCGTAGCCAACTTCCAAGGTGGATTCGACGATGATGGGACCGAAACCATTTGGTAAGATGTCGCCGGTCATTATCCTTAGGTCAGATGCACCTAAAGCGCGGGATGCGGTTACATATTCCATTTCTCTGAATACAAGGAATACTGCTCTGACCAAACGGGCGACCGTCGGCCAAGCCAGGATACCTATGACGAAGGCGATGGTCATGACATTGTTATTCTTCACGAACGGTAGATCAGTCTCGCGCAAAATGGCACTCAATAAAATCAAGACAAGAAGTGTTGGGAGGGAAAGTGAAGCATCGATAATCCGCATGAGTATATTATCAATCCAACCACCAAAGAATCCGGCAATGGAACCAATCGGAATCCCGATCACAAGCGTGATGATCATCACCATAAAACCCACGAAAATGGATATCCGCCCGCCATAAAGACAGCGTGTCAAGAGATCCCTTCCTAAGCCGTCGGTTCCAAAAGGATGCTCGAGCGATGGCGATTGAAATCGGTTCTTAATGTCTGATTTTACAGGATCGTATGGCGATATTGGTGCCAGGAGTACTGCAATGATGATGAGAGATAACACAATCGCTCCCACGATTGCTCCTGGGTGGCGGCGGAACCGGCGCCAGACCAGGGATGACATACTTTCAGGGGGACGCTGTGCGGCAGCATCAAGGATTGACATCTGGGTGTCATCGAGTGTTGGGATATTTGTCATGTCGATTTTGTTCACTCGTACCTGACTCGTGGATCTAAAAAGGCATAGCCAATATCTGCCATTAAATTGCTAATAATAATTATTCCTGCGCCAATGATCAGGATGCCCAGTAATATTGGATAATCGCGGTATGTTGCTGCATCATAATACAGTCGTCCCATCCCAGGCCAGGAGAAGATCAACTCAACAACGAGTGATCCGGCAAATATATATGGGAAATCCAGGGCAAACATGGTAACCAGGGGTATCAGCGCATTTTTTAGTCCATGCTTGTAGAGGACTTTTCGCTCAGTCTGACCTTTTGCTCGTGCTGTACGAATATAATCTTGATTGATTACTTCAAGCATGCTGGAGCGCAAGAAGCGAGAATACCACGCCACCCACCCTACCATACCCATCGTTACTGGTAGGATCAGGTGATGGAGTCGATCCCAGATAGAAAAGGGCTCCCCGATCGTATACATGCCGCCAGGGGGGAATAAAGGTTCGCCACTGAAGGGGTTATTTAATGTCGCGTAAAACACCAGGATCAGAATTAACCCCAACCAAAATTCCGGAATTGCTTGCCCCATAAATGAAAGTGTGGTTGCCGTGATATCAAATAGAGAGTATTGTCGAACCGCTGATAAGATGCCGATAGGTATGGCAATAAGAGCAGTAATGAATAGTGTGGCAGTCATCAAATAGATCGTGTTTCCGAGCCGATCTCCTATCTCACCCAGGACGGGTTTACGATTGCGGAATGAAAAACCAAAGTCGCCACGCAATATGCCCTTGCGTGTTCCATAACTATCCGTAATTCCATCTCCGTCGCTATCAACTTTCATCCAGTCATTGCCAATTAACCAGATGACATATTGGACCGGTAAGGGTTTATCCAGCCCGAACTCGCGCTTCATGGCTTCTTTTACTTCTTTATCTACTCGCTTAGCACGGCTTTGAGCAGCTAATGGACCACCAGGCGCAATATTAACTAACGCAAAGAGTGCGATGGAGAGCAAGAACAACATTGGAATGGCTTGAAGCAAGCGACGGATAATATATCGTCCCATATATTCTCCTGCTACGGTTCTTTTCAAGAAAGGGGAGGTTCCATGGAGAACCTCCCCAAGATCAGTCTACAAAGTTAGTGTCCTGTATAACCTGGTTATTCTGTGACCGTCCAATCTGCAACGTTCCAGGTCAACGGATCATTGACATTAGCTTCAACACCTTGGAGCCGTGTGTTGATGGCGTGAATGTCTAGCGCAGTCCACAGCAAAATTTGTGGTAATTCTTCTGCGAGGATAGGTGCCAACTCACAGAAGATTTCCTGGCGATATTCTTCGTCTAGCGTATAGGCTTCGTAAAACCATGCATCAAAGTCCTCATTCGCCCAGCGGCCGACATTGAAGCCCTCGTTTTCTGCTGTTGCGTCGGAAGCGTAATATGCCCAGAGAATATAGTCGGTGGGATCCAGGCCAGGATAGCCGTCATCCCACATATCGAGATCGAAGTTGCCGCTCAATTCGGTTCCGCCTTCCTCGGCTGGTGCCCACATGATGACACCTTCGACCAGTGCCAATTCGAGATCGAAACCAATTGCTTCCAATCCTTCAGCGATATATTGCTGCGCTAATTCAAGGGTCTCGCCATATTCAGCATAAATGGCGAACTCTATGGACATAGTCTCCCCCTCTTCGGCATTCAGGCAACCGTGACATTCGCGGACTCCGTCCCCATCCGTATCCGTCCAGCCAGCCTCCTCGAGGAGGGCAGCCGCGCCTTCCGGATCATATTCAGGCCGGGGTATATCACAAACATCATAAGGCGTACGGAAGAACTCGGTCCACATTGGCCGGCCGTAACCCAAGAAGATCTCTTCCAGGATCGTATCCACATCAACGGCCATTTGGATGGCTTTGCGCACGCGTACATCTGCCAGAACCGGGTGAGGGTACTCAACCGGATCGGTTTCGCCACGGGCGGTCAGATTGGGGATCAACCTCATCACCCAGCGCTCGGTTGGCGCTTCTACAAGCTCGATATGGTCTTCAACTTGCAATTCCTCCATAACGATCTCACCCGGCCAATACAGAACATCACCATCGCCTTCAAGCATCATCTGCTTCTCGACGGATGCTTCAGGTACGATCCGGGCGATGATCTGGTCGATACCCGGCTTCCCCTCTTCGAAATAGTTCGGGTTGCGTTCGAAGGTCAGGTATTCATTGGTGACCCACTCTTCTAAGATGTAAGGCCCATTGCTCAAAGGTTCACGGTCGCAATCCCACTCCGTAAAGCTTTGCTCGGGATCACAGTAATGCTCGGGATAGACGAAGAAGTTCTCGCCACCGAATTGAAGCGCATAGTTGGGAAATACATACTCTTCATAGTAATGTACTTTGAAGGTGAAGTCGTCGATCTTCTCGAGGGATTCTGTGTAATCGACGCCATCTGCCCACCAATCCTCAGCGATCTTGTCCCAGGTGAAGATGACATCATCCACGGTGACCTGCTCGCCATCCGCCCAATATACATCATTTCGAAGCTTCCATGTTACCTTCATCGTCCAGGTGTCTTCATCGAATTCCACGCCACCGTTCTCGATCGTGGGTATCTCGACCGCCAATTCGGGGAATATGTTCCCGTTGGGATCAACTTCGGCTAGCGACAGCATGATCAATTCACCTAGCGCCTGTTCATATCCCGTGTCAACGACCA
>JBFFEL010000178.1:0-5440 GCA_041558875.1 Anaerolineales bacterium
AGTGCGTTTCTACAGACGCAGAATGTGGATTGAAGAAATGTTCGGTGATTTGAAAAAGCATGGTTTCAACTTAGAACAAACGATGTTGCGACATTTCCAACGATTATCTCGCCTGACACTGGCTGTTGCTATCCTCTATGTTTGGTTGGTCTCCATCGGTACTCGCACCATTCGTTCCGGTTTGCGACATCTAATTGATCGTTCGGAGCGGCGAGATTTATCAATATTTCAAATTGGCTTGCGTTTCATAGATAGATGTTTGATTAATGCTCTTGACTTCCAAACAACCCTGTGTTCCTTTCGCTAAATCAAAACTGTCAGGTGGCTAGAAAATCTTTATGTAGAAAAATATGTCGATGTTGTAATTTTAGGTGGTTTAGATGAAACATCCATTGCAAAGACAGTTGAACACACACAAATGTTTCAAAATTATCCAAATTACCGAAACTCTTGACATAGATATCCGTGGCATCTATTTGTACCTACATCCATACATAGGTTGTGAACTAAGTATCGTGAGTTCGGGATAAGGGCTCCAACTGGGTAAACTTGAGTTTATCCGAACACAAGCAAAACCCAGGAGAAGCCCCAATGAAAAGTTTAGTCGAATTGTTCTGTGATGTTGATGATTTCAGCCAAGAATTCATGCCCATTATGGAAAAGCACATATTAGAAAGTGGCAAGATAAAGCGTCGACGAGGCCGTTCGTTAGCGGTTAGTGAAATCATGACCATTCTGATCCATTTCCATCAGTCGCATTATCGTGACTTCAAGGCGTACTACTGCGAGCATGTCCAGAAGCACTTGGGTAGCGAGTTTCCGGGTCTGGTCAGCTACTCTCTCTTTGTGGAATACATCCCATCGGTACTGATGCCATTATGTGCCTATCTGCGATATCGCTATTATGGTCCGTGTACCAGGATCTCATTCATTGATTCAACACCCTTGATCGTATGTCACAACTTGCGTATCCAGCAGCACAAGGTTTTTGCCGATCTTGCTCAACGGGGCAAGAGTTCTACCGGCTGGTTCTCCGGTTTCAAGTTGCACCTGGTCGTCAATGATCGAGGCGAATTGCTCAATATGGCCCTCACGCCAGGCAACGTCGATGATCGCAAGCCAGTTCCCAAACTGGTCAAAGAGTTGTTTGGCAAGCTGATTGGCGACAAAGGTTATGTCTCCCAGCCGCTCTTCGAACTTTTACTGGACACCTTCAATATTCAGTTGATTACCAAGCTGCGCTCCAATATGAAGAACCGACTTATGCCTTTGGCAGATCACTTGCTGCTTAGGAAGCGCTCAATCATTGAAACGATTATTGATCAGCTGAAGAACATTTCCCAGATTGAGCACTCTCGACATCGTAGCTCAATCAATATCCTTGTCAATGTGCTTTGTGGATTGATCGCTTATTGCCATCAATCCAAGAAACCTTCGTTAGATTTGGATAAGCTTTCGCCTTTGCTCGCCTAACCCGAATTCACGTTAAACAGGCCGCGGTTGGTAAATCCGCGGCTCAATCATTGGTAGATTCAGATTGAGGGGGGCAACGAGAACCTATATTTAGTTTACACTATATGTCAATAGCTTATACCTCGATTGCTGTGGTGAATAAGGCTGTGAAATTGTGTAACGTCTTTCTCTAAAGATAAAACCCCATACAAAACCCACCTGGGAATCTGGATGTGGGAGGGCGGTGGAGCCAAGTTCGAATCTTCAGGCTATTACTTCCATCTTGAACCTCCAAACATCCTGCTGGGAGTTGGCCTTCACACCTTCAGCAAAGAAATATTGAAAGCCTACCGGGAGGCGGTCGTCGATCCGGTTGCTGGTCCTGAACTCGTTAAAGCGATTCAAGAGGTCTCTGAGAATGGCGATTACCAGCTGGGTGGCGAACACTATAAGCGAGTCCCACGCGGTTATGATCCGGATCATCCCAATGCTGAACTGCTGCGCTATAAAGGGTTGACCGCGGGGGAGGAAGTGCCCATCCCGGAGGAGTTTTATTCGGACGCGCTGCTGGATTACTGCTACAAGAGGTATGTAGATATGTACCCGATCCAGCACTGGTTGTATGAATTGACGCAAGGATTGGATTGAATTTAGGGCAATACGCCCCATATTCGGATTGTTTGATCTCCGGAGGCGGTGATCAGCCTCGTCCCATCGTGAGAGAACTTAATCCCCCAAATTTCCCCCTCATGTTCGAAGGAAGTTACCTGGTTGAAATCGTTAATGGACCAGATATATATATATAACCCTGCCGATTACCTGCGTAGCTCACAACAAAACCGATCAGAATTCTGACAAATACGTTCCGACGAGAGTTCTGCGACGAGTCTCAATCGACCGTATCAGCACCACTTAGGTTTTCGTGAGTTCACCTGAAATAAGTAGCTGTACGCGAAATTTGTCGTTTCATGGGGAACCTCCGATTACGGCACCTTCATCGCTTTGTACGTTACACCGCCTACCACCCCCACAGCTCGGTCTACCTCGCCGCGGTCATTCCTGTAGAACGTAATCTCGAGATCAGATACTGGCAGGTAAAAATGGTTTTCGGAACTTGCAAATAGTTCATATTCCGGTTCATCGGGTAACTGGATGAAAATACGTGTGCCATCGACGCGGATTGTCACGCTATTGCCATCTGGAAGCGGATATCTGCCGGCATATGAAGCCAGGTCCTCCGGAACATACTGCACCAGCGGGAATGGCATTCTGCTGAGGAGCAGGCGAGCAACATAATCCATATCAACCGCTGCATTCGTCAGCACCACGATGCCAAACTTGTGCTCCGGATCCCAGCCCAGAAAGGAATTGGAACCATTCGTGGCCCCGCTATGCCCGTGCAACTCGGTGTTTGCAGCTACCTGCCAGCCCAGCCCGATGCTACCCTGCCAGCTCCACCCGATCTTACCTTTTCCAACGGACGGGCGCTGAGGTGTGTTTGCCAGCTGCAGAGCGGGCTGCAGTTCCGTTTCGGTCAGCCCCATATTGGCTGCCAGGAAGGTCAGCAGATCATTTGCAGTGGACCGGATCATGCCCGCCCCGGCCTGGGTGGTATTGTCCCAGAGGTGGGTCTGAGCGAGACTGGCGGTATGCGGTGCGGCCAAGCGAGAACGCATCTCTGCCGTCAACTGAACGCGAGTGCTTTCCATGCCCAGAGGGCGACAGATTCGTTCCAGCAGTAACGCTTCGTAATCCGCCTGGCCGACCCTCTGGACGAGCAGGTTTCCCAGCAGGCCCATGCCGTAATTGGCATATTCATAGCTACTGCCGGGTTCACGGGTCAGGCGATACCCGGAAAGGAAGGCATACATCTGTTCGAAGGTGATAATATGGTAAAGGTTTCCCGGCAGTCCGGAGGTGTGCGTAGCCAGGTCAAGCAGCGTGATGGATTTACCTTCATACTCTGGCGCTGTAACCCCTTCAGGGAGATACATCGAAATCGGATCATCCAGCTTGACCTCACCATTCAACACGGCTTGCGCCAGCAGGATCCCCGTGAACAGCTTGGTGATGGAACCGATCTCGTATACGGTATCACCATCCGGGACGCGCTCGTCGGTTGCGCTCAACCTGCCATAACCGACCACCCAACGTTCTAGTGGGTCATCGGCGATCATCCCCACCACGATCCCGGGGACCCGCTTTTCCACATCCACGATCTGGACCAGCAACGCTTTCACTTCATCTGGGTCTGGCAGCCGGGAGGGTCTGGATGGCGGTATGGGCGGCTGAAAACTCGAACCTGTTACGCAGCCAGCCAGTAGCAAGCACAGCATGGCTGACAAAAACCATTTGACAAAAGATTTTCGAGTTGACATGTGTGACTCCTTACATAAATTGCGGAGCTCTTGCACAATTGACCTGGGCATCATGAATCGCGGCTTGGTTTATGAAATTCTTCGATACGTAGATTCTCCCGGGTATGATGCCGTGATGCGGACATGAGGTGCCTTTCGGTCGGATGGAAATCATATATTCAATTTCCTGTCGATAACCATTGTCCCTGACCAGAAGATCAATACGTTGGCTATCAAGAGCAACACCGGTATAAATGGATTGACATGATAGGTCGTTGAACCTGACGGCATATCTACCAACGGCGGCAGAGCTGAGGCAAACAGATAACACAGCCCGGTAAACGCCCCAGCCCCCAGGGCGACAAATGCAGTCAGCCAGCCTGCGCTCAAGTCAAACAGACTCTTTGCCGCGGCGATCAGCAGGTAGGTCAGCAAAGGCACAATGGTGAAGATCAAAATCCAGGTTAAACCTTTCAGAATACCGATGTAAAGCACATCTGAGGTGGTCAACCAGGGCGTCCAACTGCCAATTTCACCGCTGGTGACACTGGAAATCAAGGTCCGATAAAATGGCAAGCGGAACGGAAGATCCAGAGCGGCCAACATTAAAAAGTCGAGAATGAACAGGCCAAGCCGCGAACCGATCACATTCTTTCCGTTCACCGGCAGAGAAAACAACAGGTAGGCATGGGGACTGTAAAAATCTCGGACAAAAATGATCAACTCAACCACAAGCAATGCTGCTACCGCCATTGGCAGTATTAAAAAAGTTCCCACATCTATTTTCACGCCCAAAACTTCATAGCTCCATAAGAACCAATCCAACAACTTATCCATCTGGGGAGTAGGGACGTATGTAATGCTGATCACAAGATATAACAGGTACAAAAGCACTATCCCTGCATAGACCTTCAAACGTTCTCTAATTCCGTAAAGTATCAGCTTAAGTGTCATGAAAAAATCTCCTTATAGATCCCTTCAATGGATCTCTTTTTATCCACTCGCAAGTCCTCTGGACTGCCGGACAGGATGATCTCACCTTCCTTCAAAAAGACCACCTCATCGAGCAGTTTCTCCACATCGGTTATCAGGTGCGTAGAAATTATCAAAGAACCTTCGGTATTGTAATTTTCCAAAATCGTATCAATGGCAACCATACGCGCAACCGGATCGATTCCCTCAAGAAGCTCGTCCATCAGATATAAGCGTGCCTTCCTGGCCAATGCCAACGACAGCTGCAGCTTCTCACGCGTACCTTTCGAAAGAGCAGTCAACTTACGCCTTTGGTCAATCCCCAACCGTTCCAGCAGCGCAAAAGCACGATCGGGATCAAAATCTTCATAGAAGGTATTGAAATATTGGATAATCCCATGAATGGTCATCCAGTTTGGCAGGTGATAGACATCTGGCAGATAAGACACCAATGCCTTGGTCTGCACGCCTGGAGCCATCCCGCACACCATTACCTCACCACCAGATGGTTGGAGAAGACCAGCCACGATCTTGATCAGAGTTGTCTTCCCGCTGCCATTGGGACCTAAAATCCCCAATATCCTGCCAGGTTCAAGTTCTAGATCCACATTCTTCAGAGCCGGAAAACTGGCGTAGGATTTATTCAGATTGTGTAATTG
>JBFFEL010000179.1:0-5375 GCA_041558875.1 Anaerolineales bacterium
CTGAAAACGAAATCTTGATATTCATTAAACCCCATCCCAGATTCCATCGCGTAGGCGTTTGTCGGGTAGAGCGTGCTAACCCAGCGCAAAGTCTTGTCCGCACCCCTCTCCAACTGCGCCTGGATCAAGGAAAACATGGCCTTCTGCCGGCGCGTCTGGCGTTGCGGATCGACCGAACCAAGAGCGCGAGTGTTAATCTCCGCACGAATTTTAATTAATACATCAAATTCTTCGAAAGCTATCTTGTGAAACAGGGGTACAAAATCCAATTGGTCCTCTCTGGCATGGGAAAAGAGCAGTTCGTCCTGCCCATCTAAGTCAAACAATACATGCGGGTGACCACCTCTATCCAGAACCAGAGCGTATAGTGCTCGCACCAGAGGTTCAGCTGTGGTCGTTGTCGTGATCGCCACCCTATCTCCAGAACCTACATGCGTGGAATGATCGATTAAAATCTTGGCAAAATTGAGCAAACGAATATCCATCAAGTTGATCTCCTTGGTTAAGATCCTAAAAAACTGAGAAATTATATCATCTGAACAAATTTTCTAAAATGTATTCTTCGTCCCGCTTCGCATTCAAGTTGCGGTATACTGGTTGGGATAAAATATCTTTATCACATTACCCTCCTAAACTATGAAACAGCTCTTGCAAAACATGCGTACCGGGGAAACCGAGATAGTTGAGGTGCCCATCCCACAACCCAAACCAGGTACTGCTTTGATCATGACCGCAGCTTCGCTGGTATCGGCTGGAACAGAACGCATGGTGCTCGATTTTGCCGGGAAATCCCTGCTAGGAAAAGCTCGTTCACGACCCGACCTTGCCCGGCAGGTGATCGATAAAGCCCGCCGGGAAGGTGTGCTAACCACGCTTGAATCGGCATTTAACCGCCTCGAGGACCCCCTACCATTGGGTTACTCTTCCGCAGGTACGATCACCGAACTTGGACCTGGGCTGCAGAACTTTACGGTCGGACAGCGCGTTGCCTGCGCAGGAGGCGGCTATGCGGTACATGCCGAATACGCGCTGGTACCTCAGAACTTGATGGCTGTATTGCCCGTTGATGTAGATTTCGAATCTGGCGCATTTTCCACTTTGGGTGCTATCGCTTTGCATGGATTCCGTCTTGCGAATCCGGGCATCGGTGAGCAGGTCGCTGTAATCGGCCTGGGCGTCTTGGGCTTATTGGCGGTCGCTATAGCGAATGCAGCAGGCTGCTCTGTACTAGCGATCGACCTGGACCCGCAACGGGTTAAGCTGGCGGAGAGTATGGGTGCAGAGCTAACTGTGTTGCGAGAAGATGCTGAATCTGCCGCCCAGAGGATTTCTCGCGGACGCGGTTGCGATGCGGTGTTGATCTGCGCAGATACTCCTTCCTCGGATCCAGTTGAGCTGGCCGGGGCTATCGCCCGTGATCGAGCTCGTGTGGTTGCGGTTGGCGCTGTAGGACTTGAAATCCCCCGCAAAATTTACTACGAAAAAGAGCTCTCTTTTATCAACTCTCGTTCATATGGCCCGGGTCGTTATGACCCAGCATATGAAGAAGGTGGCCGGGATTATCCCATCGGCTATGTTCGTTGGACAGAAGGACGCAATCTGGAAGCTTTTATAGACCTGCTGTCCTCGGGACGAGTGGATGTCCATCCTTTGATATCCCACCGCTTCCCAATCGAAAAGGCACTTCAAGCTTATAAATTGATCACCAATGTGAAGAAGCAGCCATCCTTAGGGATCATACTCACATATGATTCTAGGGATAGCCGACCTGGTGATGAATCATATCAAATTGAGACTAAAACGTTCAGCCCACCATCTCCTGCTCCCGCTTCCCAAACAGACACGATCAAACTTGGCATATTAGGGGCAGGAAATTTCGCAACTGCGGTCATGTTGCCGGTATTGCGCAAATTTGACGACATTGAGCTGGTTGGGATAGCTTCGGGCTCTGGATTATCAGCACAGACTGCAGCCAATCGCTTTGGAATCGGTTATGCCACTAGTGATGAAAATCAAATCTTGAACGATGCCTCGATCAATACAATCGCAGTACTCACTCGCCATAATCTGCACGCGCAACAAGTCGTAGCAGCTTTGCGTGCAGGCAAACATGTTTTTTGTGAGAAGCCCTTAGCGATCAATTCCCAAGATTTAGATCAAATCATCCAGGCATTAAGCTCTTCTGCAGGTGCTGAGCCAGATAACGAGAGTCATAAAGAGGATATTGCGAAACCACTTCTGACCGTGGGATTCAACCGCCGCTACGCGCCATTTGCCCAACAACTGAAGAAATTCATTGGCAAAAATCATGAGCCTCTCGTTGCCCATTACCGCATCAATGCTGGTATCATACCGCTCACCCATTGGTTGCACGATCCGGAGCAAGGTGGTGGGCGGATAATTGGCGAAGGCTGCCATTTCATCGATTTCCTAACCTTTCTGGTTGGTGAACCACCCTCATCTATTTCAGCCAATGCTTTGCCCAATGATGGACGCTTCAGGGATGATAACGTCCAATTATTTCTCACCTTCCCAGATGGCTCTATAGGAACAATTGATTACATTGCTGTCGGCGATAAGACCTTTCCTAAAGAACGATTGGAGGTCTTTACCGGTGGAAAAGTAGGTGTGCTCGAAGATTATCGAAGCTTAGAACTTGTTCAAAATGGTAAGAGTAAGAAATTCCACTCACGATTTCGCCAGGATAAGGGTCATCATGGGGAGTGGGTTGCTTTTTCTCGAGGGATCACAGAGACCAAACAACCACCGATTTCTTACCGCGATTTGGTCGGTGTAACCCGGACATCATTTGCTGCAATTGAAGCCCTGCGAACTGGAGAGAAGATAATCATATCTTCGGAGACGATGCTATGAGTAGAAATAATGTGGACAAATCTGTGCTTGAGGTATCGGGATTCAACCAGCGAAAAGTGCCTAACATATTTTTCCAACAGCCAAAATCATCAGGTAAACTGGCTTTAATCCACCCTGGTCTGCGGTACAACTGCGATAAACCTCTGCTCTACTACACAACAGAAGCTTTGCTCCAAAAAGGATTCGATGTCATCCAGCTCTGGGCAGACTATACAACACCGGATTTTCAAGATCTGACCCAAGCAGAACAATCCCGCTGCTTGGTTGATGATAGCAGTGCTTTATTGAGCGCAGGTAAACAAACAAGATCATATGATCTCCTTCTCCTGGGGGGAAAATCCATAGGCACATTAACCATGACCCTGCTCCTCAATCAAGATCAAAAAATGCTTTCTGCAACCACTTTATGGTTGACCCCCTTGCTGTATATGCCGCCAGTAGTCCAGGTTATAAAGCAACTTCAGGGTCCAGCTTTTATAGCCGGAAGCGATGCAGATCCGACATTTGATATGGAAGTGGTATCTGAGATCATCGAAACTCCGAATATATCGACATTGGTGGTTAATGGTGGCGATCATAGCCTGGAGATCCCAGGGGAGATGCATCGATCGCTTCAAGAGCTATCTCGTATAACCAATAGTCTCTCCAGCTTCCTGAGCTGAATAGATCCTATAAATTCACTCACCCAATCCCCGTGTCTATCACAAACCGTCTAGAAATCGCCTTCAAATCCTTGCGCGAATTAGGACCCAAACAAGTCGGGTTTTATGCCTATTACCAGTTCGGCTTATACTCTGGATTGCTGCGGTTGAAGACTCCCCCGGAAAATCCCAAGTTTAATGAGCATATTGCCCCCTATCAATTCGCCTCGGGAATGGTGCATATCCCCTCTCCCGAAGAACTGGCGCGGGTGATCGGCGATGGAGCTTCTGCCTTGATATCCGAAGCGAATGATATTAACAACGGCAAAGTCCGCTTGTTCGGTGGACCACCACAGGAGCTCAATTTACTGGTACCCATCCCCCTCAAGCATTGGACAGTCATTGCTAAGGGTAAAGGACATGAGGAAATTGAAGATATCAAATTCATTTGGGAGCCTGCACGTTTTACCTGGGTTTATCCTTTAGCCCGTGCCTATAAAATGAGTCAGGATGAGAGTTATGTCCAGACATTCTGGCGTGAGTTCGAAGCTTTTGCGGATTTCAATATCACTAATTTGGGTCCTAACTGGGCATCTGCACAAGAAATCGCTATGCGCTTGATCGCGCTCACATTCGCCCAAGAGGTTTTTTCCTCATCAAGCGAAACTTCCAGTCAAAGAATTAATCTCCTGGTGAGAATGATTGTCGACCACGCCAATCGTATCCCAGCCACACTTGCTTATGCTCGCGCGCAGAACAACAATCATCTCTTGACGGAGGCTGCTGGTCTTTATACTGCTGGAATGTATCTTCCAGAGCACCCAAATTCGGCAAAATGGCGTCAATTGGGCTGGAAGTGGTTCAACCACGCCGTGCAATCGCAGATATTCGAGGATGGCACTTATATCCAGCACAGCACGAACTACCATCGCTTGATGCTGCAGACCGCTCTCTGGATCCTCTCCTTGGAAGGCTCACTGCCCGACGAAACACTTGATAAACTCGTCGCTGCGACGAGATGGCTGTTAGCGTTGACCAATCCTGAGAATGGTCATGTACCCAACCTTGGTCACAACGATGGGACATATTTACAATCCCTCGCAAGTTGTTCTTACCACGATTATCGTCCAGTGCTGCAATCAGCAGCCTTGGCGTTCATGAATGAGCTTCCTTTCCCCCCCGGACCATGGGATGAGATCTCTATGTGGTTAGGATTCGAGAAAAATGGGAAATCAAATTCTGCTAGTCAAAAAAATGAAATCACTTCTCCGATCAGCCTGACAAGCTATTCTCACTCATCTGCATTGCTTCGTAATGAAACCAATCATTCTTGGGTAAATCTGCGGGTGTCTCAATATCGATCCAGGCCAGCCCATGCCGATCAACTTCATCTCGACCTGTGGTGGCAAGGCATGAATCTGGCTCAAGACGCAGGCACATATTTATATAACGCCTCCCCTCCTTGGGATAATTCCTTGGCTGGGACGGAGGTACACAATACAATTACCATCAATGAACAGGACCAGATGAAGCGCGCAGGTCGATTTCTTTGGTTGGATTGGGCACAGGCTAAAATTGTGCAAGAAGAGACTGGTCAAAGTGATCAATTTATTATGGCAGTGGCCCAACATGACGGATATAAAAAAACTGGCATCATCCACCAAAGGACCGTGAAAACTGGCGTGGAAGGCAGTTGGCTCATCGAGGATCGCCTTTTCCCTGTCGCAGGTAATCGAATTAGGCAGTGGCTGGCTCGCAAATCAAACACCAGTGAAAAGTTTTTCCGTTTGCGCCTCCATTGGCTCTTACCGGATTGGTCATGGGAGTTATCTGAAATTGATGAAGATTTACGCACACTCC
>JBFFEL010000180.1:0-4925 GCA_041558875.1 Anaerolineales bacterium
GAAAGTACCAGCCATCACGGCAAGGGTAAACGTAGAGAAGAAATCTCTGTTGCCCTTGGCGACTCCGGCCTTCTCAACGCGCTCAGCCATCTGAGCTGGGACATAAGCGTCTATTTCATAATACTCCATTTGAATCTCCTCTCTATGATAATTAGTCAACGTTTCTTTAGCGATCGATCTGATAAATTTTTGCATTTCCTGTAAAGTAGTTTAGGGCCTTGAGCGTGTAAGAAACAGCGGTCAATGGCTAAGCTGCTTTATTATTTATTTCAGGGACGGCTCACATTATTTTTTGAAAGCTATTCACGAAATATGCTGATAGATGTGTTAATTCTCTCGTGAGGATTCATGTCGGCTTCTTCATTTCTAGTATAGAGCGTTTTTATTTTCCTCACAACAGGTTATTCAAATGAGGGATGAAAGAATTGAATAGCTCAGTGTTGACTGGGGGTCTACTTCACCTGCGGCATGACCAGCTCTGGCAGTTGTGCAGACTTTTCCATTCTAAACCTTAAATGCTTGAGGAATGAACCGCTTTTCTCCCCTTATGTGGAGCTAAGCCTCAAGACTGACCCCAGCAGGATTCGCCTGTCCCGAGCGATGGCCAAGGTAGGTTGCGGCCATATCCCGTACTGTACTGCGGGAATAACGATAAACAGTTGAACTGTTGGTTATCGCAATAAAATTGGATGTTTGATTCTCAACAATAAAACCCTCGTGGAGAGGGCATAGTGATCCCTGGTTGACCTGTTTCGAATCGTTTTCCCCGTTATTTTCTTACGGAATACGCTATCTGATTCCGGTAATTATGATTGCTGGAATGATCAAGAATTATTGGCTTATTATAAAAACCTTTGATCGAATTAGTAGAGACAATTTGCTGGAAACCAAGCTGCGATCAGCGCATCACCAGCGGTAAGAATACCTGTTGGACTTCAACCACTAATACACCATACACGGCATCTGTTCCCATCAGGTATGTTGTTAGAGGTTCGATTTTAATGTAGTAACTGCCTGCAGCAGCAGCCTGGAAACTTACATTGGCTGCCTGCCCCACCCCGGCGGCTTGACCGTTCGCGAGGATAGCTGCTCCATCTTCTGCATAAACGGTGATGCGCACGGCTGCCCCGCCGTAGATCGAAGGTGCGGTGACAGTATAATTGCTCGCTTTTGCAATTTCAACTCTGAACCAGTCGGGATCATCAGCATCGCACAGGTTTCCCTGTGCCAATATTCCCAGAGGCAGTGTCCTCGCCTGGGTTAGGTCGTCATCGGGTTCGAATCCGTCTGGGACGCATGTGGCAGGCAGCGTGGCGCTGGTTTCAAACGCGTCCGCAGCTGGCCAGGGTTCCGGCTGGCTGTTGGTGTCCAGCGCGCGCAGGCGGAAGGCGTACGAACCACCTGCCTGCCCCCCAAACCAGGTGGAACGCATATCACCTGGGATGGTGAGTGTGTTGGCAGTATCCCAAGATCCTGGCTCGCTGCGCCATTGTAAATCGAATGAACCAATGCCTGGTCCAGCGCTCGTGGCGTCCCAGCTCAGGCGCACCGCAGTCGAATCGAAGGCCTCGGCTGGCCTGAGCTGGCTGGTCGGCGGCGGGCAGGCATGGTCAACTTGAATCGTGCGCGGATCAAGGGCTGCGGCCACATTACCCTCGTGATCCCAGATGCGTAGCGCCACCTCGAGCGGACCGTTGTGCTCAATGGTAGCGCAGAGATCCACGTCCCAGTCGTACACACCAGGTTGGATTGGCTGGGTTATCTTTGGGCCGATCTCCACCCATTGGTTATTCAATTTGGCGACAAGGCTCACCGCAGATACACGAACGTCATCACTGGCTGTTGCGGATACGTCGATCAGCGGGTTACTACCGACGCCAACAACCGCGCCAGCAGCCGGACGGGAAAGCGAACCGGTCGGTGGGTAGGCGCCCACATTGCCTGAAACGTACCAGTCATTGGCTGGATCGCGCGGATTGGCCTTGTTGCCCAAACAATCAATCGCCCCATCATAGATCTTGAAATTGGTTACCTCGTAACAGGTACGCGGGATGCCGTTGTTGATACCCACATCGGCAAAACGAATATCGACAGACTGGCCCCAATAGTAGTCATTGCTGCCCATCCAGATGCTGTTGGTGACCATGAAGTGTACATGCTGCGAGGTGCTGTAGCCAGTATCGTCACTGTCGCCAATATACTGGCCTCTCAGAACCATCGTGCCCGGCGTTAGTTTGTCAGGGATGGTGTTGTGCGCCAGGTGAAGGTAAATCTGATAGGCTTGATCGCTGGAATTGTGCAAGACGATGTAATTTGTGCAGTTCGGGTCCCCGTCATAGCAGCTGTCACGCGCTGCGATCATTGTGCCATCCTTGGATGCTAGTAGAGGAAAGTGCCAGGCATCGGTGAAATCGTAGGCGTATCGGCAGTATACATCCGAACAGGAAGGATAACCTAATTCGGGAATATATTGGAAGTGGCTGATCGAACCTTCCAGCCAGCGAGAGGTGCCAGCCGCATAAGGCAGGTAATAGCCTGTAAGTGGCCCGGAGCTGGCGTTCGTGCCTAGAGATATATTTTCAGGGGCTGGTTTTAACTCTAGCGGAAGCATCCCCTCCGGTAAGGTGTCGAGCGATTCTTCCCAGCCAGGATCTCCGGGCAGCAACACTTGCCAACCTTCTTCTGAAAGGTGTGCGATGGCCAGGCCTGGTTCAGTTGCTAATAGGCGTCCCGAATCGTCTCGCAGTGCCAACCAGAGTACGGCGGTCTTTCCATCGGGGCTGGTGAAGGCGGTATCCAACTCTGGGGTGAACAGATTGAAAACCAGTGAATTGACTTCAGGATTACTTTGCAGTCTGCGATTGAACGCCTCTGAAAGTTCGGCCTGGGTCTCAGCCGAAGCAGGGATGGGTGGGGGGTTGTCGGCGGCAGGCAGTAGCAGTGCAACCGCGATCAAAAGAATTAAGGTCGGGAAACGAATCTGGCTCATAGTTTACTTTTAATAACGAAAACTTCTATGAATGAATAGCCGGCCATTCAGACTGATCTGATTCCTTGGACGAGTTTAACATTTAGAACCTGATTGATCAATATCTGTCCAACAATGCGAACTGGACACCAAAGAACCAGAAAATGGTTATTTTGACTGCCGCAATTGTCAGCTCAAACTAAATTATAGTCAATGGTTTAGGAGATATCATCCCCAATTTTGGGGAGTTCATTGGGGATATAACTTTGTATCAAAGATTCAATTTATCTACTGTGAAATTTACCCGCCAAGAGAATACCCCATTGAATACTCCACCTTGGATAGCTTTCCACGAAATCGAAGGAAAGTACAATCCTGATATGCTCCAACCCTTGCAAAGAATATATACAACATCCAGCATCGTGCTTGCGGGACTAACGATTAAGAGCCACAGCAGCCAATAATTCTGTTTTGTGTCCAACATATACTGGGTGAATTAAATGAATCAACCGCCCTAAATCTTCGAGTAGTTCCGGAAGTGACCCGCAGCGGACTTTTTCCGATTAACAACATCCCTAAATACCGGGGGAAATATTCTACGAAGGATTATCTACGAAAATATTAGGGATAGAGTTCAAAATCATCAAGATGCGAGAGGTCTTTACAGGAGAATCGAGACGTTCAGTTGATAATCAGAGTATCCTTATTTATTGCCACCTACTTCACGCCTACCCCCAAGTGATTAGTATAAAACTCCTCTACCTGGCCGTCTCCTAGTTTTTCGTTAAGCTGATCCAATACAGCTTGCGATACCTCCGCCCAACGTTCCTCTCCCAATTTGTGCTGTAATTGGGTCACGAAGCCTGCTCCCATCTGCACCTTTTTCCAAAATTCAGATACCGATGGCATGGTTTCGGTATACGGAATGGTGTGAATTACCACATCTCTAAATCCTGAAGTTGACATCTCCTGAGTGAATGTCTCCGGATCACTCAGAGGTGGTTCTTCCTGAGGGATCGGTAAATCGGGCAGCACTGTGCTGATGATTTCTACAGCGTTGGTAAATGGGGCAGAAAGTGAAGCCATGCTACTGACTACAGCTCTCTGACCGGGTCGTAAAACACGGTGCAATTCCCGAAATCCGGCTGCACGGTCCGGAAAGAAGATCAGCCCGAGGAGTGAGAATGCCCCGTCAAAAGAGTTGTCAGCGTACGGAAGGTTCTGGCCATCACCGACGCGTAAATCGGCGATTTCAATCTCTAACTCGTCCGCACGGCGGCGCAAATTTGCCACCATAGCAGGCGAAAAATCGATCGCACTGACGGTCGCACCCCCCTTGGTAGCCAAAATCGTCAACGGTCCCGGACCGGCAGCGACGTCAACAATGTGGGCAGATGGGGGCAGGGATGCGAGTCTGAGAGCCTCGCGTGCAAAATGCTCGGACATTGGCAGGATAACCGCTGTGTAGCCGTCGGCTACGAGATTCCATGGTTCCGCCTCAGGGGGCGATTCCCCTCCCAGATTATCCTCATCGCTTGTTTTAGGTGTCATGGTGTATCTCCATTTTAATCTCCCACAATTCCAAAATCACAATAGCCCTTTGAGGAATCATCAGTGCTTCCGTCATTTTTCCAATTGAAGCGTAAATCGGTGAGAAAGACGCTTCTGGGTAACTTTTCAGGATTGAACTATCTGCACTTGGTTGAATTCTTCAGTCCATTGTAAAATTTTGTGTATTATAACTGGTCGGTTTATACAGATATCTGCTTGAAATTATCTAACGGTGTTTCCTTTTTCTAGATATCTAGGTCAGTACTCAAACAGCCTATCAGTATGGCGATAAAAATATGTAACCAGACTCGAACCGCTAACTGTTGAGTTTATGCAGCCGTACCGATTTCAACGCCCAAATTATCTAATTTCCCCTTGTTTCCGAAGCGAAGCATAGACAAAAACC
>JBFFEL010000181.1:0-4850 GCA_041558875.1 Anaerolineales bacterium
CTGAATTAGTGAATGGGTTCCTAGACCGGGCTCACGAATTCCCGGTTAAAGAATTATGGCTGATGGATATCGATGAGCAGCGTTTGGACATCGTAGGTAGCTTTGCCCAACGAATGGTACAGAGCAAAGGATCCCCATTTTCAGTAGTTCTCTCCGCCGATCAGCGCGAAACCATTGCCGGCTCTGACTATGTCACCACGCAACTGCGTGTAGGGCAGATGCCGGCTCGCCGCGCCGATGAATACCTGGGACAAAAACATGGCCTGATCGGTCAGGAAACGACTGGTGTGGGCGGCATGGCGAAGGCTCTACGAACGATACCAGAGATACTGCAGATCGCCAGTGATATGCAGGAACTGGCCCAACCAGGCGCCCTGCTGGTAAATTTCACCAATCCTGCTGGCCTGGTCACTCAAGCATTACACCAATACGCGCCTGAAGTCAGCTCCGTTGGTGTCTGCAATGTGCCCATCACAGCCAAGATGGGCATCCTCGAATCTATTGAGCTGGAATCTGGCGAAGCAATTGACCCGGACCGGGCGGAGCTGGATACGTTGGGCTTGAATCACCTCTCCTGGCACCGCGGCTTCACTATCGATGGCGAGGATATCTGGCCGCGGGTGCTAGAATATTCCATTGCAGAAGCCAAAAATGATCCCCATTCCGGGTGGGACCCCAACACGATTGAAGCATTACGAATGCTGCCCAATTACTACCTGGAGTATTACTACTATACCGATCGCAAACTGGCTGCACAAAACAAATGGCCGCCTTCCAGGGCCGAAGAGGTCATGGAGGTTGAAAAGGACTTGCTGCGCATGTACGCGGACCCAGATTTGCTAGAGCCGCCCGAGGACCTGATGAAACGCGGTGGGGCTTACTACTCCACCGTTGCAACCCAGCTGCTGAACGCCCATTACAACGATTTAGATGAAACTCATGTGGTCAACGTCCCCAACAATGGCGCGGTGAGTGATTGGCCAGCTGACTGGGTGTTGGAGCTGCCCGCAAAGGTAAACAACGCTGGTATCCACCCTCTTCCCGCAGAGTCATTACCGCCTGAATGTTTCGGATTGATCGCTCAGGTGAAGGCCTACGAACTGCTGACGGTTGAAGCCGCGGTTCATGGTGATCGCCAGGCAGCCTATCAGGCTTTGCTGGCTCACCCCCTGGGACCTTCTGCCGATAAAGTCCAAGAGGTATTAGAGGATATGCTTATCACCCACCGCCAATATTTACCCAACTTTTGGGAGTGATAAGAGCACAACGGTGAAGTACTATCTTGGCGCAGACGTAGGCAGTTCAAAAACCCAGATCCTGATCGCGGATGAGCACGGTCAGGCAGTTGGTCATGGCCTGGCAGGTCCAGGCAACCACCAGACTGTAGGGTACGAGGGTATGTCCTCCGCACTGATGGAAGCAACCAGCCAGGCATTACAGGAGGCCAGCCTCGCCAGCAGCGATATCGCCGGCGCCGGTTTCGGGATTTCCGGTTATGACTGGCCGTCCGACGAACCTCACATGCTCGAGAGCATCGCCAGTCTGGACCTGCAAGCCCCGTTAGAACTGCACAATGATGCGATCCTTGGCCTGGTGGCAGGCGCAAAGGAAGGTTGGGGTATCGCAGTTGTCTCCGGCACAGGCTGCAATTGTTGGGGTTGGGACCCCGAGCGAAAGCACATCGGCCGGGTAACTGGTTTCGGGGTAATAACCGGGGAGGGAGCTGGCAGCTCCGAACTGGTTTTCCGGGCCATGCAGCTCGTCTCCCATGCCTGGACCAGGCGTGGTCATGAGACATCCTTATCCCAGGCGTTTATCGATCACGCAGGTGCGAATGATCTTACCGATCTATTGGAGGGGTACACAATGGGTCACCACCAGGTGGGTGGGGAGGCTGCGCCGCTGGTATTTCAGGCGGCCGAGGCTGGCGACCAGGTTGCCCGCCAGCTGGTTCACTGGGCTGGTAGTGAATTAGGTGAACTGGCGAATGCTGTCATCCGCCAGTTAAATTTCCAATCGCTTGAATTCGATGTCATCCTGGTAGGCAGCATGTTTGCGGGAGGAAAACAGTTGATCGACCCGATGAGAGAGGTGATCAGCCAGCTTGCGCCTGAGGCGCGACTGGTGAAATTAGAGGTGCCGCCAGTGGTGGGCGCAGTGCTGATCGGCATGCAGGCCGCAGGTCTCCAAGCAACGCCTGAGATTCGCGCAAATTTAACCAGCTCATTTATCTGATTTGCCGGTCTCTTTTTCTTCCGGAAGATCCTCTTCTTTCGGGCGTTTGAAATACAGCGCGTGGCGCACCTCGCTGACGTTTCCACATCCTACCAACTCCCAACCTTCTTCCCCGAGCTGGGCGATTAACTTAGCGAGATCATGGGGATCATCCGGCACTTCCTCGCGCGTCCCCCCTTCCACGGTGAAATTTTCTTTATACCCTTCACCGTATGGCACCAGCCAATGCCGGTATTCTTCAATCGGGTAGATCGAGCAGAATTCCCATTTGGTCATAATAACTCCTTACACAATAATTCATTATCAACCTACATAATTATAAGATTGGAATCAATAATTATATGGATCAAGCCAGAATTCTTTTGGGTAATTAGAAATTACGGGAAATGATCTAAAACCGGAACAACTGCGCGATTATCCGATCTTTGATAAGCAGATGGGCAGTATATGCAATCATCAATTCCCCCTCATACTGGTTATTTCACGGTTAAAAAAGGTTCTTTTGCCTGAGCGATAATTGTTAATTATCCTCTTCAATGCTCGATGGCGTTCTTTTTATGGATTACCGTCTTGGCTGAGTATCTTCTGATCGCGGCTCGGTGTTGCGGGCCAAGAACCACCCGAAATATGCAAAGATTACCAAGATCAACACAAAATAATCTAACGTCTCCATAACTTAATACCTCCAATCTTGCTGCTTGATGGAAACCTGGCAATGAGTTGGATTCGGGTTACGCATGATCCCGACCTGCTCAATGTCCCCACTAGGAGTCATGCTTTCAGAATAGAATTAAAGTTTGTTTCAATATCACTTAACAGTATTCCAGATTTGCGATCAAGATTCAATAGGAAAATGGTCACCTAAAAAGTTGATCAGCCCAAAGGCATGATTTGAAGAATTTTGCCTGCTACTTCCTTTCCTCAAATTTGTTGAAGTATCCTTCACAGCTTAATGCAGGATTTGTGAGCCCTTCTGTACAAAACAACCCTTACAAAGAAAAATCCTGGAGAGAAGATTTTGATCTACACGTTATCTCTCCAGGTCATTCAGGTCCTCAAACTTCAGATATTTACCTCAAGTTTCCACCTACCCTGCGGATGTCTTTCTGAGGAGCCCTTCAGTACTTCAGGATAAACTACGCGACGAAGAATCTCAGTCCTGGGTGAAGAATCAGCTGAACTATCGAGAGATTCTTCGCTCGTACCTCACTCAGAATGACGTGATGTCCGTTTGGTAGCAACTTAAGTTATTTATTCAGTTTTCAAACTTGAGCCATTATTTACCTGCGGGCATTTTTGCACAGACTGCAAAAGCGTAGAAAGTATCGCTTTATTGGGCGAAAGTGGTGCTTATCTCCCATCCTTGAATGCTTATCACTTCGATCGGATAGAAGAGCGTGAGGGGGAGAGCGATTGCAGGAGAGCCATGCCCTCCGCAAGCTGGCAACCCTTCACTCGTCACTTGGATCCTTCAATCCAGTCAAGGACAAATGCAAGCCGTTCCTCAGGCGATAGAAATGGCACCCTCACGACGCGATAACCGAGCGCGCTGTAATCACGCTCGAGCCACTCATCAACGAAGCTCGCAGACACTTCATCCTCAGGTCCTAACATTTTTTTACGCAGAAAAGGGAGCCGATCAAGCAGAAAAACGCTGGCATAACGATGGTGGAAGCACTCTGTAAGGATCTCGTTCGGGTTCAAACCAGCGACCCGGTAAAAAGTTAGCGAATCTGGCAGGGCCCGGTCAAGAAAGGTGGTCTCGTGAGGATTTAATCCATATTCGAGTCGCTGTTGCATGCCATCAATTGCGCGCTGCAAGCCGGGTAGATTCTCCCTAATTTGTTCAATAGTCCGTCCCTTGGCAATCTCTGTATCAAAGTATTTGCGGGCAGTTTCCGCAGCCGTCTTCACACCCTTTGCAGATAATTGACTGATCATGGTTGTTTTGCCTGAACAGGAGGCCCCCGTTATCACATGCCACTTTGTCTCAAATTTGAAGGGTGTCGACAGGAGATTCGCATCTAAATCTGTCGTCAAAAATTTATTTTGAGCACTTTTTAGCATTTCTCCCTCCTTAAAACTGCTGCTGGATTAATCCAACCCTTCATCTTCCCGCCCATATCACCTTATTTATAATTTTACCTTCGAATGTATTAAAATTCGTCGACCATAAATTTTCGCCATCTAATCTCCAATACCTAATATCTGCTACTGCTCTCTCAATAAAAAGTCGTCCTTATCACCGGCTGAAAAAGTTCCTTCTCTTTGGCGCAAATTGGATCAAATTGACATTTCTCACATTCCGGTTCTGTCATCTCCGGGCAGCGTTTGCGGCTGTTAAAGAAAAACCAATCCACTGCACCCATACTCCTACCGGACCTTGCCGATATCTTCTCCATAGCCAGGTAAGCCGGATACCTCACAGCCCATTCCTCGTCGGGCGCCAGTAATTGTCTGCCCTTCAATTTTTTGTGGAGCTCTCGATCGAGTACTTTCACCAAGCCAGTTCGCAGGCAGGTGCGCATTGCATGGTAGTCGATCACCGGAGTCACCCAATCATCCTCTTTGAGAGAAAGAAACATCTCTGGCCGCTGGTTGAGGATCAGCGCCAA
>JBFFEL010000182.1:0-4836 GCA_041558875.1 Anaerolineales bacterium
CCGTGTCCAATGAAAGCCAGGCAGCTCGGCTGTTTAGGGTAGATAGCCAATCACTGATTAGAGATGTCTTGCCATATCCCACTGGCGCGGATAGCAGGGTGAGTTTGCAGCCCCTCGCTAAACCTTCGTTCAAACGCGAGATAAGGTGTGGACGGTGCACAACCCTGGGACTTAGTGACGGGATATAGAGTTTCGTCAGCAGTAAACTGTCTTTCATTCTGATGGCAATAGATGACGTCGTAGTCGCCGTCAGGCCTGACAAATCTAAGGCGTCGAGAAAGTATAGAGTATGAAGTTCAATGAAGAATAGGGCGTTAAGACACTAATTCGCATCTCACTAACAATAAGCATAAATAATCTTATCATGTATTTATGCCAACTTTAGGGGGGATTTACAGAAAAACAGGGTATTAGGAGGCGGTACCGCCTCCCAAAACCCTGTTGAAATTACATTCAGTTTTTTGTCTATTCCTGATGATCTTCCGATTCGTCAAGAGATTGTTTCTGTGCATCAGGAGAAATCCCAGACAATGCGGCCTCTATAATCTGTTGCACACGCGACACCATGCTGGACGGATCGGGATGAAGGCCCTCGACCAGCAAAGCACTCTCATAAATCTGCTCGACTATTATCTTGTGCAAATCCGCCTCGGGATCCAGGGTGAGCAAATTCCTCAAAATAGCGTGGGAGGGATTCAGTTCCAGGATTTTCTTGGGGACTTCATAATCCTTCTCCAGATACTTGTAGACACGCTGCAATTCCGGGTTGAGACTGCCCTGCGGGTCAACCAGGCGAGCCACGGAGCGCGAGAGCCTGTTTGTGCTGCGCACATCCGCAACGCGCTCCCCCAATTGTCGCTTGAACCTTTCGATCAATTGATCGACATCGTCACCGGATAATCTCTGCTCATCATCTGGTTGATCTTCTTGTTTTTCAGGCGTTTCGGGCGCCGCCAGGGCTACATTTTTAAGCTCGAAATCCTTATATTTACGCAATCCCATCAGCATGAAATTATCTATAGGGTCCGGAAGCAATAACACCTCGACACCTTGCTCCTGGAAGTAATCTAAGTGCGGGCTGTGTAATATAGACTTCGGATCGTCACCGACAATGTAGTAGATCACTTTTTGATCATCTTGCACGCGCCCCACGTAATCGTCCAATGATGACCAGCTCTCCGCATGCAAATTGGTTTTGAAACGCAGCAATGGGACCAGCTTTTCCCCTTCTACCTGATCAGTAGCCACGCCCTGTTTGAGAAAGGCCCCAAATTCTTGCCAGAATGTGTGGTATTTTTCCGCATCTTTCTTTGACAGATCTTCCAATTCCTTGATTACCTGTCCGGTCAAAATCTTCTTCAGGCGCGCCATCATGCCGGTGGACTGTATCGTCTCGCGGGAGACATTCAATGGCAAGTCTTCCGAATCAACCACCCCTTGAACGAAGCGCATATGCTCTGGCAATAAATCTTTGGAATACTCATCGATCAAGATATTCTTCGAGTACAACTTTAATCCATCGTCCCTGCGTAGCGACAGGATGCCGCGCTCGGCTTGAGCGGGGACATACAACAAGGCATATACCTGGACAGGTGCATCGGCGATGACGTGGATGTGCATGAGAGGCTCTTCGAAATCCAAGGTCAGCTGCCGGTAGAATTCTTTATACTGCTCTTCTGGCACATCCTGCTTGGGCATCCGCCAGATGGCGGACGTTTTGTTGACCTGCCCCTCGGCCTCACCGATATAAATTGGGAAGTTAACATAATCCGAATGCTTGTGGATGATCTCTCTCAGGCGAGCCTCGTCCGCAAACTCGGCGGCATCGTCTTTGAGCTTGATTTCAACCAGCGTGCCCCGCTCCGCCTTCTCCCCCAGCCCAACCTGGAAATTGTCCTCGCCGGTCGCATACCATGTGGTCGCCTTGGCTTGGGGCTTATATGACCGAGACGTGACCCTGACCCACTCTGCCACCATAAACACGGAATAGAAGCCAACCCCGAATTGACCAATAATCTGCGCCAGGTTGTCTTGTTTCTCCTTGGCGGCTTGCAAGAATTCCCGCGCTCCTGATTGGGCAATGGTGCCCAGGTTTGTAATGACCTCATCCTGGGTCATCCCAATGCCGGTATCCTGGATGGTGATGAGACCGCGATCTTTATCGACCGAGAGCCGGATGCACAATTCCGCGTCAGGTTCCAAAACATCATGATCTGTGAGCATCTCGAAACGGATACGGTTGAGCGCATCTGAGGCGTTCGAGATTAACTCCCTCAGAAATACATCTCGATCTTTATACAGCGAATGAACCAAAATGTTCAAGAGCTGTTTGGTCTCAGCTTTAAAGGAGAAGGATTGTGTCTCTTCAGATCTTGTTGTTTCGTTTGATTCTGCCATTAATGCCTCCAAAAGTTCCAGGTTTTTAAAGTTGCCCTGGATCATCATTTGACGCTACAGATTCCAGGTTATTATGTGTAGAAAATAATTGGTTGGGGATTTAATGCCCACAAATGAATTTATAGCATAGTTTTGTTAGAGAACCGTTAACCGAGGGCATTAATTCTAGTTCAACTTCTTGTGAAATAATTCCCAAAATTGCTTTTTTTATTAAGTCTTGTATACTTAATTTATTATTCTTACATCATGGATAAGACACGATCTTAGCGGTACTTCGTCCGGCGGGAAAGACCTGATCCTTTATTAGGTTCGAAGACGATTTACTTCTTCGGCTAACCACCCAATAGATAAAGCAAGCTTATAAATCATCCCAGCCAAGGGGTGAAGGAGAATATTAATCATGGCACAGGCTGGACTACACGCATTAGTGGGCGCGGCCGCCCGCAAGGTTTCCCCAAAGCGGGAATGGCTTATGCTGGGGGTCATCCTCGGTAGTTTGTTCCCTGACCTGGATAATTACGCGGTGGCGGTCGCCACGGTCGCCAAGCTGAACACCCACGGATTGCACCGCACATTCACGCACAGCATCTTTACAATCCTGGCTGCATTGGTGATCTTCTCCATCGTTGCCCAGGTGCGCAAGGAACCTCGCTGGACGAACTTCGGCGCCGGCTGTGCGGCTGGCATTGGGCTGCACATGCTCCTGGACCTGCTGATCTGGTTCAATGGTGTGGAGCTGCTGTGGCCGTTTGGCGGTTGGGTGAATTTTTGGGAGGGCATCAAGCCGCCTGAGTGGTTCGCCAAACTGCTGGATCCGGCCGAGTTTGCTTTCTTGGCCCTGTTTCTGGCCTGGCTGGCGACAACTGCTCGCAAATCCCAGACGAACACCGATTTTTTGGCCACGCTGCGCAGATGGGTGATCGTCATGGTTGTCTTGTTGATAATCTTCACTCCCCTGGCGTACGTGATGAGCAAGGGGTTCTTGACCATCTTTGGCGTTTTCTACCTCATCTCGATCACCGCCGCCTTTGTGATCACGATACGCATGCGCCAAACCGTGGAGGTGTTCAGTTAATATTAACCTAAGGAGGTCAGATCTTAAGCACATCCTCCGTCATTACAAACACTCTGCCTCCTTATACAACTTCATGAAATTCATCTGCCAGCCAAGGTGCTGAAGTTGTGGGCATTGATCTCGCCCGATAGATATTTAAACGTGCCCGGACTAAAAATCTACCCATTGGAGCCTGTGCCATCAAGTCTAACTTCCGACTATGATCTGTCAATGATGAGCGAGGGAGTCAATGAGACTACAAATTGGTATTCCGCGCGCGATACAGTTTTATCAACACTACCCTCTCTGGCGCACATTCTTTGAAGAATTGGGGGCAGACACAGTCGTCTCCCCGCCAACCAATCGAGAGATTGTGACCGCCGGAGCCAAAGTGGTCGCCGATGTCACCTGCCTGCCAGTGAAAGTTTACGCGGGGCATGTCACTTGGCTGCGTGATCACGGAAATGTGGACTTTGTTTTTTCACCCGCTATTTGGAACCTGGAAAAAGATGCTTTTCACTGCTCGAAGCTCAAAGGCCTCCCGGATATCACAAAAGCAACTGTGCCAAACTGCCCGCCATTGCTGGTCGCCGAAGTTGACCCTTACTGGCGAAAACTTTACGAAAATGATGCCTTCTACAAGGTTGGCCGGACGTTCACGCGGAATTCATGGAAGATCCGTCGAGCCTGGGCGCTCGCAAAGGATGCCGACGCAAAATTTCAGGCACTCATCGTTAGGGAACAAATCACTTATCCAGAGGCGATGGCTCGCTTGTATGGCGACGAATGGCTGACCACCGAGCGAATTGTATCCAAGGATGCCGGGCTGGTCATTGGCCTGGTAGGACACCCCTACTGCCTCTACGATGATTATCTTAACCACAACCTGATTAGACGATTGGGGGAATTGGGAGTTAAAGTCATTACCAGCGAAATGGTCCCGGCAGATGCCGCCAACCGCGGTATTGAGCGAACAACCCGGCAGACTCGCTGGTTTTTCGATGCATGGATGTCCGGCGCTGCAGGCTATTTCCTGTATGAAGCCAATGTGGATGGCGTCATTGCTGCTCTGGCTTTTGGCTGCGGGCCCGATTCGACCATGGTCGAGACCATCAACCGCCGCGCACAGGCTTCTGGCCGTTCTTTCTTGAGCCTGATACTTGATGAACATGGCAGTGCAACCGGCATGGTAACCCGCCTGGAGGCCTTTGTCGATATGCTGCTCCGCCAAAAACATTCTAGAATAGAGAAAGACTCAACCCGCGTTATTGAGCACAGATACCCACTTAAAATCTCCCCACCAGCATTACTTTCTCAAATCCGCAGGCCAGTGGTGGGCATCCCTACGATGGGCACCACAGCCGTACCTATAAAATCCCTGTTCA
>JBFFEL010000183.1:0-4776 GCA_041558875.1 Anaerolineales bacterium
CACGTTCCATAATTCTGCTGTAAGGTATTCAAAATTGTTCAATGTACTGATAATTGCACGGCCTGGTATGCTGCGGGAGAGTTTGTCTTCTTTGCTCGCAACCATGCCTGAGATCAACGTGGTTAGTGCCACCAATGATCTCGATTCAGCCTTTGAGTTCGTGTCTAAGCGTCAGTCCATGATATGTATTATGGATTTTTCCAATCAGGGGGATGATCAGGAACAAAAGATCGATCAATTGAAATCAATTTCGCCGGAGAAAAAAACAATTCTACTTGTCGACACAGTTGAGGCGAAAGAAGAGGCCGAAACCCACGGCTTCGATAAAGTCCTCATTAAAGGATCTTCAGTTCAACAGCTGACCAAAACAATTTCGGATTGTATTCAAGGGAGTGTGGCAGATTTGGAAAAAAGCAAGCAAAAGAGTAATAAAAACTTGAATGATTAAAAGGAGAGCAAAACTATGATCATGGAAAAAGAGTGCTCGAGGATAAACCGACCACCCCAGGTGGCTACCCGTTGCCTCCTCTAAGCGGGAAGGCACTGACAAAGACCCCGCTTGTAGTCAGGCAGGATGGCGTGCCGTTGAAGCGACAATCTTACCCCGAAAATGGGAATAATTTGTTGGCAATCATCCTGAATTAATCCTAGAACAAATCAGGATGAAGAACGTTATCAAAAAAAATATATAAAGGAAAAACAATCATGAGTGAACAAAAAGATGAACGTGGTGTTGCCGGTGTCGGCATCTTGGTGGCAGCCTTCACCAAGGAAGATGCCGGTGAAGAAGCCTTGAAGGCTCTGAAAAAAGCCCGCTCTGAGCGACAAATATATTTCGAAGATGCCGCGGTGATCCGCCAGGACATAGGCGGTGAAGTGCACTACCACGAGACGGGTGATGTCACGACAGGCAAAGGCGCTGGGGTGGGTGCCGTGGTCGGCGGAATCATCGGCATTTTGGGTGGTCCGGCCGGCATCGCCATCGGCGCAGGCGCAGGGGCGCTGCTCGGGGGATTGGCTGCCAAAGGTGATGCTGGATTCCAGGACAAGAGCATGGAGCAGCTGGGCGTGGCATTAAAACCCGGCACCTCGGCGGTCGTGGTTGTCACCAGTGATGCCTTCTTAAGGGCAGTCCAAAAGGAAGCCGACGAGGCTGATCTGCGCGCTTCTGTTGCCAGCCTTGGATATGGCATCTCCGACCAGCTGGCAGCTGGTAACAACGTTGCCATGGGTATGTTGATCACGGAGAAAGGCTTGGCTGTGAAGGAAGTGGTTGCCAACGAGGACGCGGCTTATGTGATCGGCGCTGTCGCTACGGAAGAAGGTTGGGCAGCCGGAGAAGCAGTGGTCACGGAAGAGGGTGTCGCCGCCCAGCACGTGGTTGCCACTGATGAAGCCGTGGCTGGTGAAGGCGTGGTGATTACCGAAGAAGGTGCTGTCGTAGGAGGCTTCGTAGCTACAGAGGATGAAGCTGTGGCTGGAGCTGCGGTTGTAACACCTGAAGAAGAGGAGGATGAGGCTGAGGATTGAAGACAGAGAGTCATAACCTATACTGAATTGTCATTCTGAGCGAGGAACGAGCGAAGAATCTCAATTAATTCTGACATTCAAGCGAATATCCATGAGATTCTTCGTCGCTGCGCTCCTGAGAATGACAGCATAACCGATGAGTAGCAAATAGGATTAGTTTTTCATAATATAGGAGATCAAAATGAGCACGTTAATCGCAATCACGTACGACACGGCTGACAAGGCTACTCAGGCCTTGGAGAAATTGGGCGAGTTGCAGAAAATGCAGCTGGTCACCCTGGAAGACGCTGCCGTGGCGGTCAAGGATCAGAAAGGCAAGGTAAAGGTCACCCAGACCCTGGAGAAGATGCACACCGGCAGCGCAGCTGTCTGGGGTGGATTCTGGGGTTTGCTGATCGGCCTGCTCTTCCTGGCTCCGATTTTCTGGGGTCTTTTCGGTGCCTTGATGGGTGCCTTGTTCGCCAAGGGTCGCGATCTGGGCATTGATAACAAGTTCATCAAGGATGTCGGCGATTCTTTGGACCCTGAACAGTCAGCGCTGTTCATCCTGGTGGTGGAAGCCACGGAGGACAAAGTGCTGCCCGAGATGGCCAAGTTCGGCGGCACAGTTTACCAGACCTCCCTCTCATATGAGGATGAGGAAACATTGAAGAAAGCCCTGGAGCACGAAGATGTGAGTGGTGCGGCTCAGGAATCCCTGGCTGAGGAACTTATATAAGGGATATGTAAAGAGATTGGGTTACCTCGATCTCTGTCCATTAAACTAAACAACAACATAATTTAATAATAAGGAGATTGAAATGACAAAACAATATCGAGATGCATTTTTCCCGGGAACTGAAGAACTAGCACCAGACGAGATGCGAATTACTGCTTTGGGCACAGGCATGCCCTTGCTGCGACCCTCCCAGATGTCCGCCGGTTGGCTTTGTGAACTGGGGAACGGCGACCGTTTCTTCTTCGATATGGGCACCGGCTGCATCAAGAATTTTGCCGCGCTTGAGATCCCCTACCAGGATGCCGACAAGCTCTTCCTGTCGCACCTGCATTCCGACCACGTCGGTGATTTCCCGCTGTGGTGGATCGGCGGCTGGATCACTCGCCAGACACCGGTTTATGTCTGGGGACCTTCTGGCAAAACACCGGAATTGGGCACCAAGTACTGCATTGATAAATTCGCCGAGGCCTATACCTGGGATATCACCAGCCGCACTGGAGAATTACCTGATCCAGGCAAAGAATATCACGTAAACGAGTTTGATTACCGTGGCATGAACGAGGTAGTCTACGAAGAGAACGGCGTCACAATCCGGTCCTGGCCCCAGATCCATGCCATCGATGGCGCGGTCGCCTACAGCCTGGAATGGAACGGGCTTAAATTCGTTTACGGCGGGGATGGTCGCCCCAACCTGTTGTGGAAGCAATATGCCAAAGACGCTGATTTGCTGATCCACGAGTGCTTCATCACCGTCGATTTGCTGATGAGCAAGTTCGGTTTCTCGAAACCCTTGGCTGTCAGCGTAGGTACGCATATACACACGGCGCCAGAGCAGTGTGGAGTCGTTTTCGCCGAAACCGCGCTGCGGCTTGCCGTCGCTTATCACTTCTTCAATGATTACGAGACCATCGCCGAGGTCGGCTCGCACATCCGTAAGACTTACCAGGGCCCGCTTTCGCTCGCGAAGGACCTGCGAGTGTACAACATCACAAAAGACCAGATTGTCGAGCGTGAGGTGAGTTACAACGAGGACAACTGGCCCGGTAAATCCAAAGATTATGTCAACCCCATGACACTACCGATTGGTGAGAAGACCGAATTGAGCGAATTCATCACCGACAACGATTGGATCATCCCAGTCGATGTGGAGTAAGCCAAGCCACCCATTGAGCTGACCTGGGAACTGCACACCCTAATATCTGATTGGATCCTAGAGGGCAGGGTTTCCTGGCCAGGCATCGATGAGTACGATTGAGTAGCATATAGGGATTTTGACGGTGAGAAGAGGTCTCTGCAGTTGCCGAAGAGACTTTGGACCTAGAGTAGAAGTCGAATTAAAGACTGGAACCCTCGCTTGAGCTGCTGGTCACCAAGTAAACTAACTTAAAAGGAGAATTGAAATGGCAGGTGGAAAAGTAACATCACCAACCGGCACTGCGCCGGATCGATATGTATATTACCCAGGCACGGAAGAACTGGGTGCCGACGAGATGCGAGTTATCGCCTGTGGAACAGGCATGCCAACCGCACGCCGGTCCCAGGCAGCCGCATCCTGGGTGGCGGAGCTGGGTAACGGAGACAAATTCATCATTGATATTGGAAGCGGCTCAATGGCCAACATCCAGTCGTTGATGATACCGGCCAACTTTTTGACCAAGATATTTCTGACGCACTTGCACACTGACCACTGGGCGGATTTACCATCAATTTGGGCGGGTGGCTGGACCGCTGGTCGCTCGGTACCGCTTGAGGTTTGGGGGCCCAGCGGTGCACGCGAAGATATGGGGACCAAATACGCCGTAGAACACATGCTCAAGGCTTACAACTGGGACTACATGACGCGTGCCGTCACAATCAATCCAACTCCAGGCGAGATCAAGGTACACGAGTTTGATTATCTCGGCCTCAACGAGGTGATTTATGAGGAAAATGGTGTAACCTTCCGATCCTGGCCTTGCATTCATACGGGTGACGGACCGGTCAGCTTCGCCCTGGAGTGGAACGGCTACAAGGTGGTCTTTGGTGGGGACACCGCCCCCAATATTTGGTTCCCGAAATACGCCAAGGGTGCCGATCTGGCGATCCATGAGTGCTGGATGACCGCTGATCAGATGATGTATAAATACAATCAACCGGCACAACTTGCCCTGCGCATCAATCTGAAATTTCACACCTCGGCGCAATCCTTCGGCCAGATCATGAGTATGGCCCAACCGCGTCACGCCGTGGCCTATCACTTTTTCAATGATGATGACACGCGCTATGGTATCTATGAAGCTGTACGTGAAAACTATGATGGCCCGCTTTCCATGGCTACGGACATGATGGTGTGGAACATCACCCGAGATGGTGTCACAGAACGCATGGCGGTTTCGACCGATAATTCCTGGGATGTGGAAGGACCTTCCGAAGAATTGGCACCGGACCCGAGTCGTGCCTCTGAGTACACCAAGTTCATCCTCGACGGAGCCCTCGATGTGGATGCGGCTAATGCACGCTGGGTGAAGGAGTTCATGGCCCGGACCGGC
>JBFFEL010000184.1:0-4699 GCA_041558875.1 Anaerolineales bacterium
GTGGAACCTCATCAATATGCGGGGTACTCAGGTGGAAGTAAGACTTTGGCGATAGGCGCAGCAGGAGAAGCGTTGATCGCCTATTCACACGGGCCTGCGTTCGTCGATCACCCTGGAACGCGGTTAGGTCGCATCGATGGCAATCCTTTTCACGATTTAATTACAGATGTAGCTCACCAGGCTGGGTTACGCTTTATTTGTAATGTAGTAATGGATGATCAGAAGCGGATCCTGCGCGTCACAGCGGGTGATCCAGAACTAGCGTTCCAAGAACTGGTTCAGTTTGCCAGATCGGTTTACGAAATTCCAATACCCCATCAATATGATATCGCGATTGGGGGCGTGGGATTTCCTAAAGACAGCAACCTTTACCAAGCCAGTCGTGCTCCGACATATTTGTTTTTCGCGCCGACACCAGTGATTCGACCAGGAGGATTTTTCATTGTCCCTGCTCGCTGCGAAGAAGGTGCTGGCTTAGGGCTTGGAGAACAGCATTTTCTAAACGCGATGCAAAATGCACCGGATATCAAATATATTCTTGAAAACGCACGGAAGATTGGCTATCCGCCCGGACAACAACGTGCTTTTGTCTTGGCCAAAGTACTGGAACAAACCCAGATTATCATTGTCGGCAGTGAGCATCCTGATCTTGTATCAGACTGCAAAATGATCCCAGCTGCAAGCATGGGAGAAGCGTTGGCGCTGGTCGAGCAAAGCATGGGAAAATCATGTCAGGTATTGATCGTTCCCCATGCACTGCTCACTCTACCGGTAGTCCAAAAACATAAGATTTCTTGTTGAAAACTAATTATGGAATCGTTGCAAGTTATCCATCCGTGTACATTCTCAACTGTTGAGATCCATATTGCACAATTGGAGAATGAAATCTACGACCAGATTCTAGTTTGGCCAGCCTGGTTTTCGATGAGCGGCAGCGACATTTCCGATTTCAATAGAAATTTACAGAATAAAACTTTTCTCTCAACCTGACACATGACGATCGGCACCAGATCGTTTTTTGATGACAAGAACTATTCTCGATAACTGCGGTTTGCGTTGTCTTCGCAGGAACTCAAAGATGGAATTAATACTGCTGCCATTCCTATCGATAGCCGAATCGACCATTCGATTGCTTCCGGGCGGTAAAAAAAATCGATATCGGGCTAGAGCCGTTAATCGCTGTGTGGGAGATTTCCGCCAAGGTCGAGATTGCAACCAAGACGTAATTCTATGATTTAGTCTCGAGAAGCGTCACAACAGTTATACCGTGGACAAATCCTCATCGCAGTGTATGGAAACGGTTTTCAAATACGACATAACCCAGGAAAGTAATTCGTTTCATTTCATCCCCTTTTCACGGTACTCCGACTTAGGACAAGCTTCCTAACATAAGTTAGTGTCGCTCTGTCGCAGAGTTCTGTCAAGGCGCTAACGGGTAGATAATAGATAAGTGAGTATGATGTCAACGTCACTTGCTAAGATTATTAATACTTTATTGCTCAATCAATTATATTTGTAGGGCCGCCTTTCCTTCTTCACACCTGTTTCAGCTTGGTCCAGATTGAGCACATTGGCATGGTAATAATAGAGACTATTGATCATTATTATTCCATAACATGTGTTGTGTAGCAATCAATACACCGTATAGACGGGGTGGACGAATCGCCTAGTTTCTTCGGATCCGTCGGTTGGATGTTCGAGTCACCCCCGGGGGCGCCATATTTTGGCTTGTTTCTATGGCAAGCCTTTTCACATGTGACTTCCGCGCCACAGTTAGTATTTTCCTCCTGTACGGTTGAACACTCTCTCTGCGAACACCCATTCCCAATGTGATAAAATCTATCCGAAATATAATAACGGAGAAAATTGATGAATACGAAATTCAAAGCCTTCCCACTAGAGACGATCCAATTCTATCGTAACCTGGAGATGAACAACAACCGGGACTAGTTCATGGAGCATAAACAGGACTATATTGATTATGTGCAAACTCCAGCGATCGCGTTTATTGGCGCGATGGGTTCTCGTTTGCAGGTGATAGCCCCAAATATTATCGCGGACTTACGAACCAATGGGTCTGGATCGCTAATGCGTATCTACCGGGACGTAAGATTTAGCAAGGATAAAACTCCCTATAAAACCAATCTGGGGATCATTTTCTGGGAAGGCGTTGGCAAAAAGACTGAAAACCCAGGATTCTACTTCCATTTAGCGCCCAACGAGCTGGGTTTATATTGCGGCGTGCATATGTTCACCAAAGAGATGATGGCAAAGTACCGCAAATTTGTTGACAATGAGCAGCATGCTGAAGAATTTTCTCAAATCATGGCAACAATCCAGACGGCAGGTTGTCAAGTCGGGGGCGACCAGTATAAGCGCGTCCCAACAGGCTTCACGGTGGACCATCCCTGGGCAGAACTGCTTAAATTTAAGGGGCTGCATGCATCCATCAACGATTTGGATCCTGACCTGATCACAAAACCCGATTTTATGGATTACATATTCGAGAAATGGCGCATCATGGCTCCACTGCATCACTGGCTGGTAAAACTCGCTGCTGAAGATAATCTTTAATTTCCGGTGTGCCTCAGTCAAAAACTAGCTTGAAGGTGTGATTCATGAGCGCTTCTCCGCCCAAAGTTCACGATCGCCAAAATTCGGCTTCGGTTTTACATAAGAAACTCTGGATCTACACAAATTATGATTGCCATCTGAGTTGTACCTATTGCTTGGCAGAATCTACACCTTCTGCTGCACGGCGGGGAATGGATTTCGATACTGTCCGCCAGTTGGTGGATGAGGCGGTGGAAATCGGTTTTGAGGAGATATTCTTCACCGGCGGTGAACCCTTCATCCTGCCCAGTATCTTTGAGATGCTAGCCTATTCTGTTGAGCGCGCAAAAACAACCGTGCTAACGACTGGCATGCTTCTCAAACGAAAGCGGATACACTCCCTGCACCAAATCAATTCGGATAAGCTTACTATCCAAGTCAGCCTTGATGGAGGGAGTGCAAAATCGCATGATCCTTACAGGGGACATGGTACATGGGAAGCAACCGTGGATGCGATCAAGCGTTTGACTGACCATGGGTTCCACGTAAGATTGAGCACAACAGAGACACCGGCAAACACAGATTTCCTAGCGGAAATATGCGACGTTCACTTAGCACTCGGGATCCCAGAAGAGGATCACCTCATCCGGCCTTTAGCAAAGCGCGGCTGTTCAGAAGATGGGATCGAAATATCTATGAAATCGATCAATCCCGAGATAACTGTCAACCGGGAGGGCATTTTTTGGCATCCTCTCTCAACGGATGAGGATATGCGTATTAGCAATTGCATTTTCCCACTAAAGAATGCCGTCGAGTGTATCGAAGAACAACTGGAGCTGATCGCTGTGGGTGCTGACCCACGCATCAACTTCACTTGAGGTTGAGTCTACGGCTTCCGGTGGAAGCTATTCGCTATCTGCCCACTACCAAGCTCAAGATCCCTTCTCTGAGAATACCAATTTGTCTACATTTTATTTGAGCGTCTATTGACACCTCTAGAACAACCAAAGCTGAATATGATATTTGTCACCGTGCGGGATTCAGGTAATCCTGCTAAAATTTTAATATGCGTGTGATAATTCGGTTTATCGCCACATACCGGTCCTATTTGCCGTGTGGTACGGATGGGAATTCATGTGAGCTTGAGGTCGCCCCAGGGACTTTGGTTGGAGATCTAGCTAGGCAGTATGGTATCCCGCTGGACAACTCAAGCGTCATTTTAGTCAATGGGCACACCATCGATCTGGAAGAACCGCTTCAAGATGGTGATGTACTGGCAGCTTTCCCCGCAATGGCAGGTGGATGAGACAATCCCACAGAAAAAGGAGTTAGACAGATGAATGGCTGGCACGGTCGCATATTAAGAGTTAATCTCCGCGAGCAAACCATTTCAACGGAAACGGTTGACCCACGAATCGCCCGGGACTATATCGGCGGGCGGGGATGGGCAATCCGCTATCTATATGATGAGCTAGACCCGCAGATCGATCCGTTGTCACCTGAAAACATCATGATAATGGCAACCGGTCCACTAACCGGTACACCGGCGCCGACTGGCAACCGTTACATGGTCGTAACTAAATCTCCGCTGACGGGTGCCATAACGGTCTCGAACTCTGGAGGTGATTTCCCAACTTGGTTGAAGCGTACTGGCTATGATATGTTCATATTCGAAGGAAAAGCAGAAAAACCAGTTTACCTATGGGTGAACGAGGATGAGATCGAGCTGAGGCCGGCTGACCATATCTGGGGCAAAGAAGTCCCGGAATCAGAAGATCTGCTGCTGGAGGAAACCGACTCAAAAGCAAAGGTAGCCTGCATCGGTCCGGCGGGTGAATGTCTGGTCAAAGTTGCCAGCATCATGAATGATAAACATCGCGCCGCTGGACGATCTGGGGTAGGGGCCGTTATGGGCAGCAAAAATCTGAAGGCGGTCGTCGTTCAGGGGCATAGAAATACTGCGATGGCTGATCCGGAGGGAATGAAGAGGCTCAGCATGACCGTATCCAAAGAAGTTGGAGTGGATGTCAAGAAGGGCTCAGCCCTAAGAGAGTATGGCACCGCTTACGTACCGGTCGTTACCAATGAAATGGGTATCCTGCCGACCCGCAACTTCCAGGCTGGTGTCTTCGAAGGGGCAGAAGCA
>JBFFEL010000185.1:0-4669 GCA_041558875.1 Anaerolineales bacterium
GGAGCGTTGCTGTAGCCGCCCAACCAGGTATCGGCAAGGGGGTAATGGAGAAGTGGATCGGGTCAGATGATAAGGATGTCCGCTGGATCATGAAGCAAAATCTGAAGAAAAAACGGCTTATCCGAATGGATGAAGATTGGGCTGCAGCTCAGTTGGAAAGATTAGGGTGATAGATCTGTAAGTGGGCACTGGGATTACGAGAACTCGGTTTACTGGTAGTGATTTCAATAACTTGGTTCGATGCTCTCAGTCATACAAAGGGTGAAGAGATCAGTAAAAAGGATTATTCGTTAAACGGTTCAATCTTCTGTACAGTAACCCAGTTGTAGTGAATGTGAACCTTCTTGATGTCGTCTAGTGTCTCTACCAGGAAGCCGACATTTCCAGAGCGATAATCGTTCTCGGTCAGGTTCACTATGTAATTCCCATTGATAAAGAAGATCAAATCGGTACCATTGGTAAACACCGTTAGCCGGTCTGTCCCATCCTCCGATGATGCCCCTTGTATAGAATTTTCGGAGCCCTCTGCAACGATCTCAAGATCAGAGGTGGAGCCTACCTGTTCCCCAGGCTGAAGGGCACCTCTAATTACCTGCCAGGTCTTGGTTTTGGCCGAGATGAGAAAAGCATAGAATCGATCTTCCTGGTAGCGGATTGCCAACCCATATTGGAAATCCCCCTGGGCATGGTCCGTGTTGGCAGCGTCGACAAAAACGTCGGTCTCTAATATGATACTGCCGAACGCTTCTGGTTCATAAAAAACAGGGATAAACCGATTGGATTCCCTGCCTTCTAGATGATAGTACTCGTCTGGATGATAGTTGAAAATGAATTTATCCGTATCAACCATGGGCCAGCCGGTGTTTGTACTTTTGAATTGATCATCCAATGAAAGGGCGGCATCGGGCACTTTTTCGACCCTATCGCCATCTGCAGCACAGCGGACGCCAGTATTTACAATCATGCTGTCATTGTCTGGCGAACCCGCGACAGAGGTTTTCATATCATAACGAATATCAAATGCTCCTCCGCGCATGATCTGTTCCCCTGCATCTTTGGGTGAATATGGGTTTCCAACCCATTCCCACACATTTCCGGCCATGTCATAGACGCCGAAGTAGCTGCGATTGGTTGGGATGCTTCCCACTTGGTGGGTGCCTATAGTACTGCGAGGAACTTTGTCCTCATCATTTCCCCAGGGATACAACCAGCCAAAAGGACCACGTGCGGCGGCTTCCCATTCGGCCTCGTCTGGAAGGCGTTTTCCAACCCATTCGCAATATTTCGCCGCCATTTCCCACCCAATGCCTTGCACGGGGTAGCTGCTTAAGGCGGACTCAAATTCCCCATTGATCCATGAATCTGGCGCAGGGTTGCCCGTGCGTTCGATAAATTCAGCGTACTGGGAATTGGTGACTTCGTATCTGTCGATCCAGAAATTGGCGATACTCATTGTCGAACTGAGCCCCACTGGATAGCTGCCGCCTGCCACCTCGACCATACCAATGGACGGGACCAGGGAAGCGGAACGGTTAAACCACAGAAGAGACCCCAGACCTATGCCGATCACCACGACCACCACGGCAGCGATCCCGAACAGCGCACCCTTTTTTTGGGTCCACTGGGTAGCAGGGCTCAAAGCTGGATCGCTCTTTTGGGAGATTGGAATTTCGTCCCTGCGTTCATCCTGGACCTCTCGTGCTGGGAATGCTGCCTGACCCGTGGTTGGAAGTAAATCTGAACCTACATAGGTCTGCTCGCTTTTCTCTTGTATAGCAGCGGTTTCGCTGGCAATTGCAGAAGCCCCTTCCGGTCTTGTTTTAGCTAAATCAAAAATGGTTCCATCCGGCGCCCGCATGAATAACACTGGGGTTCCCCACTCGAATGTGTTTGTCAGGGACATACTGATCGCTTTGCGAGCCTCAGTCACAGAAGCGTCAACCGGCAGGTCATTTGCTAATGATTCATAAAATGAACGGGAGAATTCAATTGCAGCTTGATCGGTGATCTCATACTGCATAGCAATAACCGCTGGGATCCCCCTGCGAACCAGTGTGGCGGCAGTGCTGGAAAAGACGTTGCTTTCGCTACCTCGCGCCCCTTCGCAGGAATTCAGGAGCACCAGCCGTAATGAGTTGTGGTCCGCCAACAAACGCCCCAGTTGTGCGGCATTCAGAAAATGACTCTGACCGCTCTCATCGGCCAGAACAACTTGACCTTCGTCGGTTTGATGGTCAAAACCACCATGACCGATGAAATGGAATATGTGCCATGGTCCGCCTTGTAACGCTCTCTGGAGATCTCGCCAGGTTGGATCTTCCAGCCACGTGATTTTTACCAAGCCTTGCGCCTCAAGCTGTTCCAATGCCGTCTCCACCCGCTGTTTTTCGCGGTCAATATCTAACGGCGGAAAGTCGTGTGGTGAAACTACCATCCCCAGGACTTGTAAGGGTAATTCAATTTTCAGGGGGAGGATGACTTGTGGGATTTCCAGGTAGCGAACGACTGGGTTATTCCGGGAAAGACAAATGTATTCTTCCTGGCGGTGATCATAAATGAATTCCCAGGGAAGGCTGGCCAATTCCGGAGCCTGGATGCGGAGCTTCAGCCTTAATCCCATATCCTCCCTGGCTGCCTCCCGCTGGCTGACATCGTAGAGAGAACGGATTTCCCCTGTGATGAGTGTATCGAATAACCCCATTCCAAAATCCATAACCGACTGTTCTTCCGGGGTCGTGCCCTTGGGTCGTTTCCAAGCAGAGCGAAGCAGGGCAACTTCCACTGCCTGCAGCCTGTTATTAAGCTCAAGAGTCTCATAGGGAAAGACTATCGTCTCGTGGGCTTCGCCTGCCGGAGAGTGGATTACCGACACAATATATTCCCCACCAGTGGCGGGAGCAATGTTGATTTCGAAGTCGAGATAATTCATTTTTCGTCCTTGGATCACCTTTCCAATTAGAACCTGATCAGTTGGAAAACTATTAGGTTTTGTTTGGACACTTTTCAATATAAGGAATCAATCCCGGCCAATGTCCGCCCAACGAGGTAAGAGCCTAAGGCTGCGTAAATCACTAGCGCCTACCCAGATCTAAATTTACGCGTATTCAGAGTAAGGCAATGATAATCGCCAGTTGAAGGGTCATCGACGAGAAAGGACCGGTGCGTTAACCCAAATTTTGTCATTAGGAGATGTTATTTCCGGTCGGATCAGTTGGCTAAATTGAAGGAGGAAACCCTATAGGATGAATTTTATCACATTTAGCATACCTAGCCGATCTTTATAACATTCAGCATCCTAGCGCATAATAGCCCCGAAGATTCTGGACGTTATAGTCTGTGATCTCTGATGCGGAGCGTTGCTACAACTCGCAATTATCATACTTCCAAATATGATCGAGATGACAAGCAACAAGCGCTGGATTTTTGACATGATTTCCTTCAGAAATCTCGGATTGAAATTATGAGTAAGCGGAGGCAGAAGGATTGTGAAGAGATTTTGGATCTTTCAGAATTTGGCGCTCACGAGAGCAGCATACGCTGACCGAAGTTTACCAAGCTTTTGATAATGTAGGCAAAACCATCGTTTTCGTTTATCCTTAACTCATCCAAAAGAACTACTATGAGGTTTTATGGTTAGTGTGAATGGCAAAAGGCGAAAAGTGTGAGTAACTGGAAACTCATCCCCATCGCCGCCCTCACTGTGATAGTACTTTTCGGTCTTCTGCTGGTCTTCCTTATTCTCCAAGGATTGCGCTCTATCAGTGAAATTAATTCACCTGAGCCAACCACGGGAGTAAATTCGAGAACTTCATCCCCACTGAGCTCGGCGGAGGTATCCCCAACGAGCATCTGGCTTGGACTACAGGAGCGCACCCCTTATCCGTATACAAAGCCGCTGCCTGTCTCGACGAGAGCCTCAATAGACGGAACCTATGCCAAATTGGATGAGTCCTGGCCTCAGTGGTGGATGTGCCGGCGCTGTGCCGACTACCGTCCTGCTGGCGGCATCTGGAAACTGCGCTTTGACCGGGGAGTGATGCGCATTCACTATAACGTCACTGAGTGGGTCAGCCTGGCTTCATATGAGGTTTCAGGCGACCGACTTTACATTTTCAACGATCCGTACTGCCCAGAGGCAGTGGGTGAATACCGCTGGGCACTGGAAGATAAATGGGGACTGCCAGCTCGCAGCCTGATCCTGGAGGTGATCTCCGATCCCTGTTCCTTTGGCTTGCGCGCTGAAAATCTAAGCGCTCAGACATGGGGGAGTTGTCTCCCACCCAATGAGATGACGGGCGCCAGCGATCACTGGCACAAACCACCGGGCTGCGAAGCTCCCGATCCGGCCCTGCTCAAAATGTCCTTAGAGCCCGATAATTCCCTGGTTATCGAGGTGCACGAAGGCTATGCCAGGGATTTTGCGGTGCAACCGGATGTTTATGCTGACGCCAACCGCGATGAGAGTGCACCGCCAGAAGGTATCGAAATCCTTCACGATGACTCCAGCATCCCCTACGGTCTCAATCGCGTGTTGTGGGGTGAAGGCAGCTGGGTGGAAACCTCGACAGAGTTGCCGTTCGAAGGGATCGGCGTGCAGATTTTGGGTGACAACACGATAGGCTGGGCACGCTTGCTATTCGATGGACAGGAGTTCTGGCGCGGGGATACC
>JBFFEL010000186.1:0-4564 GCA_041558875.1 Anaerolineales bacterium
GACTGCTGCTCACTGCCAGCAAGGAGATAAACTCGAAAGCCAGGTTGGCAGCCAGAATGGAGGTGATATCGCCGTGATCGTATGGAGGGCTGACCTCCACTAAATCGAACCCGATGATGTTCAAGCCCTGTAGGCCGCGCACTAACTGCAAGATCTGGTAGCTGGTCAGACCGCCAACCTCAGGGGTGCCGGTCCCAGGTGCGAAGGCTGGATCGACCGAATCGATATCCAGTGAAACGTAAACGGGACGATCCCCGACTGCGCTGCGCATTTTGTCTATCACTGGGGGGATTCCCATCTCAAACACCTGGTTGATGGTCAATATCTCCGCCCCCAGCTGCCTGGCCGTGTCTAAATCCTTTGGCCAGCTGGTCGGACCACGAATTCCGATTTGGAGGTAGGCATCTGTATCGATCAAATTTTCCTCGAGCGCCCGGCGAAAAGGTGTGCCGTGGCTGAAGGGCTGGTTTTCATATTCCATATCCCAGGTGTCAGGATGAGAATCGAAGTGAATAACGGCCACTTCCCCAAATTTGGATGCATGGGCTCGCAGTAAAGGCAGGCTGATTGAGTGATCTCCCCCGATTGCAACGACAGTGACATCTTGTTCGATGATGCTTTTAACCTCAGTGGTGATCCTTTCCATTGTGTCTTTTATGTCGACCGTGATCACGCTCACGTCGCCGTAGTCGATGATCTTGAGCACCTCTGTGGGAGCGACCTTGAGCACCTGGTTGTACCCCCAGAGCTGCAAAGATGCTTCGCGAATTTTTCGCGGGCCGAACCTCGTGCCGCTGCGGTTAGTAGCACCACTATCAAAGGGGATGCCGACGATGGCGACATCCACTTCTGCCAATTCGCGGCTGGCTGGCAGACGCATAAAGGTGGGTATGCCGTGGAAAGGTTCCAGGTCAGATCCGAAGGCCGGGTTGGGGTTGTGTGTGTTCATGTTTTTCCTCCGGTAAGAATGATAGCTTTGGAATGAGAGGTGGATCTTCTCTTTAGCGCATAATACTAAAAATTTGCTTGATGGGAATTTGGATTTTAATCAAGTTTAGGAGGCAACAACTTTTGAAAAATGTTGACAAATAAAAAATCTTCATATAGTATGGATTCTATACTCGGGAAAGAAAACTATAATTGGAGGAGGAAATAATGAAAAGAATAATTCTATTAGGATTGGTTGCAACTCTGTTCATTTTTGTCGGGTCGGTAGTCGCTGCACCACCGGACAAGCATTCAGAAGAAGTTGTTACTGGTCATTCTAACGGCAACCACGATCTGGATTGTACCGTCATCCGACCCTGGAAGGAATCCTCAGGCCCTGGTGATACCCAATACCCGGTGATCGTATGGGCGAACGGCTGGGGTGGATGGGACGCGAAGGAAGATACCTTAGAAGGGTACAAGCCAATGTTGATTGATTGGGCACTTGACGGTCCGTACCTCGTTATTGCGGCCAACCAATGGTCTGTCCAGGAGAGTGACGTGCTGGCTTGCCTGCAGTGGATAGTCGATCAAAATACTGTCTCTGGCAGTGAATACGAAGGTGTGATCAATACAGCCAAAATTGGACTCGCCGGCCACAGCCAGGGGGGAGGCGCGGTGGTTAAAGCTGGTGATGGGGAGCCGAATGGTTTTGACATTACCACGGTAATCGCCATGAATCCATATGGACCAGGCTGGGTGAACCCGGGCAATCAGGATGGACCGGTGATGGTAGTGACTGGTTCTGATGATACGGCAACACCATATAGCTGGACGTATCCGGTTTTTGAAGGTGTGCAAACCAATGACCAGGGCGGTGTTTATGCCGTCCTTGAAGATGCTGGACATAATGATATCGACCGATACGAGACTGTGGTCAAGCTGTGGTGGCAATTCACATTAGAGGATCAGGATAGCGCTGGCAGTAGGTTGAAGCGCATCCTGGACAAGGATCCCTGGTACACGGAGTACGCATTCACTGAGAATTTTGATCTGCGGTAGATCTAAACTTGTTATTCGAAGTCATCGACATCTTACATTAGCCTCAGGATGAGGAAGAGCTTCGGGGCAAAATGATCAGCCCGGAGGCCTGTGAGCAAGGAATCGCTGGTTATTCAATGCCAAACAGGTTTCCGGGTTATTTTTTTGTTCCCAGAATCAGATAATTTTTTGAAGTTTATTGCTGATCATAGTTGGGGAGATGATTCTATAATTATTAACAGATGAATGAGTGAGGTGTGGTGTTGAGCATCTGAGCGCAATACGCGAAGAATTATGGGTGGACAATCCTGCTGATTATGATAGATAATCCTGATTTGCTGATCTTCTGGTTGGTGACTGCGGCACGATTTCTCGTACCGCTGACTATCCCCCGCTACCCACTGCCGGGGATCACTACCTCGCTGATCCTTGACGCGGCGGACCAGACGATCTTCCAGCAGTTTCCTGGCGTGGACCTGAAGGGCTACCAGGGATATGATAAAGCACTTGACATCTACTACCTGACCATAGCCTATATTTCGACCCTGAGGAACTGGAAGAATCATTTTGCTTTCCAGGTCAGCCGCTTCTTGTTTTACTGGCGATTGGTGGGTGTGGCATTATTCGAGCTGACCGAGCTGCGGGTTCTGCTGCTCATATTCCCAAATACTTTTGAATATTTCTTCATCTTCTACGAAGTTTACCGCCTGCGTTGGGATCCCCTCAGGATGTCCAAGAAGCTGGTTATTGGCGCGGCAGCCTTGATCTGGATCCTGATTAAATTGCCCCAGGAGTATTGGATCCACATCAGCCAAACCGACACCACCGATTGGATCAAGATGAATCTGTTTGGTGTACCTGTGGAAACATCATGGCGCGTGATTTTTGATATGTGGCCCTGGGTTTTCCTGGTGTTGTTGGTTGCGATAATTTTTATTTTGGTTGCCATCTGGAGATTGTTAAAACAACGCTTACCCCCTTCGGATCGACCGCTGTCGTTTTCTGCGGACGCCCACCAGCCAGCCTTTTCCTCTGAGCAAGTCCGCCAGGCAGCGGCGCTCGAGGCCAGACAAATTTTAGATGCTGCCCTGGTAGAAAAAATCATCCTGGTTACCCTGGTGAGCCTGATCTTTGCCCAGGTGCTGCCCGGTGTGCAGGCGACGGACTTCGAGCTTGTCGTTCTAGTGGCGTTTGTTGTTGTTCTAAACACGTCCTTGAGTCACTGGCTGGCGCGACGCGGTTTCGGAGGGGCTTTTACCATGCTGCAGTTTGTCGTGCTGGCTGCGGCCAATTCTGCAGCACTGCTGGTATATTCCATCCTGCGGAACGTGATCGGCGATCGGGTCATTTTTACAAATGCACTATTCTATGTAATCCTGTTTTCGCTCCTGATCACACTGTTTGACCGTTACCGGCAGGTGTACCTGATGTGGTTCAGTGGAGCCATCGGGCCTCAAGATCCACCAGTGGAAACAGCTTAGGGAGAAAAGTCAAGTGATAATCACCTAGAATGACTTGACATTATTTTAGCTATATGATATTCTAATACTAGTATATATTATCAGTAGGATATTTTATGACGAATGCAGAGCTGGCAATTTTGAGCTTGATCGCTGAGAAACCCCGCCACGGCTATGACATCGAACAGGTGATCGAAGCCCGTGGTATGCGGGAATGGACTGAGATTGGTTTTTCATCGATCTACTACCTGCTGAACAAGTTGGAGAAAGCAGGCATGATTGAAGGCCAGCTAAGACACACGGAAGGAAAAGGCCCTGCTCGCAAGGTTTACAGCATCACCAAGCCAGGTAGACAGGCTCAATTAGAAGGGACAGTAGCAGCTTTGTCCACGCCACTAAGAGGCTCGTCACCATTTTTGTTGGGTTTATCGAACTTTCCGATACTTTCGAAGGAGCAAGCATTGATCGCCTTGAATTCGTATGCTGACCATTTGGAGGAGAGGCAAAAACACATATTACAACGAGCTGAAGAACAGCGCCCATTGACGCCCTTTGTGGAGGCCATGTTTAATTACAGCCAGACTTTAGCTGAGGCAGAATTGATATGGATAAGAAATTTAATTAAGGAAGTGGAGACTGGCAATGTCTAAGGTAGATTTCAAGAAAGAGCATAAAGAATTATATGCTCCCCCGAAGGAGTTTGTGATCGTTGAGGTGCCCGAGATGCAGTTCCTGATGGTCGATGGGCATGGCGATCCGAACTTGGCCCGGGAATACCAGGAGGCGGTCGAGGCGCTCTATGCGGTCGCCTACAAGATCAAGTTCACCAGCAAGAAACAATTGGGGCGAGACTATGTTGTGCCGCCTTTAGAGGGATTATGGTGGGCAGAGGACATGGCGGCTTTTACCACGGCGCGTGATAAATCTCAGTGGGATTGGACGATGATGATCATGACGCCCGAATGGATCAACCCCGATATGTACGCCGAGGCTGCCGAAGCCGTCCGCAAGGGCAAGAATCCAACGGCATTGGATAAAGTGCGCCTGGAAAGCTACCGCGAAGGGCTGTGTGTGCAGATCATGCATATCGGCTCTTACGATGATGAAGGGCCGACGTTGATCAAGCTGCACAATGA
>JBFFEL010000187.1:0-4483 GCA_041558875.1 Anaerolineales bacterium
CGAATAATGAGAGTTCTATCTTTGGCAGGTGCCTGGGAATTGCGCCAGGCAGGTACGGAAGCGTGGCTGCCAGCCAGTGTCCCTGGGGACGTGCATACAGATTTACTAGCCTTAGGTAACATTCCCGATCCCTTTACATCCGATAACGAGCAGCGCGTCAAATGGATTGCTGAGTCCGATTGGATCTATCGGCATCGATTTCGTTGTTCTCCTGAGTTGCTAACCGAAGACAAGATCATCCTTGTTTGTGATGGCCTGGATACTCTGGCAACAGTTGTCCTCAATGGTCATGAACTGGGGCACATCGAGAACATGTTCCGTCGGTTTGAATGCGAAGTCAAATCCTTTTTAGACCCTAAAGGAATTAATGAGTTAACGATTACTTTTTGTTCACCGGTGAAATATACAGCTGAAAAGCAAGCTTTTCGGCCTCTTTTTGGGGTGCCCCAAGCGATTCCCGGTAGTCCCCACCTGCGGAAAGCTCCTTGTCAATTTGGTTGGGATTGGGGTCCACAACTGCCACCGACCGGCATCTGGAAAGATATCCGATTGGAGGGATACACTGATGCCCGTCTTACTGAAGTACATTTGCGACAGGATCACAGCGGCGGCGAGGTAGTCGTCGAAACTCGGATCACAAGCGAGCATTGGAGAGAAAGACCGCTATCGGCGGTTGTACGGATCACAACACCAAAGGGTGAGATCATTGATAACGAAGCTGATCTGAACGATCAGCGTGTGGTGGTACTAAAAACGCCGATTCCTGATGCTGAGCTTTGGTGGCCTAACGGGTATGGTGAACAAGCACTTTACCAGGTGGAAGTTTCTCTCCTCAGTACTGATTCTTCAAAGGAAGGATTTCTGGACCAACACAAGTTTCAGCTGGGACTGCGAACGATTGAATTGCGTCAGGAACAGGACCAGTGGGGTCGTTCATTTGTCTTTGAGGTCAATGGGGTTCCGATTTTATGTAAAGGTTCAAATTGGATCCCAGCTGATTCCTTCCCCACCCGGATTTCGGATGAACACCTGGATAGTCTCATCCGCTCAGCCGCAGAGGCACATCAGAACATGTTGCGAGTATGGGGGGGCGGTTTCTATGAAGAAGAGCGTTTTTACGATCTTTGCGACCGATATGGCATCCTGATCTGGCAGGACATGATCTTCTCCTGCAGCATTTATCCATTTGACGACCCAGAATTTGTGGACAATGTCCAAGTTGAAGTGGTTGAGAATATCCGCCGCCTTCGCCATCGCGCTAGCCTCGCATTATGGTGTGGAAATAACGAAATGGAATGGGGCTGGGTAGACTGGAACTGGAATCTCCCCGAGCAGCAGGATTTAAAAGCTGCCTATGATCGATTTTTCCACAACACACTGCCTGCTTGGTGCCAAGTCGAGGATCCAGACCATTCCTATTGGCCCAGTTCACCCTCCTCCGATACACCATTCGTCGATCCAAATGGCCAACGCCAGGGAGATTCGCATTACTGGGACGTTTGGCATGGCAGAAAACCATTTACTGCCTATCGCGACCAGTATCCCCGCTTCATGAGCGAGTTTGGTTTCCAGGCACTGCCACCTCTTGCCACCATCCGGACCTATGCCGATGAAGCTGATTGGAATATGACATCCTACATCATGGAGCAGCACCAGAAAAATGCCAGTGGAAATTCCCTGATGGTCGGTCAAATGCTGGACACGTTCCGGTTACCCAAGGATTTTGTCTCCATGGTATATCTCAGCATGGTCCTCCAAGCGGAAGGCATCCGCTATGGTGTGGAGCACTGGCGGCGCCACCCAGACCGTGTTGCCGGGATCCTGTACTGGCAGCTTAATGACTGCTGGCCGGTGGCCTCTTGGTCCAGCCTGGATTACTTCGGTCGTTGGAAAGCTTTGCATTATGCTGCCCGGCGCTTCTATGCCCCCTTGCTGCTTTCCATTGAAGACAAACCACCGGAACAGGCTGTTTATGTATCGAATGACACACTGGAAGGTTGGCAAGGGAAAGTGCATTGGTCTTTGGAGTCCTTCGATGGAGAGGTTCTGACATCGGATCAGGTACCGGTTATGGCACCGCCGCAGTCTGCTACCCAGGTGTGTAAGTTGGATTTTTCTGATCGCATCTCAGAGGACAATCTCCGCAGGCTGGTTTTTATTGCTGATCTCTGGCAGGGAAATAAATTTGTCACCCGTCAAACAGCGTACTTTGCTCCGATCAAGCATCTGTCCCTGACCGATCCGGCAATTTCCGTGAACTTGCGCTGTCAGAATGGAGAATGTATTGCTGAATTGAATTCGCACTCTCTGGCACTGCTTGTGGAGGTATCCTTGAAAGAAGCTGATGTCGTCTTTAGCGATAACTACTTCAATCTGCCTCCTGGACGATCGGTTCAAATTTCTTGTCCGCTGCCAGCTGGCTGGACATTAAGCAGGGCGCATAAAGAAATTCATATCTGCTCCGTATATGATTCTTACTCGTAGCATGCTTAGTGATAACCACTAAATATTGAACCTAATTCCTGTTCTATCCAACGACACCGAGTTCAGCGTGTAACCTCATCGCTACTTATGACCTAAGGAAGGATTAAACCGTGGCTGAAATTAATAATTTGATTTCAAAAATGTCTCTTGAAGAAAAAGCCGCACTCTGTACTGGCGCCAGTCCATGGACTACAACACCTGTTGAACGACTGGGCATACCGGAGATGATCGTATCAGATGGTCCACATGGCGTCCGGCGGGCTGAAAATTTGAACGCGTTTGTTGAAAAAAGCCTACCCGCAACCTGTTTCCCAACCGCTGCCAGCATGGCATCAACCTGGGATGTGGGATTAATCTATGAACTAGGCGCTGCAATTGCAGAGGAGTGCATCGCTTTGGACGTCGATGTAGTTCTTGGACCCGGGGTAAACATGAAGCGCACCCCATTGTGTGGCCGTAATTTTGAGTATTACTCCGAAGATCCCTACCTTGCCGGTGAAATAGCAGTCAGCTTTATCAATGGCGTGCAGAGTAAAGGGGTGGGCACTTCGCTGAAACATTTCGCCGCGAATAACCAGGAATACCAGCGTTCCACGATCAGCTCTGAAGTCGATGAACGTACATTACGGGAAATTTACCTGCCGGCCTTTGAGACGGCAGTTGTAAAAGCCAAACCATGGACAGTGATGTGCTCATACAACAAGCTCAATGGCACATTTACCGCAGAGAATCGCAGGCTGCTGACAGAGATCCTCAAGGATGAATGGGGTTTTGAGGGTCTTATCGTTTCCGACTGGGGCGCCGTCCACGACCGGGTGGCAGCATTGCAAGCGGGTCTGGACTTGGAAATGCCTGGTCCAAGGGATAGACGGGTTAAGGCAGTTATCGATGCCGTTCGCTCCGGCCAACTGGATGAATCAGTGCTGGATGAGTCGGTAGGCAGGATTCTGGACATTGTTTTCAAAGCTGCTGAGACGAAAAAGGGCGGTTCAATAGATGTAGACAGCCAACATGCCCTGGCACGCCAAGTATCTGGAGAGGGCATGGTTCTGCTAAAAAACAATGGCATTTTACCTTTGGAAAATCATGAGCATATTGCGGTGATTGGTCGCTCCGCCAGAGAAGCCTACTATCAGGGCGGCGGCAGCTCGCACATCAATCCAACTCGGCTGGACGTTCCATTTGAAGAGCTGCAAAAAATGGCAGGCGAGACCGAATTCAGTTATGCTGAAGGTTATCCTGGTGACGAAAGTTTTGACCAGCTGCTTATCGATGAGGCTTGTAATATTGCCCAGACAGCGGATGTAGCCTTGTTATTTATCTCGCTCCCTGCGACCAAAGAGTCGGAAGGGTATGACCGGCCTGATCTCGACCTGACATCGCACCAGGTTGTGTTGATTAATGCGGTTACTGCTGTCCAACCGAATACGGTTGTCATCCTCAATAATGGTGCGCCCGTGGTGATGAGTGAGTGGATTAGTGGCACTGCAGCTGTTCTTGAAGCCTGGATGATGGGGCAGGCTGGTGGCGGAGCAATTGCCGATGTTCTTTTTGGTAGAGTAAATCCTTCTGGCAAGCTTGCGGAAACTTTCCCGCTTAAGCTTGTTGATACACCTGCCTATATAAACTATCCTGGAGAAAATGGAACCGTGCGTTATGGTGAGGGATTATATATTGGCTATCGTTATTATGATACCAAAGATGTTCCGACTCTATTCCCCTTTGGTTATGGGCTGAGCTATACCACATTCGAATATCAAAATCCGCAGGTTTCCAAGGAATCCTTCCGGGATGTGGATGGCTTGACTGTTTCTGTGGATGTGACCAATTCTGGCAAGATGGCGGGTAAGGAAATTGTCCAGGTGTATGTGCGAGATCATGAATCTAGACTGGTTCGCCCCCCCAAAGAACTTAAAGGCTTTGCCAAAGTTGAACTCCAGCCAGGTGAGACCAAGACCGTAGCCGTGTCACTCGATTTCCGTGCCTTTGCTTATTACCA
>JBFFEL010000188.1:0-4473 GCA_041558875.1 Anaerolineales bacterium
GCACACTTGCATCCACAGTGCCAAAGTTCCTACCCCAGAATTCCGGGGCAGGTTCGTTGCCATAGATGTAACCAAATAGCAACAAGAGCAAGGCAGGATAAGCCAGTGAGAAGAAAAAGGCTACTGGTTCCCGCAGATAAAGCTTGAACTGCATCACAGTGAGTTTCCAAAGACCACGCATGATTGTTTCTCCTAACTGTTCAAATGATCGATCACTCAATTCCTGATCCCACGCCCAGTTAATGCCAGGAATACATCCTCCAAATCCGCTTGATCTGTACGCAGGTTATAGAAGGGCACCCGTTCAGCCTCCAACATTGATATCAGAGCGCCAACCAGATTAGACCCTTTCCCATAAACAATGACCTGATCCCCTCGCTGCTCCACACGCTGTACATCCTCAAGAACGCCGATCAAAGCCAGATCGAATTCTCTCCTGGATGCTTCTCGAGTTTCATCAAGAGGAGCCGGGGAGTGTCCGTTAATGTGAAAACTGATCCGCGTATCCATGCCCAACTGACGGACAAGTTTGACAGGTGTATCCAGGGCAATCAATCGACCGTGATCCAGGATCGCCACTCGGTCACACAGGCTTTCAGCTTCATCCATGAAGTGGGTGGTGAGGAAGACGGTTGTCCCGCGGGCGCGAATTCCTCGCACCAGGTCCCAGGTAGCATGTCGAGCTTGTGGGTCCAGACCGGTGGTCAACTCATCCAGGAAAACAATTTCTGGCTGGTTGATGAGCGCCAGGGCGACGAACAGACGCTGTTTTTGTCCCCCCGATAGCTGGCTGTAGTAAGCTCTCCGCTTGTCCGCCAACCCTAATTCCTCAATTAGCGATCCCCAATCACTACTTTGATGGTAAAACGAAGCAAATAAATCCAACGCCTCGCATACCCTCATACGGTTAGGGAGATTCGATAATTGTAGCTGGATGCCGGTTCGCTCTCGCAGCGCCTTTGCATCTTTCAAGGGATCAAGCCCTAAAACCCGTACCACCCCACCATCCGGTTTACGCAGCCCTTCGATGCTTTCAATCGTGGTGGTTTTTCCAGATCCATTAGGCCCAACCATTCCAAAAATTTCACCTGCCTTCACTTTGAATGAGATGCCGTCCACAGCTTTCACCGCGTCGTAATACTTGTGTAAATTTTCTACACGGATTACATCCTGAGTATGCACCATGACTTTCTCCTTTCCTTTATACTCCCAGTATATAGAATGAAAGTAGAAATGTCATCCAACAGGGAATTGATTTATCAATAACCAATCAGTTGATATCTTGATCAACCATCTGGTTGATCGGGTTTGTGTATAGTGGCACTCACTGGGAATATATTTGAACTTGATCAGCTTGATGTCTCCCCCAAATCAAAGACAAATCATTCAACCGTTCTCTAGCGTCAAAACGACTTAATGATAAAAACTTCTCCACGAAACAATTAGGCGAAACCTTGCCTGATCCCTGTGACCCTAACCGGACGAGTTCCGAACCACCCCCTTCCCTGAAAACAGAGGAAAATGAATCTCGAAAGAATTGTCCAATGATACCTATAAAAAGCGCAGTTCTTTTGCTTTTGTGGTGGCTTCAAAGCGGCTGTGAACATCCAGTTTGCGGTATATGCGTTTGATATGGGTCCGGAGGGTGGCAGAGGAAATCACAAGAGATTCCGCAATTTCGGGTACTGAAAGGTCAGAATCAAGACAGGTTAACACCTCAAGTTCTCGGGCGGTCAGCTGATCTGGCAAGGGTGGATGCCCAATTCTTTCCTGACCGTTACCGCTTCTCTGATGATCGAAGGCTTTTAAGATTTTTTGCTTATAGGGTGTTGATTCCCCTCCCTCGCAGATCGATCTGAGAAGCTTTTCTATCGGCTTTCCAGCGCGCACAAACACCCGGATATATCCTCCCCTCTCCCCGAGTATGAGGGCGCGGTTCAGGGACCTGATCGCCTGGGCCGGACTGCCAGTGAGCGTGTAAGCGAGTGATTGTATGATCAATGTTTGGAGCAGATATGCGATGGCACCTGATTCTTCGACCACCTCAAGTAGTCGGGGGAGAAATCGTAAAAGACCATCCAATGCCAAACGGTCTCCTCTTTTCCCCTGCGCCAATCGAACCTGAGCCAACGTTCGGTAGGCGAGTTGGTCCTGGTAATCAATTTCACCCTCGGTATCAAGGTCTCGATTTTCAGCCCACTCTGCGGCAGCGTCAAGATTCCCTTCAGTAAGCCAGAAGAGCACCTTGGTCGCATTTATATTCTCAACCATGCGGGAAGACTGCTGTTTTGCCAAGGCCAAAGCTTCATCCAAAACCTGGTGCGCTTGGCTACATTCTCCAACCGCATGCAAGGCGATCGCCAGATTAAGGAAGTTCAGGATGTACCGCTGCCCCCATTTCGCAAGAATATGATCAGAAATCTGAGCCTGTACCAATGAGCCTTCCAAATCGCCCCAATGGCGCAGAATCGTGCTCAGACGAAAATGGATATAAGCAGCACCCGGTATATACCTGCCACGTTTTTGGAAAATAATCTCAATATATTGGAGTGCTTCCTGGCAATATTCATAAGCTTTATGAAGTTGTCCCCGCTCGACGTACAGACCGATCAAATCGCCGTATAACGTCATAACTGCATTTGAATCTCTTATGGTGCGGCCGGCAGAGATGCCTTCCGAAAAGGACTTTGCTGCCTCAGGAAAATTGCCAATCCGCTGTAAAGCAATACCCAATGTCGAGGCCGCCAGGCAGCGCAATCTTGCATCCTGAGGGGGAATTCCATCAAGGGATTTTCGAGCGAATGCGACCGTTTTATCCATTTCACCAGATCGGGCACTGAGTTCTGCTTTCAAAAAGTCAATATAGCTGAAGATATGGGCAGCATCCTGTTGGGAACTATTTTTAACCGCAGCTTCTGCCTGCTGGATGTGCTGTGCAACAACCGTCATGTTTTCTGTATCCAGGATTACATAAGCGCTCGCCACACACAACCAGGGACGGGATTGAATGATGGCCGCGGGTAAAGCGTCCAACCAGTGGGTCAATGAAACCCAATCCCGGTGATCCAAAACAGACAAAAAATTGTGCTCGATTAAATCTGCAACTTGATCGATATTCCCTTCGGCAGTTCCATGGTAGACAGCTTCACTTATCAGACCGTTCTGCTGGTACCACTCCCTGGCCTTGCGGTGGAGTTCAGGAATCCCGCTAGAGAATTTTTGGCGTGACAGTTGTTGGATTAGCTCTGCAAATAGGTGATGATAGCGATACCAAGAGCGGTGATCATCCAGGGGGATTAGGAACAGGTTCATTTGCTCCAGTAGATCAAGCATTTGTTGGCTGTCATTGCTGTTTCGGACGTAATCACAGAGTGAAGCGCACAACCGGTCCAGGATGGCTGTCTGAAGCAGAAAATCCTGAATATCCTGGGGAAGACTTCCAAAAACCTCATCTAACAGGTAATCAAAAACAAAGCGATGACTGCCGGTGAAGCTTTGAATAAAACCTGAAATGTCTCCCCGTTTTCTCATCGAGATAGCCGCCATCTGCAATCCAGCAATCCAGCCCTCGGTCCTGGATTCCAGACGTTGGATGTCATCCTTGGACAAACGGATTCCCAAGACACCATCCAAAAATCGTGATGTTTCTTCCAGCGTAAAACGGAGGTCTCCTAACCGGATTTCGGAAAGCTGCCCCTTTGCTCGCCAACGCGCCAGGGGCCAGGGAGGATCAGACCGGGTTGAGATTACCAGGTGCATCTGAGGAGATTGGTTTTCGATAATCATCAGCAACAGCTCGTTAATCTCTGGGGCTGTGATCAGGTGGTAGTCATCGATGATGATAAGGAAAGGGTTATCAATCTCCGCAATCTGATTGATGAGGAATGGAAGGAAACCATCGGTCTTCTTAGGTTTGGAAGAAATTACCGATTCTATGATCTCGTTCCCAAAGCCTTCCTCAATCCATTGAAATGCCTTTATCAGGTATAAGACAAAACGATTAAGTTCATTATCCCCTTTATCCAGGGATATCCAGCCAATGGGATATCTTATTTGAGAGACCCATTCACTCAATAATGTGGTTTTACCAAAACCGGCTGGTCCTGATACGAGGGTCAATTTACCATTCAGCCCCATGGCAAGTTGGTCTATCAAGCGCTGGCGGTGAACGATCCCCCTTGGTGTTGGTGGAATAAAGAGCTTGGTAGTCAGAATTTCCGAAGACATGATCTGATTATAACAACAAAGATTCAAGAAATACCCCACCCACATACCCAATTGGGGGACGACATACCACTGAATATATCCTACACTATTGCAAACCTATCTGTTGAGACATTTGAGTAAGGAAAAATAATGACTGTGATTGATGTAAAACATCTGACAAAGAAATTTAGGTATCACCTCGCAGTTGACGATATTTCATTTGAGGTCCATGCTTGTGAAATCTTCGGTTTCCTTGGTCCCAACGGA
>JBFFEL010000189.1:0-4417 GCA_041558875.1 Anaerolineales bacterium
CTCTCTTTCCTGAATGTGGACCCTCAGATATCCATTAGCTAAGGATAGATATTGGGAAAATTCGAATTCGGGAGCAGAATTCTAGCATGACGATGTTCAAAATGGATTTCTAACAGTGGAATTCACCCAACCAATGTGAATTAGTTTAAAACAAATTTGGAGAAGATAATGGAGAAAATCATTCAAGTAAATTCAAGAAATTCAAAGGATAAAAGAATTTAACTCGCATAAGAAGCCGGGTTAATTAGGAGGTGTAGCACAATGGGTTGGGAAAAAAGAGGCAATAAAAAATATTATTACCGAAAAAAACGTGTCGGTAAAAAGGTTATCAGCGAATATATCGGTTCTGGTCCAGCGGCTGAGAAAATTGCATTTGAAGATGAGATGGAAAGGCAAAAACAGAAAGAAGAAAGGAATGCATGGTTGCATAACCAAACCGAATTTAGAAAATTAGATAATATGTTGGATAGTTTGTATACCATCACTCTAGCAATAATTCATGCCCACCTGTTACTTGCTGGATATCACATCCATAAAGGTCAGTGGAGGAAAAAACGCAATGGCTAATAAGCAAAAAGATTAAGACAAGTCATTAGAAGATTTAAAACGGGAGATAAAAGAATAATATGATAAGTGTTCGAAGGATGATCCTGAGAAAGCAGACTTGGAGTTGTTCAGAGAATACTTGAAAAGGAATCCCGGCATATATTCGTTTGTTTCTGAAGTAGCTTTTCATGTTGAACGAAAAATAATTGATGAAATAAATCCCAATCAAGCTACAGCAATATACATTGAAACTAGTACATGGCAAATGCGCTTGGAAATGGGATATGACAATGCTCCAATCATTGAACGGATATTAATTGATAACATAATTAATTGCTGGTTACGATTGATATCAGTGGAGCTAAGCCCCCCACAACCTCGTACGTACAGACATGATGTCAGGGAAGATCGATTGAACACAACTCAAAATCGCTTCAGACAAGCTTGTTTAACTTATACAAGGGTAAAGAAATTGATCTCAAAGACTCCAGCACTCCAGATCAACTTCACCACCGATACAGCTCAGCAGGTCAATGCCACTGGAGGTGCGACTAAATCAGCTGAAAATGAAGAGAATTAGACTGGTAAGTCCTGAACCTTAACAACTGAAAATTAAATCTAAAGATGGTTATTCACTAAATAGTATAATGTCACCAATGATCGACAAGGCTGATTGGATCACCACCTCCCAGGCCTGCGAGTTGAGCGGCTACCATCCCGATTATGTTCGGAAGTTATTGCAAACTGGCAAGATCAATGGCCAGAAGTGGGGGTTTGCTTGGATGGTCGATCGTACCTCACTGCTTGCTTACCTCGCGCAGGTAGGAAAAAAAGGAGAGCGGCGCGGTCCCAAGAGAAAATCGATTGATTGATCTCAAGAATGTGGTATAATTATCCTAACACAGGATAATTGATCCGAAAAAAACGGCCCGTGTAAGTGCGGACACACTAGCACGAGCCTGACCCAACCCACCGGCGTGAGCGGCGGATTGAGCTGCTGAACATTATACCAAGCTTGAAATTCAACGCCCCGGTGGAACCAGCGGGGCGTTTCCGTTTGCACATTCGCTAACCGGACGGGGAGCCCCGGAAAGGGTGGTTCAGCGATGAACGTCAAAGCCACGTATAAAGGCGTGCCGGTGGAGGTGCTTGATATCTATCAGCGTGGTGAACAGCTTTTCGCCGCCATCCACGCTCAGGACGATGAGCCCTTGGTGGTCGACCAGTGGCCGGTTAATGCTCGCTACGCAACGGTCGCCCTCGAACTGCTGGAAGACCTCGACTCGGATCTGCTCAATGGCGCCAGGCCGCTCACCCTGCTGGATATCGCCCTGACCTACTGGTCCAAGCGCCAGTGGTCTGCAGGCGAGAGCATCTGGCTGTGGCGCAATGGTGACCAGGGCGCGTTCCTGAAAGAGGAAGCTGGCCTGTTCGTCACCCTGAACGTGACCGGCTACCGGGAGAGCATCAACGTCTTCCACATCGATCCCGAGACCTGGGAATGGGAGCTGTGCCGCGACCTGGGACGAAACTACCCGCTGTGGGCTGCCAGAGCTCAGGAAGCGCTGAGAGGAACAATCGGGTAAAGTCATTGTAGATGAACGGCGGATGACTGAGACCACACAGTTTATTCTGAGTGGTAGATTTCGAAGACCTCCAATAACAACCCTGCCACATCAAAACCGACTTTTGGATCTCTCTCCTCAGCATCTATGACGCAGAAATTTTCAGAAAATGAAGCAGGGTTGCCCCTGTATCTTAATTCAGCCCTTTGCTTTTGGGATCCATCCTTTCATCGCGATATATCGAAGGAAGGTTCTCCAGGACAGCTACTTGATCTGTAAGGGGAACCGGAGGTAAAACAAGGCTTCACTCAGCACAAGTTTTGAGGAACACGGGCCCAAAAAATGCAGCCAAGCATCCAATGAACTGTGATCGAAGCAGTAAAGGGGTCCAGCTCCCTCGCTTGACCAAACATCGCTCGCGAGCTGGCTGGAAGAGTTGCTCAAGGCGATCAACGCCGGAAGAGAATGGAGAGATAAATCCGTTCATCGTAAACGGGTTCTTGGTAGATCTACACGGCAGTATCGTCTGCCAGGTTGTTAATCTGCAAAGTCAAGGAACTGTCCCCATCAGCAATCAGTCGATCGATATGCATAATCGGCCGGGATTGGTTTGAAGGGTAGGTATCCCACCATTCGACCAGGTATGCTTCACCTGATTCGAATCCGGATAAACTTACCGTGCCAGAAATTTTTGGGATTTCCACGCTGTTCACAACATTCCACCAGGTATGGTGAACGTTCTGAATCCACAGGTGAGCATTTTGATTGATCGGGTCTGTCTGACCCCATGCTCTCAAGTCGTCAGAGGAGACGACAGCGTTGCTATCCTGGAAGTGACCGTTATTCAAGGGGATATCCTTAATGAATTTATTAAACGCGCCGTACTGATCCCGGTGGTCGAATAGCAGAGCCCCACCCGAGCCCATTCTATAGATGTGCGTGTTTTCATACCAGTATGAGGTTATAAGGCCTCCTGGATTGATGCTGGCCCAGACGAAGTTGTGCAGCCAGATACCTTCAAGATCGTCGTCGAAGAGACTAGTTTGTGATGCCGGTTCGCTGGCTGTGAAGCTGGTCTCGCCCCATACAGTTGGCTTTCCCGCCCCACCAGGGGTCAATGCACCAATTGCCATGCTCTTGGTCAGATTGGCCAATGCTGTATCCTTGAACAGGGGATCGCTCTCTGGGATATATTGATGGTAATCGGCGAAATCTACATGTGGATACTCTGTATTATCCCAGAATGCATCCCGTGGGAAAGAATGCCAGGTGGAAGTGGATACTAAATGATCGTTTGGCTGAAATTGGTGCATGTATTTACCAAATTCATCCGCTAGAGCGTAGTGCAACTCGTTCCAGGGATCGCCCTCATTTAGCAGCTCCCAGGAATGGATGCTGGTGGAATAGCCCCAACGGGCTTGGAGATACCGCCACCAGGCCTGTTGCAGCCAGCGAACTTTGGTCATCTCTCGCAAGTTGCCATAAAACCAGTTGTTATCCGGATCATCGGGTATTGGATTTCCGTTGTAATCGATGCGGTCGAAGATCCAGCTGTTCTTCTCATGGATCACAGGCCGGATATAGATGTTGTATTGCTCAGCCAGTGCCAGGACCTTGTCGAAGGCATATGAATTACGCTGCTCCATATACAGGTGGTGCGCCATCCAGGGTTTAGAGACGATATTGGAGCCAAAATTGCCGTTACCCAAATCCTCCTCGATCCAGACGTAATCCACGTAGACTGCGCCACCATTTACGTTCTCCAATACAAGGTAGAAATTGGGCAGGAAATCATAATTGCCGGTCGAGATACTGCCTTCAAGGATCTGCCAATCGGTTGTATTATCTGGCTGGTGAGGCATCACTACGCTGCCGGTGCCAGTGTCCTGACACATGTTGCCGCTGCCCCACAGCCAGCCGCCAATCTTGGCGGTGAAGCCATAGGGATTCCCACTTACACGTGGCCCAGAAATGCCGGTAGTTTTATATCTCACGCGTAACCGATAATCAGTGTTGGACTTCACCGCTGGTGGTGCTTTCAACCACCCAATGAACATGCATGGGTTATAGTTGGCGTCAATTTTCATGGAGATATTACTACCTGGATAAGCTTCTTCGAAATTCATGCCAGTGTATCCAAAGTATCCACCGTGGAGATCGGGATCAATGGAGTTCCAGGGATTCCAGTAAACATCGTAGATACCCCACTCCGAGAGCCAAATACGCACCAGTTGGATTCCGTTTTCTGACATGATCTCGAAATTTTCCTTATTCTCGAGAATCGGGTTATTCCAACCAACATGGTC
>JBFFEL010000190.1:0-4371 GCA_041558875.1 Anaerolineales bacterium
AGATTTCCCCGAGGGCGCGGATTGGTATTTACCGCTCATGGCAGTTTCAGCAGACGCAGTGAGCCAGAGAGAAAGCGTGTTATCTGGTTTATCCGGGTTGGTCATGCGCCCCTTCCGTTCAAGATACTACTTTGAGGGCGGAATCTCCCCGCATGTTGTCGGCTATGTCAGTGCCATCGCTGCTGAGGAAGTAGAAGAATACAGACGGCTGGGATATCGCCAGGATGAGCGCGTTGGTCAGTCTGGACTGGAGAGTTGGGGAGAAGAGTACCTGTCCGGTGTGCGCGGCGGCGCTCTCTACGTCGTCGATCAGGATGGCTTGACGGTGACCAAACTGGCAGAGACCTCGCCAGAAGCCTCCCAAGCAATCTACACCACCCTGGATAAAGACCTGCAGTTAGGCGTGCAGAGGGCGATTGAAGGCTTTCGTGGAGCCGCGGTGGTCATGGAGCTGGATACAGGGCGCGTCCTGGCAATGGCCTCGACGCCTGGTTTTGATCCCAACCTTTTTGAGCCAACCAACCTGAACAGCGGCTATTCGCTGGGAGATTTGTTCGATCCAGAAGAGACTCCCCTGCTCAATCGAGCCTCCCAGGGCCAATATCCCCTTGGTTCGGTGTTTAAAATTATCACCGTGGCAGCAGCCCTGGAGAGCGGTTTGTATTCTGCGGACACGATCTACAATTGCGGACACGCCTTCACCGAAATCCAGGGCATCACCCTTTACGATTGGACTTACGAGAAGGAATTGCCTCCCAGCGGCGAGCTGACCCTCTCTGAGGGGCTGATGCGTTCCTGCAATCCATACTTCTACCACATCGGCAGAGACCTGTACCTGCAAGGCCTGGAGGATGCTGTACCTGACATGGCGCGCGGCTTCGGTCTCGGCCAGGCAACTGGTGTGGAACAGGTCGCCGAAGATGAAGGTCAGGTGCCAGATCTCGAAGGTGAGATCGACGCCACAAATCTAGCCACCGGACAGGGCGCCCTGCAGGTGACACCACTACAAGTGGCCACTTTCATCTCTGCAATTGGAAATGGCGGCACGCTTTACCGTCCCCAGGTTGTCGAAAGCATTCAACCACCGGATGGCCCGGCAAGCTATACCTTTGAGCCCGAAGCAATCGGCACGCTGCCCATCACAGAAGATACGTTGATCACCATCCAGCAAGCGATGGTCAGCGTTGTTGAGAACAGCCGCGGTACCGCCCATCGGGTATTCGCAAATTTCCCCATTGATTTAGCTGGGAAAACCGGTACTGCTCAGGATCCGCCGCGCGATCCCCACGCCTGGTTCGCAGGCTACACCTATGCCAACCGGGAGGATAAACCAGATATCGCAGTCGTGGTTGTATTGGAAAACGCCGGTGAAGGTTCCGATGTCGCCGCTCCCGTTGTAAAGGGCATTTTGCAGCAGTACTTCACCGAACAGCGTGATGTGTTCCCCTGGGAAGTTCTCCCCGGCGTATGGAAAACCCCCACTCCCGAACCTACTGAAACACCAGAACCCTGATTGTAAAGGAGGTCTGCCTGCCTTCATCCCAAGATTTTAAGCCCGGTCTGATTATCCGCTCCCAATCCGGGTTTTTCAGCGTCCAAACCGATGACGGCATTTTGGTTTGCAAGCTGCGCGGTCGATTGAAGCAGGGCGCTAAGGAGGGCGATCTGGCAGCCATTGGCGACAGGGTCATCGTCAGCCAGATCGCTGACGGCGAAGGTTTAATCGAGGAAATCGAGCCCCGCCAAAGTATGATCTCCCGCCTCGCCCCCCTTCCCCGGGGCGAATACGAACAAATCATTATCGCCAACCCAGACCAGATTGTGCTGGTCTTTGCCTGCGCAGAACCTTCCCCCAGGATGCGTATGCTGGATCGTTTCTTGATCATCGCCGAGGAGCAATCGGTCCCAGCCTTGATCGTGGCCAATAAGATTGACCTCGTTTCAATGAGTTTTGCCAGGGAGTTATTTGATCATTATGGCGAGTTGGGTTATGGGCTGATCTACTCTTCAGTCCCCAATCAAGCTGGTATTGAGGCACTAAAGGAGCATTTGACCGGTAAAATTTCCGCCCTGGCAGGCCCTTCCGGCGCAGGCAAATCGAGCCTGCTCAACGCCATCCAACCAGGATTGGGATTGTCGATTCAACATGTCAGTCAGGCCACCGGCAAAGGCAAACACACGACTGTCTCATCAGAGCTGTTCCCCTTGGAAGGTGGCGGCTACGTGGCTGACACGCCAGGATTGAAAGCGCTGGGTTTATGGGATATTGAACCTGAAGAGCTGGATGGATACTTCCCAGAGATGCGCGCCCTGGTGGCTCATTGCCAGTTCAGCGATTGCACACATTTACACGAGCCTGGTTGCGCAGTTTTAGAGGCTGTCGAAAAAGGAGTAATGCACCCCCAGAGATATGATTCATACCTGCGATTGCGGTTCGAAGAAGAATAGTTCACCTCTAGATTTAGATTATAATTAATTCAATTTGCCACCTAAACCCATTATGTCATTCTGAACGAGGAACGAGTGAAGAATCTCTGAATTTTTGGTTTTTTTCAGTATCAACGAGGAGATTCTTCGTCGCTGTGCTCCTCAGAATGACAGTGTAATCCCTGGGTAGCAATTTGGGTTAATTAATATATTGCTCATTCTTGTATACAACTATTTTGAACCTTTTTCAACATTAATTAGTAAATAGGATAAGAAACTTGGTCATGACCAACACAGATGCTAACCCCAGCGACCACGATCTAATACTCGAGATTCAGAGTGGGAGTCTCGAGGCGCTTGGTGTTCTCTATGATCGGCACCGGCGCCTTGTTTATCGTACAGCTCTGGCTATCTGCAATGATCCTGACTCTGCCGCAGACCTTTTGCAGGATGTTTTCCTGCGCCTGCATCGGTTTGCTGAACGGATCGACCCCGAACGACCTTTAGAACCCTGGTTGTACCGGGTAACTGCCAACCAGGCCTATACCTGGATAAAACGGCATCAACGCTGGACTCATCCCTTGGAGGAGATAGCAGAGTGGTTGTCTTCTGGAGTGGCGAACTCACCTCAATATATCACTGAACAGGATGATGAATCCAAACGGATTCAAGCGGCCATAGCCAAGCTGTCTTTATCCCAAAGGATTGTTGTGGTCTTGTATTACATCAATGACTTATCTTTGAAGGAAATCGCCGAGATCCTCGAGATCCCGGAAGGGACCGTAAAATCCAGACTGCACTATGGTCGCAACGCCTTGAAATACCACCTCGGGCTGGAGGAGATTCCTCTCCACGAATTGGGATATGAAGTAACTTAATGGTGATATGCACACAGATAAAGAATTAAGGCAGTGCTTGAAGAATTGGGCCGCGGGACAACCCCTCCCCGAATTGAGTAGCAGGGAGCTGATTCAAGCCGCCAACGAGCAAAGAATCCGGAGCGAGAACATTGCCGCATTAAGCTTAACTGAATTCTCCGAGAAGATGCTCTCTATTAAATTGGTTAATTCCGTTGACAACCGGATCGTGAATTTACGCCCGATTTGATCATCAGCAAAACCAAGCTACTGCTTTGGAAAAGCTGAATCATGATATGATTACGAATGATAACCGTAGGGTAAACGTATAGTTTTCGTAGGGAAAGCGTAGGCTTCTTGACGAATAATGGCTCATGTGCTATATTGAATCGCTCGAAAGCACCCAACAAGACGGAAATGTCGATTATCTTATCCACCAATCCTCTCAGTATATATGGCAAGTGAATACCATCCGCACACCAGGAAAGGAGGTGCAGCCTCAAAAAAGTTTCTACGGTTTTGCGCGTTTGCGCCAATCAAAAAATAAACATCCCCAATCCAAATCTCTAATAATTTCGGAGGAGAAAAATGTTTAGTAGCAAAAAACTGATATTTATCTTTAGTGCACTGATCATCGCCAGCATGGTGCTGGCGGCCTGTGCACCCGCCGCCGAACCCGTGATCGAAACGGTCGTTGTGACCGAGATCGTCGAGGTTGAGGGCGAAGAACAGGTAGTTGAGAAGATCATCACTGCCACCCCAGCCCCAGAAGCTGAAGAACCCGCAGAGGAGGGAGAGGGACCGATCATGGCCGAAGAAGGTCTGATCCCCTGCAATCCTATCCCAGAAGTGGCCTTCAACAGCGGCGGCCCACAAATGGTCGCCCTGCGATCATCAGCCCAGGTAGCCAGTGTTGCCCAATCGCAGCCTGCCAGGCCCGCCATTGCCCCAGCGCAGCAGGCCGACGATGTCTTCAAGGTGGGCGTCTTCGAGGACGTCACCACGATGAACTATTTTGCTGGAAATGGCCCGGACAACACCGTCTGGAACGCCTACATGTACTCGTATAGGCTATCCTTATACCTCC
>JBFFEL010000191.1:0-3990 GCA_041558875.1 Anaerolineales bacterium
GCACTATTAAAGCATCCGGCAATTCAAGAAGCAGCAGTTATTACTCATGCAGATGCATCAGGTGAGACCCGCCTAGTTGCTCATATAGTGCTCAACGATCAGGAGACTGAACCTGCGATCAATGAATTACGTCATCGTCTCCGCAAATCGCTGCCAGAATATATGGTTCCCACCATTTTTATGACGCTGGATGCACTCCCTTTGACCCCAAATGGGAAGGTTGACCGGAAAGCCCTGCCAGCTCCTGCTGCTGATCGTCCCAACCTGGCGAGCGAATTTGTCGCCCCACGTAATGAGAAGGAGCTGAAAATCGCCGATATCTGCACCCAGATCCTCGGTCTGGAGCGGGTTGGGATACACGACAATTTCTTTGATTTGGGTGGCAACTCTCTCTCAGCGACCAGGTTGATCTTCCAGGTGCAGGAAGAGTTCAATGTCAAGCTCCCCCTGATCAAACTATTCCAAAATCCGACCATTGCTGGTCTTTCGGAAGCCATCGACCTGGCCGTGCAGGCTCCGAGTGAAGGTACGGGATTATTCAGTACAGTTTCAATCGAGGAGTTGAATGGGGAAGTCCGCTTAGATCCTTCTATCTCGGCCAACGGAAAAAAGTATGAATCAAACGGTAAACCGGAACACATTTTTCTTACTGGAGCTACCGGATTTTTGGGTGCTTACCTTTTGCAGGGTTTATTAGAAAGCACGAATGCTGCCATTTATTGTCTGGTTCGAGAAGAAGAAATGGAGGCTGGCAAGGCTAGGCTCAAGGACAATCTCGGAAATTACGCGCTTTGGAAGGATGATTATGAGAAACGGATCATCCCAGTGCTTGGTGATCTGGGCAGTCCCTGGTTGGGAATTTCATCCGCATCAGTTAAGGAATTAGCTCAAACCATTGATCTGATATATCACAATGGGGCGATGGTAAATCTCGTCTATCCATACCAATCTCACAAACCTGCCAATGTAGATGGGACCATTGAAGTATTGCGATTCGCAGCCAAGCAAAAGATCAAACCAGTCCATTTTATCTCCTCGCTTTCCGTACTCCATACTCCGAATGCCCACCTCGAAGAGGTCATCGAAGAAGAAATTGATCTTGAACAACACGGCGTGCCATTGGGCGGCTATGCCCAGAGTAAATGGGTCGGGGAAAAATTAGTCCAGGAGGCAGGCTCTAGAGGTATCCCATTCACGATCTTCAGACCAGGTCCAATTTCAGGACACAGCCAGAATGGCAGTTGGAACCAGGATGACTTGATGTTCAGCCTGCTCGATGCGGCACTAACCATGGGCTCAGTTCCAGATCTTGACGTTATCCTGGACATCGTTCCCGTAGATTATGTTGCGGATGCAGTCAACTACATCTCGAGTTTGCCGGATCCTTTTGGAAAAATCTATCATCTCTCCGCCGTAGAACGAACAGGATTCAAGGATTTGTTGAATCATGTACGGAGACAGGGCTATCCGTTGAAGACTGTATCCTATGATCAATGGCGGCGTGATTTATTCTCGCTTGCGGAGAAGACTCCAGAACGAAGTTGGAATGTTTACCTGCCGTTAATTGCCGATGTTGACGCCCAGGTATTGCACATGCCCAGATTTGGCCAGAAGAATACAAGGGCAGGGTTGAAGGGCAGCTCGATCGAAAGTCCACCGTTGGGACCGGAACTGCTGGACGCGTATTTCAAACATTTCATCGAGACTGGCAAATTACAGCCCCCATCCAACGGCAATAATGAAAATGGAAGTGAATCCTCATAAGCGATGAAAGATCCTTCATCAGCCTGGATCCTGCGCCCGAAACCTAATCACCATGCAGGCATCCGATTATTCTGCTTTCCACATGCCGGCGGCAGCGCGATGGTTTTCAGATCCTGGCCGCAGGATTTGCCAGATTTTGTGGAGGTTTGTGCGGTTGAGCTCCCAGGTCGCGGCCGGCGAATCAGTGAATCTCCTTACACTGATTTGAGATCGCTCGTGGGCGATCTTGTTGAATCGATGCAGCCATATATTGATCGACCGTTCGCGCTATTCGGGCACAGCTTTGGCGCCCTGGTCGGCTTTGAGGCAGCGCGAGTACTGCAGAGTCAGGAAGAATCTCATCTACTGCTTTTATGTGTGTCAAGCGCGAAAGCCCCGCAGATATTCACAGATGGCGCCTCATTCCACAATCAGCCAGATTCGCTTTTGATTGATGAAGTTCGTCGGCTGGGAGGTACACCCGCTGCTATCCTGGAAAACGGTGAAATGTTATCGGCTGTACTGCCAGCCATTCGGGCGGATTTTGAGATGTCAGAAACTTACGTCTATTCGGATGCGGCTCCACTGAGCTGCCCAATACTGGGGTTAGCCAGCTCAGCTGACCCGAAGGTAGACCGGGCATCACTTCAAGCCTGGGGTGAACAAACAACAGCTGGTTTCAACATGGAAGTTTTCCCCGGCGACCACTTCTATATCCTTCAGGCGCAGTCGCAAGTATTACAATTCCTGGGGAGGGCCCTAAGACAGGCTTTACCCGTGATGGAAAAGAAATGACCCAATTGTCCGGAACTACCTGGAACCTTCCTCCTGCTGAATTTCACTTGAAAGAAGACCAGGTTCATCTCTGGCGGATCAGCGTGACGGATTTGAAAGGGACCACCGATGCCCAAACTTCAGTTTTGTCCGCAGAAGAACTGGAACGCGCGACTCGATTTCATTTCGAAATTGACAGAAAGCGGTTCATCGTCAGTCATGGAACGCTTAGGATGATTCTCGGTCAATACATTGGTTTACCACCTGAAGAGATCATTTTTGGACACGGAGATCGTGGAAAACCGAACCTCGATCCGGTTCCCCAGAATGAAGGGGTGAGATTCAATTTATCACACTCCGGTGACATTGTATTGATCGCAGTCGGGCGACACCGGGAAATTGGCGTGGATGTTGAGAAGATCCGTCCTGAAATCGAGCTGGAACGACTCGCCCAGCGCTTCTTCTCTCCAGGTGAAGTAGAGAGTTTATCCTCCTTAGATACTGAACACCGCTTGGCAGCTTTCTTTCGTTGCTGGACTCGCAAAGAAGCCTATATCAAGGCACTTGGCGGCGGATTGTCAATTCCTCTGGATCAATTTGAAGTCACACTTGAACCCGACACTCCTCCGGCTTTGTCGGCAAACAGGGAAGATCCGGATGAGGTTGCCCGCTGGTCACTGTACAATATCGAACTCGGTGAAGATTATCTGGCTGCTCTCGCCGTTGAGGGGAGACCTGAAAAAATTCAATATTGGCATTTCACCCTGGCTCCACTTACAACTGAAACCAAGAAGACCTGACTACCAGGGATTTTGTTTGGTAATTTAGGAAGCGGCTCGATCCAATTTCGGTGCTGATGTTTAAAGTTGTCTCAGCCAGTAAGGCACTCTATGTTATTGGTAGATTCTGCCCCAGAATTGCTAGGGTAAAGGCGATAAAGGTTTAGCTCCTGAACAATACAGTATCTCTTCATTAATATACTGGCGTTGTAAAACTCATCGCTGAGGGAAGCCAGATATACAGGGCGATTTGGGACTTGCTCGTCAACCAGTTGGAGGACCAGCTGTGGATCGAAATTGAAGGGATCTTCCAGGGGCCAACCAGCTATATCAATGTCGGTGCGGAGTCGCTCAACGGTGGAGAAGTACTGCAGGATAAAGAACTCATCCGTATCGGTGTACCATTCAGCGATAACCAGGGCATCTTGGGGCGCCTCGCGGAAGAAATCCTGGCCAAACTGGTAGGGTTCAGCGTCACCACGCTGGTTTGGATCCAGGTAATATGCAAGGCCAAAACGGGTGCCTGTCCCGATGCTGGGGATTCCGAACGCCTGATCCGTTACGCCGATCCGCCTGGCTATTGGAGGCACTTGGCGGTAGAGCAGCGGCGTGGCCAGGATTAACAATCCGAAAGCAGCGTAAAGCGCATAACGCCAGCGGAGCGAGACTTTCGAAATCACAAGTTTGAGTCCCA
>JBFFEL010000192.1:0-3915 GCA_041558875.1 Anaerolineales bacterium
TCGGCGTCAAAATTGACCCTACTTCCGGACTCTTGACAGATGAAAGCGGGTTTCTCACCGCCACCTTCAAGGTTGTCCTGGATGCAGCTCCTACTGCCGATGTTACTCTCTTCTTGAACAGCTCTGACACTACTGAAGGGACAATCGATCAGTCATCCCTGACATTTACTCCCTTAAACTGGGACCAGCCCCAAACGGTGACTGTGACCGGTATGGATGATTTTATCGCTGATGGTCCCCAACCCTACACCATAATTACTGGACCAATCACCAGTCTGGATCTCGATTATGCTGCTCTTGATCCTGTATCCGATATTCCAGATGTCTCCGTGACCAACGCCGATAATGAGACACCGGGCATCAGCACCTCCCCGAGTACAGATCTCTGGACCTCCGAAGGCGGAGCGACAGAAAAAGTCCAGGTATTGCTCCAATCCCAACCCAAATTCCCGGTTCTCTTAAATATCGACAGCTCCAAGCCTCTTGAAGGTACTGTTTCACCTACCACTCTGACTTTCAATCCAGAACCCGGGCTTCCAGTCTCACCTAAAGAATTCACCATCACCGGTATCGATGATTGTGACAAGGACGGCGATACCCCTTACACGGTCAGCATCACCGCCGTCAGCGACGATCCAGACTATCACGGCACCTCCATCGACCTCCAGGTTACCAATTACGAAGCACCAACCATTTCCTGGGTCGAGCCTGTTGAGAATGGGGAGATCTATATCACGGATGGCTTCAGCCCGATCAAATTGAAAGTTATAAATAAATGTGGTGAACCGATCAGCAAGGTCAGGTTTTACCGCTGGGTGACCGCGCTTGGGGACCATGTGACCATCGGTGAGGATTTGACTCCCCCCTACGAGGAAACCATTCTCCCGAGTGAGCTCGAATCCGGCTGGAACCAGATCTTCGCGTTTGCGTTTGGGCCCCCAAATTCCAGGCAGACTTTCTCCATACATGAACCTATCTTGATATTAAAAGATGCCAATAACCTGGTTCACTTGCCGCTGATCAATAAGCAACCGTAACCAATTCCATCCCCCACAAATACTCCACCCCTTTCATACCAACTGAAAGGGGTGGTTTTTTTCCAAATTCGACGGGCTCACCAATTTTTACTGCCTGAATATCATCGCCACGCCGGGTAAAAATCTTCAGCTGCATCATTGGTCAGGTTAAACACCTCAGTGCCGTTGGATCGCATCACAAATATATCGAAATTCCCATCCCGGTTGCTGGTATATGTGATCCATTCTGCATCTGGAGACCAGGATGGATAAGTATCTTGGGCAGCATTGTTGCTCAAATTTGCCTGGTCCGTGCCATCAGGATTCATCACAAACACATCCTGGCTGCCGTCCCTGGTCGAGACGAAAACGATCTGCCCGCCGCTGCGAGTAGACCGGGGGTAGAAATCTTCCCCACCGTTGTTGGATATATTGGTTGGTTCCAATCCATCGATGGACATCAAGTAGATTTCCTGGTTGCCGTCGCGATTTGTTGCAAAGGCGATCCGGTCTCCCGCGCTGGAGAACAATCCACGATCAGAAACCCACGTCGGTTGTAGGTCATTGGCAGGATTATTTGTCAGGTTCGCAAGCTCCGAGGCGTCTGTCCGGATCTTGTATATCTCTTGGTTGCCATCCCTGTTCGAAGTGAAAACAATCCATTGTCCATCAGACGACCAGGCTGGATAAAGGTCTTCAGATGATGGGCTGTTGGTCAAATTGAACTGGTTGCTGCCATCCGCGTTCATGATGTAAATCTCGCTGTTGCCATCCCTGTTTGTCGTAAATGCGATCCTGCTGCCATCCGGTGAATAAGCCGGGTGCGTGTCAACTCCCGTGCTGAGAGAGAGCTGTTTGAAAGTCAAATCCGGCATATCTACCGAGAAGACACCCGGATTTCCCTCCCGGTTTGATTCAAATGCGATTGTCCCAGAAACAGGAGGTACAACCGGTGGCGTAGTAGGTGGAATTTCCGTTGGTTCTTCCGTGGGTGGTGGTGTTGGCGTGACTGGTGTTGCGGTGGGAATTAATGCGGAAGCCGTTGCAGTCAGTGAAGGATTATTAGGATCGCAAGGATCGAGATCCTGCCCATCAATGATCCCATCGCCGTCCGAATCGGGATTGAGCGGGTCAGGACACGGTGGTGATTCCTCACCATCAAGCAATCCATCGCTGTCGGTATCTGGATTGCGGGGATCGGTCCCCAGGCGAATTTCTTCCCCATCACTCAAGCGATCGTTATCCGTATCTGCATTGAGCGGATCGGTGTTGTGATCGAGCACTTCGTCGCCATCTGAAAGCAGGTCACCATCAGAATCTGAGTTTCGCGGGTCGGTATTTCTCCGCAGAACCTCCTCCCCATCAGACAGACGATCGCTGTCGGTGTCTGGATTATTCGGATCTGTACCAATTTCAAGTTCATTGGTGTCCGTCAAACCATCTCCATCCGAATCCCGTTCTCCTTCTTCGACTGCTTGTGTTTGGTTGAAAGATGCGGTCTGTGTCGCTCCAACGATCTCCCCCAGCGCAGCTTCCGCTGTCTGAGTTGCACTGGCGGACTGATTTTGATCACCCCTGAAGATAAAGAATAGCACCATGATTGCACCCAGGCAGAGAACCGCCAGGACTGGAATCACCCAAATCGGAATGATCCCCGAGCTGGAGACTTCACCCCCAACTGTAAGCACCTCCTTCTCGGTTGACTGGATCAGGACAGAGTATTCATAATTCTTTTCACCGCCCAGAATGGGTCGCTGGCGAGGTTGGGCGCTAAATTCTACCGTGGTGGTCTCTCCTGGCTGTACTTTTACTTCTCGCATCGCGCCGGATTCAAATTCGAGCGCGTCGTTCTCACTCTGCCAGGTTAGCGTGTAAGTCTCCTGGATATTGCCCTGGTTTTGAATGAAGATTCGGACCGGTTCTCCAGCTTCAACGAGAGGTTGATCGATTTTGCAGCTGTACCGGGAATAAGCGGCTACCGTCAGGGTGGCGCTAATTTTTGCCGTTTGGTCAGGAGCTTCCTGGCTTGAGACAATTATATTGAATTTGTGGCGTCCAGCTTTGCTTTGCGCATCGCGGGGGGGCAGGATTGTCAGTATCACCTCTTTTTGTTCCCCTGCCGCAAGTCGTGTCACCGGTGAGGAAGTGGATACCCAGCTGATTGGCAGACCCTCCACGGCCAATTTGAAGCTATCTTCGACCAATCCCTGGTTCAATAAGACAATGGGGATCTCGGCACTGCTTCCAGGTGCGACAGAGAACTGGACCGACTCCATCAGCACCCCGATTCTTCCGTGCACTTCAAATGCTGCGACCGTGAGAGTGAATTCCGTTTCTACTCTCTGGGAGGGTGAGCTTTGACTGAGTACGACGAGTGTCAACGGGTACTGACCAGCGCGCACCTGGGATGCTGGTGGAGCTTCAATGACGATTGCCACCTCTGTTCTCTCTCCAGGGCTCAAACGTACAACTGGAGTACCTATTTCTACCCAATCCAGAGGAATCCCACGCAGCGATATCTCGAAGTGATCATCCTTTTCCCCCATATTTTCAATAATAACCGGTACTGTCACCCGGTTCTCCGGAACAACCGAGTATTGCAGCTCCCTGAGCTGCACAATTATAGTGTTTTGATTGTCATTCTCCTTTGGCATTTCGGACATCGATCTCACTCCTTGGAAGAAAAGTAATTAATGATCTCTATGAAATCCATCTCCTGGAATAATTTCAATAATCGAATTCTTCAGCTGCCTTGAATCGGATTTTTGAGATCCTTGAAATTATTCTCATTATTTTGACCCAATTCCAAACCCGATCGCAATCATTACAACCGATCCGTGTTTAAATCAGGAAAAGAGCCAGTTCGGATTCCTCCTGCAAATCTGGGCTAATTAAACCA
>JBFFEL010000193.1:0-3891 GCA_041558875.1 Anaerolineales bacterium
CACCGTCAAGCCATCCTGATCGACGACGTAGAGAGCGCCGCCGCGCACACCGGACAGGTACTCTTCTCCCCAGCTCTCCAGTCCAGACTGGCCAACGCGCTCATCCTGGCGATATCCCAGCCGTCTGTATTCTTCTACTTCCTCAGCAGCGATGGCGCTGACATAGCCGACAACATGCGGGGAGATTCCGCCCTCAAAGTAGTATCGTGAACGGAAGGGGCGCATGACCAACCCGGATAAGCCAGATAAAACGCTTTCTCTCTGGCTCACTGCGTCTGCTGAAACTGCCATGAGCGGTAAATACCAATCCGCGCCCTCGGGGAAATCTTCATATTGTTCAACAATGATGTCAGGGTATATGCCTGTAAGACGGTACAGCTCTGTGAGCAGGAGATTCTCCTGGTCTGGATCGATCTGATCCGGGAAGAGTCCGAGAGCCGTGGCATCCGCCTGGGCAACTAACGCCTGACCGTCCAGATCGTATATATTGGCGCGGGAGGGAATTAAATAATCCATGCGCAATGTATTGCCGCCACTTAATTCTGGCAAGATCAATCCTTCGTCCCACTGGATCCGCCATTCGCCCTCTTCTAAACTGAGGTTCATGATCGCGTCTCTTTGAATTTCACCTACCAGGGCGCTGCGCATGATCACCTGGTACGAGGCTTGCGCGGAATGGGTCTGCGTCAGGGCGGATAATATTTGTGTATCCAGCTCACTCAGCGCAACTTCACCAGCCACATCCCGATAAAACTCTTCAAATTGTTCTGCGGTGATTGCATCCTGGCTGAAGGAGGTCAGCATGGCGTACATGGAGGCGTAATCCTCATTTTCCCAGGCATTCAGATAGGTACGCACGGCTTTATTCACATCAGGTGCTTGCGTCGTGTTTATACCCGGCTGGGATAAAGTCGGAGTGACCTGTTGGGTTGGGGTTGGTTGGCTGGCTCCCCCGTTACAGGCTGCCAGAATTATGGCGAGGATGGTGGTTACAAGCCAAAAGAATATCTTCATCTAGTTTCAATTGATCGCGATCGAACCTTCATTCGTTGGTACAAAGACAATGCCGATTTTACCTTAGTTCCTTAAGGCGCAAATGGCGTTGTTTGATCTCTAATGCTTTTATTATCTTTACTCGCCGCAAAAGATCATCCTTTAAGATGAGCTGAAATCTTGGATTTTTTCGATCAGCTGGCAGCTGTATCCCTGCGAGGTTCGGCAGCCGTGGGTCACAGCCAGTGGAATATCCACCTCCATTTGTTGAAGCATATCGCTCAAATGGCAAAGAGGCAAACCAACGACATTGGAATAGCATCCGGTGACTTTTTCGACCGGATTAAAGCCTGGGTTTTGAATTGCATACCCACCGGCTTTGTCCATTGGATCTCCGCTGGTGACATACGCCTCCATTTCAGTATCCGAGTAGGACCGCATTTTCACTTCGGTGACACATAAATCCATGACCACTTTCTCATCCAGCGGGTCGTGTACTGCCAATCCAGTGAAAACGTGATGCCTGCGAGCGCGCAGGCTGCGCAGCATGGCCAGCGCATCTTCTCTATTAACGGGTTTGCCCAGTATCTTGTTCCCATCTACGACAGCAGTATCCGCAGCGATAACTACCTGGCCTGCTCTGATCTGACTTGAGACAAACCGGGCTTTTTCCTGGGCTAATCGCAAGACGTACTCTTCGGGCGTATCACCTGGACCCACATTTTCATCGATATCACTTGTGAGCACCTGGAAATCAACTCCGAGGAGGGAGAGCAAATAACGCCGGCGAGGGGAGCTGGAGGCTAAAATCATCGGAAGGATAATTTTAACATAGGCTCATCCAGCAAGAAGTAGTCAACTGGGAGTGAAATCAATTGTTTCATTGGTAAAGTAGATGTAGAATCAGGATTGAGTAAATCGCCAGTTAAGAAATTCTTTGGAGGGCAGCATGCAGGAATTGAAAGATCGCATTCTCCGAGACGGAAAGAACCTCGGTGGAGGGATATTGAAGGTTGATGGGTTCATCAATCACCAGGTTGATCCGGTGCTCATGGACGCCTGTGGGAAAGAATTTGCCCGGCGCTTTCGCAGTATCGATGCCACAAAGGTGCTAACGGCAGAAATTTCAGGCATCGCCCCGGCGTTGACCACCGCCTATCACCTCGGACTGCCGGTTGTATATGCCCGTAAATCAAAACCAATCACGATGCCGGATCAGGTCTTTTTAACCTTGACACCTTCACATACCAAGGGACGCACGGTCGAATTAATCGTCTCTCCGGAATTTCTGGCCGGTGGTGAACGGATCTTGATTATCGATGATTTTTTAGCCTCGGGCGCGACCATCCTGGGCTTGGTTCGTCTGGCTCAGACGGCAGGAGCGGTCATCGTGGCAATTGGCGCATTGATCGAAAAGAGTTTCGAAGGCGGGCGAGATGTCTTGGCAGAGCTTGGGGTCCCGATTGAATCCCTGGCCGTCGTTTCGGCGATGGAAGGTGACCAGATTACCTTTGAAGGTGATTGAATGAAGAACTCAGCTCCCCTTGTGACTCACAATTACTTGAACGAGGCGAGAAAGTGATGGATTCGATAGCAATCCTGGATTTTGGTTCCCAGTATGCGCAGCTCATCGCCCGGCGGGTCCGGGAAGCGGATGTATATTGTGAGCTATTTCCCTGGGATGCGCCTGAGAGCCAGGTGCTGGAGATTGATCCAAAAGGATTCATCCTGTCTGGTGGTCCAGCCTCAGTATATGCTCCCAACGCTCCGCAAATACCAGGATACGTATTGGAAAGTGGTTTGCCGATTCTGGGAATATGCTACGGTATGCAAGCGCTGACCAATGCATTGGGAGGCAGGGTAGCGCCATCTGATGAGCGTGAATATGGCCCGGCGAACCTTGAAACGGTTTTACCAAACCCGATCATTGAAAAAGGATGGCACAAAGTCTGGATGTCCCATGGGGACCGGGTGGAGGTACCGCCGGTTGGCTTCGAAGTGCTGGCAAGACGCGGGAATTCCCCTGCGGGATTTATCGGAGATATCCCACGGAATTATTATGGGGTGCAATTTCACCCAGAGGTACGCCACACTCCAGAGGGTACGAAATTCCTGCGGCGTTTCGTGATCGATGTCTGCGGGATCAATCCAGACTGGACGCCAGAATCGATAATTCTCGCTAGTATAGATCGGGTTCGAGATCAAGTTGGCGCTGGCAAGGTGCTGGCGGCAGTCAGTGGGGGGGTAGATTCGAGTGTGGCGGTAGCTTTGGTCCACCGGGCGATCGGAGATCAATTAGCAGCTGTCTTTGTTGATAATGGTCTCCTGCGCCAGGGTGAGGTTCACCAGGTCATTTCAGCTTTTAATCAAGAGCTGGGAATTGAGCTGGTGGCTGTTGATGCTGTGGAGGATTTTCTGACAGCACTGAGGGGTATCACTGAGCCAGAAGAAAAACGGCGAGTGATTGGTGAAACCTTTATCCGAGTTTTTGAATCAAAAGCAGTCGACTTAGGTGGCGCGGATTTTCTGGTCCAGGGCACCATTTACCCGGATGTAGTCGAATCTCAAGCCGCGGATCGATCAAAGGTAGATCGCATAAAAACGCATCATAATGTCGGCGGGCTGCCAGAAGACATGCAGTTTGAATTAGTGGAACCATTAAGGTATTTGTTTAAAGATGAAGTCCGGGCAGTCGGGGAAGCGTTAGGCTTCCCTAGGGAGATGGTCTGGCGGCAACCCTTCCCGGGACCTGGTTTGGCTGTGCGTTGTCTGGGGGAGGTTACAAAGGATAGGCTGACACGCTTGCGCGCGGCTGATGAAATCCTGCGCACTGAATTGGCAGACGCAGGTTTATTGATCATGGAATCACAAGAAGACGGGATCAAAGGGACCGCTCAA
>JBFFEL010000194.1:0-3852 GCA_041558875.1 Anaerolineales bacterium
AGCGTTGGCCAAAGCCGAGGCTGAATTGAAATTGATTGAGGCAGGTGAACTGATTCTGGATCTGGCCTCTCCGATCGACGGCACAGTTTTAACGGTCGATGCCCAGGTTGGTGATCGGATCAATGATCAAACCATTCTCACCATTGCCGATCTAGGCCAATCTCTGGTGGAAGTTTATCTGGATGAAATTGATTCTGCGAATGTCCAGGTAGGTGACCGGGCTGAGTTAATTTTTGATGTTATTCCGGAGAGAACTTTTTCAGGAGAGGTGATCCAAGTTGATCCGGAACTGCGCAATGTGGGCAATGCGCAAGGAGTGCGTGCCCTGGTCTTATTGGAAGAACCGCCTTCTAGCCTGGTCAATCTTCCACTGGGCCTCAATGCTACTGTGGATATTATCGCTGAAGAGGCCGCCAATGCAGTGCTGGTGACGATACAGGCGATCGAGCAGGATTCGGATGGCAGTGATCTTGTGTACGTGATCGAGGGTGAGCAGGTCGAAATGCGCCTGATCCAGGTGGGATTGAAAGACGCGACTACAGCTGAGATCATCACAGGCTTGGAGCCCGGCGAGCGAGTAGCAGTTGGAGGCCTGAATTTCACGCAGGAGTGATCTAATGGAAGATTCAGCGATTATCGAAATCATTGAACTTACCAAGGTATATGGGATGGGAGAAGTCCAGGTGAGGGCGTTGAATGAGGTCAACCTCACCATTCGAAAAGGCGAATTTGTGGCTATCATGGGCCCCTCCGGGTCTGGGAAGAGCACCTTGATGAACATCCTCGGCTGCCTGGATCGTCCAAGCTCCGGGCAATATTTCCTGGCTGGAGAAGATGTCAGCGACCTGGACAAAACGCAGCTGGCCATCATTCGCAACAGGCGCATCGGATTCATCTTTCAATCGTACAACCTGCTGCCGCAGACTTCTGCACTGGAGAATGTAATATTGCCATTACTTTATTACCGAAACGGCAAAGAAAGCGATGCTGAACAGGTAGAGAGAGCGCTGGTTGCTTTGGAATCGGTCGGATTGGCTGGCCGGGTGAATCACAAACCGCAAGAACTGTCTGGGGGCCAAATGCAGCGAGTTGCCATCGCCCGAGCTCTGGTGAATGATCCGGTGCTCATCCTGGCAGACGAACCAACCGGAAATTTGGATACTCGATCGGGGGTAGAGATTATGACCTTAATGACTGAACTCTACCAACAGGGCAGCACGATCGTTATGGTAACGCATGATGATGACATCGCGGCCTATGCGGAGCGCATCATCCGATTGCAAGATGGCCAGATTGAAATTGACGATCGAAATGGCGGTTTATCTCCGCAAAATCAATTAAAGGAAGTGGAAAATGCGGGCAAATAAGATAATTCAAATCGCCTCAAAAGGTTTAACCAAAAACAAGCTGCGCTCCCTACTGACTATGTTAGGTGTGATCATTGGTGTGGCAGCGGTGATTATCATGATCTCGATCAGCTCAGGAACCGAAGCTGCCATTGAGGAGCAGATCACCGGCCTGGGGACCAATCTGGTGTTTGTCCAGTCCAGCTTCAGCCGTGGTGGTTTCGGACCGGGAGGCGGAGGACAATCCGGTGGTCTGGTATATGATGACGCCTTTGCAATCGCTGAAGAGATCAATGGGGTTACGGCAGTTGTTGTGGAACAACCCAGTTCCGAAACAATCAAAGTAGGTGACACCACCCTCGAAGATGTCGCCATCCTGGGAACCACCGCAGATTTCCCTTCTGTACGGGATATGACCATCGAATCAGGGCGCTACTTCAACGAGACCGATATTGACCGGACTCAGAAGGTAGCCGTGCTGGGATCCACCCTGGCCGAGGAGTTATTTGGGGAGACGCCTCCCATTGGGCAGGTCATCACTGTGGGTAACACCAAATTGACGGTGATTGGTGTCTTCGGGGAGAAGGGGTTGGTAGGTGATACCGATTTCGACTCACGCATCTACATGCCTATTACGGTGGTCTTCCAGAAATTTACCCCCTCCCAATTCGCCCGAATCATCGGCGACAGGGTGCGGGTGATTTATGTGGAGGTGGATGCAGAGACTCCCCTGGAAGATATCATTTTGCAGATCGAATTGCTGCTGGCGAAGAGACACGATGTCAGCCTGGAAGAGCCGGATTTCGTGATCCAGACCCAACAGGACATCATCCAGACCCGGGAGGCGACCACGGCCGCATTTCGCACTCTGCTTACCTGGGTGGCGGCGGTCTCGTTGCTGGTCGGAGGGATCGGCATCATGAACATCATGCTGGTCAGTGTCACAGAACGAACGCGGGAGATCGGCATCCGCCAGTCGGTTGGTGCCAGCCCGAATGATATCCGCTTCCAGTTTCTGACCGAAGCGCTGCTCTTGAGCTTGGTTGGAGGTTTGATCGGTGTTGCGGTCGGAATAGGAGGCGCATACATATTTGGCGAGATTGGGGAGATGAGGACGGTGATCGTGCCCAGTGCGATCTTGCTGGCCTTCAGCTCTGCCGCTGCGGTGGGGATCTTCTTTGGCTTTTACCCGGCTAATAAGGCTTCGCAGCTGGATCCGATTGAAGCCTTAAGACATGAGTAATTGGATTAGGGATTAGATATTGGATATTGAAAAAATTGGAGTAAACAAGTGAACAAGAAATTGATAGTAACAGCGATAGCTTCATTAGTCATTGTAATGATGCTGAGTGCGTGTGGGGGCAGTACAGAGGATGTAATCAGCGATGAGAGTAACATTGAATCATCAGATGTTGAGAGTTCTGGGAAGGATTTATCTTCAGGAACGAATCCTGGTCCAGGGATTGGTGAAGATTTCCAGGATGCAATGCCAATTTCCGCTCAACTGGGATTTGGCACACTACTTCTCCAGGAAAGTGAGAACGCCGTTGACCCTGAACAGGCGGCTGAGCTGTTGCCGCTGTGGAAAGCCGCCAGGAGTCTAAACGAGAGCGAGACGGTGGCGGATGCTGAACTGGAAGCAGTGTTCAACCAGATTCAAGATACCATGACCAGCGAGCAAATCGCGTTCATCTCTGATTTACGCTTGACTGGCGATGAAATGGCGCAGCTGATGGAAGATTTGGGTTTAGAGTTTGGATTTGGCGGTTCAGGATTCGGAAACCTGACTCCCGAGCAGCAGGCGACTGCCCAGGCAGCGCGTGAGAGTGGGGAAGGACTCCCTGGAGGTGGTCTCTTCGGTGGCAATCCTGGAGGAGGACAGGGACGAGGTGGTGGCCAGGAATTTGGTCCAGGAAATATTAGTCCTGAGATGCAGGCTACGCTGGAAGCCCGCCGGGCAGAAAGAGGTGGGTTCGGCGCCAGGTTGGCTCTGGTTTTCGTCGATCCGTTGATCGAACTGCTCGAAGAACGCGCCGCTGAGTAAATGGGAGTACAATCTGGTTGTCGCCTTTGATGAAAATATGACTAAGACCATTCTTGTCGTCGATGATGAAAAGCGTATTCTTTCCCTCCTGAAAGCATATCTGGAACAGCAGGGCTTTCAGGTGGTAACAGCGGTTAATGGGCAGGAAGCGGTCTACACCGCCCGGCACGAAAAGCCTGATCTGATCATCCTGGATATTATGATGCCGGAGATGGATGGGTATGAGTTCATGCGCCAGCACCGCAAGGAACGTGAGACTCCCATCATCCTGTTGACTGCCAAAGTGGATGAGGATGATAAAGTACTCGGTTTGGAGCTGGGTGCGGATGATTACGTCACCAAGCCCTTCAGCCCCCGGGAGCTGACCTCTCGCGTCCGAGCAGTTCTACGCCGGACAGGACAAAATCTTCCTCAGACCGAGGTTCTACGAGTAGGTGGAATGACCCTCGATCGCGAGGGCCA
>JBFFEL010000195.1:0-3837 GCA_041558875.1 Anaerolineales bacterium
AAACTGGAATCGGGTTCTTCTTCGATAATTATGGTTTTGAGGATTTCTTTTTCATCGAAGGGCGAGTATCAGGACCGAGGGAACCAAACTTATGGGGACTAGACCCACAGGAAGGGGAGGTGGACACGGAGATCGAACTGTTCCTGGAAGGAGAAAACCTCTTCGAACTGGGTGATTTATTCAATGTGAGCGTCAGCGGGATTGATATCCCAATCGTGGATTATACGATTGAATCCAACGAATCGATGGTGGTCGTGGTTCATTTGCCGCCAGAATTGCCAACCGGCGAAACTGGAATCGGGTTCTTCTTCGATAATTATGGTTTTGAGGATTTCTTTTTCATCGAAGGGCGAGTATCAGGACCGAGGGAACCAAACTTATGGGGACTAGACCCACAGGAAGGGGAGGTGGATACGGAGATCGAACTGTTCCTGGAGGGAGAAAACCTATTTGGGGTGGGCGATCTGATCGGTGTGAACCTCAGCGGGATTGATATCCCAGTCTTGGACTATGCCATTGAGTCCAACGATACGATGGTGATGCGTGTGTATCTGCCTGAGGATGCACCGCGCGGTGAACAGGTCATCACCATCTTTTTCGAGAATGCCGGTTTGGAGGAGTCCTTCTTCGTCAGCGTTCCACCTGAATTCCCAGTACCACCGGCAGTCGTGGTAGTGGTCGTGGTAGTCTTGGTGGGTATCAGTGGTGTTCTGGTAGGACGCGTTTTAAGAGGGCGCAGAATCCCAAAGGAAAAGCCGGATGAGAAATCACCCCAGCCTGAAGCGAAGATCGATTTCATCGTTGCGGTGGACCCTGGAATGCAAACAGTGGAACTGTCAGAGCGATCCCTGACAATGGATATCAATATGCGTTTTGAACTCGAGGTAGACCCGGGAGAACAAAGCGTAGAGCCGGATGGAAATTCGTTAATTGAGGGTGAATAAACGATCCCGCTTTCGTTTTGGCCTGCTTCTGGAAATGCAAGTGGAGGAATTATGCAAACGCTAAACACCTTCTTTGGTACACAAAAAGAATCACAAGGATGGGTAAACAGTATTACGGAAAGCCAGGAGTTCGCCCAGGCGAAGCAGTCAATTGCCCAGGAGTTAACCGGTTTCCAGGTACCCCCATCCTTTTATGAGCTATTAATCGTTAAGCTGTGCGAGGCTTTGGATATCGAAATTGGGAATATCCTGGTTTGGGGCTGGCGTAAACAGGGTGAGATCGCCAAGTATCGTGACAGTGAGAACCCACCAGACGGCTCTCACGAAGTACCACTTCTGGAACACACGCTCGTCTCGAAACATTCTCCGACAATCCAGCCGGTAATCAATGAAGTGCCACTAGCCAAGTTGAAGTTTGATATCTCGCTGAGGCTCAAATTAAAGGGGGTGAAGCTGTTCATCCGGGATGGGAAAATCATGGAAGTCAAAACCGGTACCTGCAGCGGAAGTGGATCGATCGGGTATGCAGGTTTTGCGATATTAGAAAAGAAAACCGCGCCGTATAACTTACCGGGTTCGATCCCATTTGCACGCGGCATCCCGATTTGAATGGTTCCTGAAAATCATAAATCTTCCGCGCATAATCTGACAAATTCGATGGTCCACTTTTCATCAATCACAATTCCAGAAGAGGCACAGCATGACGAAGAGCAAGACTTACATACTCGATGACCTGCCCACAGAACGGGATGCGCTTGATTTTAACCCTTATGTAAAAACGTTATTGAACGTCTGCAAGACGGCCAGCACGCCGCTGACGATCGGCATATTTGGCACCTGGGGATCGGGCAAGACCTCTTTAATGAAGATGATCCGCAAGGGATTGCCCAAAAATTACACGCTGGCCTGGTTCGATGCCTGGAAGTATGATAACGAGGAGACACTCTGGCGGGCATTTCTATTGACAGTTCTGCTGGCTGTGGAAGAGAAAAGCGGCGAAAGCGAGGAATTAAAGAACCTGAAAACCATGCTCTACCGTGGCCTGGAACTTGAAAAGGCGGGCGGCGTGACCATCGACCTGGAGAAATTGGGGCTGACAGTGGCCAAGGGCGCGGTAAAGATCGGGTTATCATTCATCCCACCGCTGGCAGAGCTGACTAAATTGGTTGAAGAACTGCAGATAACTGGTGCCAAAAACCTCTCCGAGGGGGCGGTGGATGCCATCCGCCGTGAACGGACGAAGATCTACATTGAACAAGTGCGTTCGCTGGAACAATTCCAGGATAAATTCAAGACGGTGGTCGAATCCTATGTGAAACCGGGGCGCCTGGTGGTTTTCGTGGATGATCTGGATCGCTGCTTGCCGGAGAAAGCGATCGAGGTGCTGGAAGCGATCAAGCTGTTTGTGGATGCGCCGCGCTGCGTCTTCATCCTGGGGCTGGATCATGAAGTGATCGCCCGTGGAGTGGAGATTCGCTACAAGGATTTCGTGAAAGATCCTGGGAGCGGCAAAACCAATCCGATTGACGGCGCAAAATATCTGGAAAAAATAATCCAGCTGCCGTTCACCATCCCGCCGGTGGAGCGGGAGGACATGGAGGAATTCGTCACCGGCCTGACCCCGAAGTGGGAACATGAGGAGTGCCCGCGCGTCTTTGCTGAGGGATTGGGTGAAAACCCGCGCCAGATCAAACGCACGGTGAATGTTTTCTTGATGCTTTCGGACCTGGTCGTGCAGCGAGAACTGGCAGAGAGCATCCAGCCGGTGCGGCTGGCCAAGGTGGTTGCGATCCAAGCCATTGCGCCGGATTTTTACGAGGAGCTGCTCGAACGCCCGGGACTTATGAGCGACGTGGAAGATTATTTCCGCGCTGAAAAGCAAGAGAAAGGGGAGAGACTTTCCGAGGCCGGGGAGGAACAAGCGGCGCGCCCCACGCTGCCCGAAGATCTGCTGCGCCTGGTCTCCGTCCCGGGGCTGCGCGGACTGCTGACCATGCACCCGCTAGACCTGGCGGGCGCCAATTTCAGCAGCCAATCGCCGGACAGCATCCGCCCGGCGGCGATCAAGAAGTACTTCACTCTGACCCGCCGGGTAGAGGCTCCTGGCGCCCCTCCAGGTGAAGCGCCGCGGCAGGTCTTTGAGCCGCAGCTGGTGATCATCCCCGAAGGCACGTTCCTGATGGGATCGACACCCGAGCAGGCGGCGCAGGCGATCAAAGATGGATTATCTGAGGAGTGGGTTGGACGGGAACAGCCGCAGCACAGCGTGGAACTTTCAGGCTATGCGATCGGCAAATACCCGGTCACCAACCGCGAATACCAGGCTTTCGTGAAAGATGGGGCGCACAAACCACCAGAGGATTGGAGCGGGGGGCAATACCCTTCTGAAAGAGGCGATCACCCCGTGGTGAACGTCTCCTGGGAGGATGCCCAAGCGTACTGCCAATGGTTAAGTGAGAAGACAAACAAACCTTACCGCCTGCCAAGCGAAGCGGAATGGGAAAAAGCGGCCCGGGGAACGGACGGGCGCGTTTACCCCTGGGGGGATGAATTCGACCCGCAGAAAGCCAACACAGCTGAGGCGGGAATCAATATCACCACACCCGTTGGACAGTTCTCACCGCAGGGTGACAGCTTCTATGGCTGCGTCGATATGATCGGCAACGTGTGGGAATGGTGCAACGATTGGTTTGATGAAAAGGAATATGAGAAGCGTACTGAGACAGTTATTAAAGATCCCACCGGACCGGACCGCGGTGATTCCCGCCTGTTGCGCGGCGGTTCCTTCGTCGATCTTCGCGGTAGCACGCGCTGCGCCTCCCGTGACAGGTACAATCTGGTCCCCCAGCGGGGACGTCGGTTTTCGGGTTGCGCTCTCCCCCAGCCAGAAATC
>JBFFEL010000196.1:0-3817 GCA_041558875.1 Anaerolineales bacterium
ACACGCTCCAGAATATGGAAGACTATTGGAACGAACAAGCCTCACAATAGAACCTTGTTGTTAATAATGGAGGGCGATGAAATTGTCGCCCTCCATCTTTAATTCTGATGATGTGATCGTGGAGGTGGGTTGGTATGACCCAACAACAGGCAACAGTAAGGCCAAAACGCAGCTGGGGGCATTTTTCCCAACGGATTTATCCCTATCTTTCAATTCTTCCTGTGGCCGTGGTAATCGCCCTTTTTGCCATTTACCCCATTATTCACGCTGTTCGAATGAGCTTTTACCAGTATATACTGACAAAGCCCAATCAACATCCGTTTGTTGGTCTTGAAAATTATATCGATGTCATCACCAGCTACTATTTTAGAAACTCAATCCAGATCACCGGTATTTATACGGTAGCTGCTGTGACAGGGGTCGTAATTTATGGGTTAGGTGTTGCCCTGTTAATGAACGCCAAAATCCGCCTGTCGACTCCATTGAAGATCGTCATCTTATTACCCTGGGCGCTACCGGCGGTGGTGAGCGGGCTGCTCTGGAAATGGATCCTTAATTCTGATTTTGGTATCCTCAATAGCATGCTTTATGCTGTAGGATTTATCGACAGTTACATACCATTTCTGGCTGACCCCCTCCTGGCCAGGGCCAGTTTGATCATGGCCTTCATCTGGAAGGAGGGTCCCCTGGTGGCGATATTCTTCCTGGCTGGTTTGCAGCTCATTCCGGACGAATTATACGAAGCAGCCAGGATTGATGGAGGCGCCGGCTGGCGGATCTTCCGCCATGTCACTGCCCCGCTTCTACGCCCGGTATTCCTGGTGGTTGTCGTCTACGAAACTATGACCGCCATCTTAACTTTCGACACAATTTATGTCATGACGGGTGGCGGCCCTGCTGATTCGACCGCGCTGATCAGCTGGTTCGCCTATGCCGAGATCTTTAAAGCGCTCAATCTGGGACATGGGGTTGCGCTGGCGATCATCATTGCCCTGATCACCTTGGTGCTGATCATCCTCTACCTGCGGGTGCTCAGAACCGAGGAATCGACCATAACTAGGTGAAGATTATGAATCCCAAAACAAAGCAACGGCTAAACAACCTCCTGTTGAATGGGCTCGCCTTAGTGGTGATCATCTTCATCGTCGGTCCGCTGGTCTGGGTGGCAGTTGCTAGTATTCAGGGTGAGAGCGAGCTGCTGCGCAAACCTCAGCGCATCATCCCCCGAAATCCTACCTTGGCCAATTACAAATATGTCTTCACCGGGGAAATCCCAACCGATACTGAGGTGAAAGGTCAAACTATTCGCAGCCGGATATCTCAAGAAGCTCGCCTGATCCCGGCATCCTTGAAGAACAGCTTTATTGTGGCCACAGCTGTAATGAGTATAAACCTTGTTTTTGGAACATTAGGTGCATACACATTCTCCAGGCTGCGCTTTAGAGGTAAAATCCTCACCTTCAATTTCTTCTTGGGCAGCCGCCTGATACCCGTGATCGCAGTTGCGATTCCTTATTATGTAATCATCCAAACGATGGGTTTGCTAGATACCTACCTGTCTCTGATCCTGGTCTATCTGGCGCTTACATTGCCTTTCACGATCTGGTTCCTGACCCTCTATTTCAACGGCATCCCGGAAGATTTCGAGGATGCCGCCTTGATCGACGGGTGCAGTCGCTTCCAGGCGCTGGTACGGGTCGTTCTGCCTATGGCACTCCCAGGGCTGGTGGCGGCAGCTGCTTTTGCCTTCATGACCTCTTATAACGAGTTCCTCTTCGCCCGTTTCCTCACTCAATCCATCGCCACGTATACCGGACCGATAATAATTGCCGCCATAGCTGGCAATCCTGATGCCAGCTATTCTCTCATCTCAGTAGCCATGACCTTGGGGTTGATCCCTCCGCTGATCTTAGCGCTGGTATTACGGCGCTGGCTCACCGAAGGATTATCGACCTCAGTTACCTTCCATTAATCCACTTCCCAAAAAAATCCTAGGAGTATCAATATGGAAGCCAAGGAAAATGCCGATCAGGTACTGACTTCCAGCGAAGAGATCACGCTTCCTACCTACCGCCTGCTGGGGGAAAACCGCAATCCTGTCTTTCATTCTCAATATGGAGTCGCTCACATTTACCCATACACGCTGCAAGATGAGATCGATTCTGCACCCACGAATGTCGATTATCGCGCCCTGATCCTTGAAAATAAATACCTGCGGGTCACCGTGCTGCCGGAATTAGGCGGCCGGGTTTTCTCCCTGTACGATAAGATCTCCGATCGGGAGGTATTCTACAAGAATCCAACCATCAAATTCTCACCATTGGCGATTAGGGGTGCCTTTTTCTCCGGTGGATTGGAATTCAGCTTCCCCGTTGCTCACGCGCCAACAACCGCCGAAAATGTAAATTGGGATTTCCAGCACCATGAGGATGGCAGCGCTTCAATCGTCATCGGTGGACAAGAGCACATGTCCGGCATGCGCTGGACGATCATGCTGTCCCTGTTCCCGGATCGCTGTGCCCTGGCCCAGGATGTGCAGCTGTACAATCCCACCCCCATCCCCGGGCGCTACCATTATTGGACCAACGCTTCCACCGTTTCGGATGCGCAAACCGAGTTTATTTATCCCCTGCAGAGAGTACGTTCCTACGAATTTGCAGGGACAGCTTCCTGGCCAGTGGCGCGCCTGGACCCGATCATCTCCGAACCGGGATTGCCAGGGATGGAAGGCGTTCCCATGTGGCCAGCAGAACGCCTGCATGACTCGATCAACTTTCGCTGGGAGAAGGATATGCTCGCCCAGGTCTCCATCTTCGGGCGGGACGTGACCTGGGATTATTTTGGAGCCTGGCAGCATTCCTCTAACAGCGGCTATGCCCACTTTGCCCGCTACCAGGATGTCTCCGGGATGAAACTCTGGTCTTGGGGACAATCCGAGGTAGGTATTGTCAACCAATCTGCATTGATGGACGACGGCTCTCTTTACGCCGAGACGCAGTGCGGGGCGATGGAGACCCAGCTCGACTTTGACTTTCTCCCTCCCGGGGAGACCAATTCCTGGCGCGAGTGGTGGCTGCCGTTGCGCGGCATGGGAGGTTTGACCTGCGCCAGTGCCGACCTCGGAGCCCGACTTAACCTCGCGCTGGGAAAGGATGAGGGCACGATAAAGCTGACCCTTGGCATCTGCCCGGTGATCGAAGTACCTGCCGCGAAGATCGAACTTTCTATCCCAGGTGAAAAGCTGCTGGAGACAACCGTCGATATCTCACCGGAGAAACCCTGGATGGAAGAGATCACCTTCGAATCCCAGAAGCTTTCAGCTAATCCACTGACCCTGGTAGTAAATGACGATCAAGGTAATTCGTTGCTAGACTGCACGCATAGTTCCGAGCCCTACGCCAGCGAGTTCACCGAGAGGAAACCTCCCTCCCAACCGCAGGCCGCAGAAGATTTTTACCTGCAAGGACTCAAACACGAGAATTTCGACAACCGGGCTGAGGCGCTGGATAGTTACTGGCAGGCTATCCACACTTCCGAAGAACACGGGCCATCTCACTTACGATTGGGTCAGATGCTGCTGCGCAGCGCGGATTTCAACGGTGCCGGCCATCACCTGCGCTGGGCAGCTGACTTGGGGCTCACCGCAGCCTTCTATTACCTCGGATTGCTGTCCTGGTACACCGGAGAGATCGAAGCGGCAGAGGATTATTATCACTCGGTCCTAGATGAGGACGCCATGTGGTTCGCTTCTCAGCGGGGATTGGCAGCCGTGGCCTTCAAACGAGAGAAGTGGGAACAAGCCCTGCAGCTGCTTGAG
>JBFFEL010000197.1:0-3690 GCA_041558875.1 Anaerolineales bacterium
GACCTGCCGCTGGAGCATCGTTTGTGGAAATACGAGATGTTCCTGCCTATCACTACAGTTGCTAAGGTGGACAGCCTTGAACAGGCTATGAAGCTGGCGAATGAGGTCAAGTATGGATTGACAGCTGGTTTTTACGGCACTGATGATGAGGTTAAGTGGTTCTTTGAGAACATCCAGGCTGGTGTTAACTATGCCAACCGCCCCCAGGGTGCTACGACGGGTGCCTGGCCAGGATTCCAGCCATTCGGTGGGTGGAAGGGTTCCGGTTCTTCCGGAAAGAATGCTGGTGGACATTACTATCTTCCGCTATACATGCACGAGCAGATTCAAACCCTGGTTAAATAATGTGACTGGACTCTCCAGACCTGTCAGGTGATAAGAACCTGGCAGGTCTGTGAGATTACATTGAGAATAACAACAAAATTACCGAGAGCCTAGCTTGCACATCTATGCATCTTGAAAAGACACGCATCGGTCAGTTTTTCCTGTTCATTGGATTGATATCATTGACCATCTTTTTCACCACGGATCACGCGCTGGATCCAGGGGTTGAATATTTATTTATCGGTCTGCTGCTCAGTCTCATCGGTATCTCCCTGATCTGGCGAAATCGTCAAGTACCTCAGGAGAGCAAACGCTTTCGCATTCTTCGCTGGAAGCAGAGTAAGGCTGATCGGAAAGCGAGTAAGGAACAATGAGTAAATTACTTTCATTATCACAAGCAATTGAGCAATACGTGCAGGACGGTGACACGCTCTATGCTGCTGGATTCACACACCTGATCCCCTTTGCTGCGGGTCACGAGATCATACGGCAGAAAAGACGTAATCTGGTCCTTGCCCGAGCTACCCCTGATCTGGTCTATGACCAGATGGTTGCGGCGGGTTGTGCGCGCAAGGTTATTTTCTCCTATATGGGTAATCCCGGGGTCGGCTCTCTGCGAATTGTCCGGGCTGAGATCGAGGCTGGGAATTTGGAATGGGAGGAATACTCGCATCTCGGCATGATCTCCCGCCTGCAGGCCGGAGCGACTGGGCTACCCTTCATGCCCATGAATCCTACCGCAGCAGGCGATCTGGAACGCCTGAATCCAGGTTATCGTACAGTTATCGATCCCTATTCTGGACAAACTGTTGTGGTCGTGCCTGCCCTCAATCCGGATGTTGCCATCGTGCACGTTCAAAGGGTGGATGCCAACGGCAATGCTCACATCTGGGGCATCATCGGTGAACAGAAGGAGGCTGCCTTTGCCTCTGCAAAGGTCATCGTAACGGCAGAAGAGATTGTAGACGAAGAGGTGATCCGTTCCGATCCTAACCGCACACTCATCCCGGGCTTTATTGTCGATGCGGTCTGCCATGTACCTTATTGCGCCCACCCATCCTATACACAGGGCTATTACGATCGGGATAACGATTTCTACTTGCAGTGGGATGCCATCAGCAAATCGAAAGAGGGTGTGCTGGCATACCTGGACGAATGGGTGTACGGTGTGAAAAATCGTGATGAATATATACAGAAATTAGGTACCGAGTCGCTAAGGGTGAGTTCTCGCCTAAGTACACCGGTGGACTACGGGCAGTATTAAAGGTAAGCTATCAATGACCATGACTTATACATCTGCTGAACTGTTGACGATCAATGCTGCACGCCTTTTACGTGACGGTGATGTGGTCTTTGTGGGAGTAGGCCTTCCCAATCTGGCATGTAACCTGGCACGCCGCACGCATGCACCTAATCTGGTGATGATCTACGAGGCTGGTGTGATCGGTGCTCAACCAGCTCGTCTGCCGCTCTCCATCGGTGACCCGACATTGGTGAGTGGAGCCCTTTCGGTATGCAGCATGTACGACATCTTCGCCTTTTATTTACAGCGTGGAAACGTGGATGTGGGTTTCATGGGTGGAGCGCAGATCGATCGATTTGGTAACATCAACGCCACTGTGATCGGCAGTTATGAACATCCCAAAGTCCGACTGCCTGGTTCGGGTGGCTCGATGGAGATCGCTGCCTGGGCTAACCGCTGTTACATTATCACCCCTCACCAAAAGCGACGCTTTCCGGAGAAGCTGGACTTCCGTACATCAGCCGGTTTCCTTGGTGGTCGATCGGAGCGCGAGGTAGCCAATCTGCGCGGTGGAGGCACTCAGGCAGTCGTCACCGATCTGGGCATCATGGAACCAGACGAAAACGGTGAGCTGACACTCATCGCCCTGCATCCGGGGGCTACAGTCGAGCAAGCAAAGGAAAACACGGGTTGGGAGCTCAAGATCGCTGCTCAGCTGCGCATCACACAACCTCCCACTGAATCTGAGCTGCGTATCCTGCGCCAGGACCTTGACCCCCAGCGAATCTACTTGGGTTCGAGCGAATGATCCGTCAGCCCTGCCTATCCAATAGACTGTAAAGACACATAATCTGCAATATGTTCTTCCTCGCTCTCACACCCATCCTGCTTATTCTTGTGCTCATGGTTGGTTTACGCTGGGGTGCTGCACGTGCTGGAGCAGTGGGTTACCTCTCAGCATTGCTCATCGCAATCCTCTTTTTTGGTGCGCGACCATTGTTGCTGGCATACGCACACAGTAAGGCTCTCATCCTGACAATCGACGTGCTGCTCATTATCTGGGCAGCCTTTTTACTCTATCGTGTGGCAGATGAGGCTGGTGCTATCCGAACCATTGGTGAAGCCCTGCCGCACCTGACAGCAGACCGCGGTATGCAAGCACTGATCATTGGATGGGCATTCGCTTCTTTCCTGCAGGGCGTTGGTGGTTTTGGTGTGCCGGTGGCAGTCATCGCACCCATCCTGGTCGGTTTGGGTTTTACACCGTTGGCTGCTGTCGTGATTCCCTCCATCGGACATGGCTGGGCAGTGACGTTCGGTTCTTTAGGGTCTTCCTTCAATGCGTTAATGGCAGCTACTGGGCTCCCACAAGAAGTATTGGCTCCTCCTGCCGCGTTGTTCCTGAGCATCTCAGGATTCGCAGTGGGACTGATGGTGGCACACGCCGCAGGTGGCTGGGCAGCCCTCAAGCGCTTGTCCCTACCCGTGCTGGTCATGGGTCTCATCATGGGCACTGTTCATTTTTTAGTAGTGAGATCCGGTCTGTGGAACATTGGTGCGTTCATAGGGGGCTTATTCGGGCTCTTGGTAGGTGTTCCCTTAGCCCGGCGCTACCGCGGTGAGATGAATAATAACGGCATCTTAGATGGACGAGCCCTCATGGTGGCTGTTTCTGGTTATATTATCCTGGTGGCGATCACGCTTGGGGTACAGCTTATCCCACCTATCAAGCAGGCACTGGGTCAGGTGGTCTTTCAAGTGCAGTTCCCGGAGATCAGCACGGCCTTGGGTTATGTGACTCCAGCTGGGAGTAGCCGTAAGATCTCCCTGTTCAACCATGCTGGCGCAGTGCTGCTCTACAGCTCAATCCTGGCATTTTTTATTTACAAGCGTGCGGGGCTTTACAAGCCGGGTGCAGCAAAACGCATCTTGACTGGAACCCTGCAGCGAGTGATGTCTTCCAGCGTGAGCATTGTCTCGATGGTGGCAATGGCAGTGATCATGGAGCATGCTGGCATGACGGATACGCTGGCATACGGTCTGGCAGAGGGCATGGGTGCTTTGTATCCACTGGTCGCCCCGTGGATTGGTGCGCTGGGCGCATTCATGACCGGCAGCAATAC
>JBFFEL010000198.1:0-3606 GCA_041558875.1 Anaerolineales bacterium
CAGATGGCGCTGGTCGACCCGCTGATCGCCCGCCTGGCTGAAAAGGTCAGCGAGTTCGGTGGGCACGTGGCACGCTACACGGGCGATGGTTTCAAAGCCGTTTTCGGGCTGCCCGTCGCCCGGGAGAACGATCCCGAACAGGCCATCCGCGCTGGCCTGGCGATCCAGGCTGAGGCCTCCGAAATAGCGTCCAAACTGGCAAATGAGCACGGTATCACCGAATTCAAGGTGCGCATGGGCATCACCACCGGGCTGGTTTTCGCTGGAGGGGAGACCGAAGGCGAGGATACCATCAAGGGCAACCCGGTCAACCTGGCGGCGCGCCTGCAGAGCGCCGCGTCCCCTGGAGGCCTGCTGATCTCGCACGACACCTACCGCCACGTGCGCGGCGTGTTCAACGTGGATCCCATTGAACCGATCACGGCCAAGGGCTTCCCGGAACCGGTGCCGGTCTACCTGGTAAGGGAGCTCAAGCCGAGAGCCTTCCGGGTGCTAACGCGGGGTGTGGAGGGGGTCGAGACGCGCATGGTGGGGCGCCATGATGAATTGAAATTCCTTCAAGATGCACTGCTGACTGCCATCGAGGAGGGTGAAGGAGGGGTGGTGACCATAAGCGGCGAGGCGGGAGTGGGTAAATCACGCCTGCTGTACGAATTCCAAAACTGGGTTGAACTGCTGCCCGCAACCCAAGCCGTGTTCTTTTTCCAGGGAAGCAGCCGGCAGGAAGCCCAGGGATTACCATACAGCCTGCTGCGCGACCTTTTCGCTTTCCGCTTCCAGATCCTGGATGAAGATACTGGGGAGCAAGCGCGCCGCAAGATCGAGATGGGTTTCTGTGATGTATTTGGAGAGGGTGAAGAAGGCTTCATGAAGGCCCATATCCTGGGCCAGCTGCTGGGTTTCAATTTCAGCGCCAGCCCGCATCTAAAAGGTGTGCTCAACGACGCCGAGCAGCTGCGCAACCGCGCCCTGATGTACCTTGTGCAGTATTTCCAGGCTTTAGCGCAAGAGCATCCGGTGGTGATCTTCCTGGAGGATGCCCATTGGGGGGATGACTCCTCACTGGATGTAATCAATAGACTGGGAGAATACGTGCTGCAGCATCCTTGGTTGATCGTCTGTGCCGCCCGTCCTACATTATTTGAACGACGTCCATACTGGGGTGAAGGGCAGACCTACCATACCCACCTTGAATTACGACCGTTATCCAAACGCGAAAGTCGCCAGCTGGTAGGTGAGATTCTCAAACAGGCAGAGGAGATACCCGCCGAGCTGCGCGAATTAGTGGTGAGTGGCTCAGAAGGCAACCCCTTCTATACGGAAGAATTGATCAAGATGCTGATCGAGGAGGGCGTAGTCATTCCCCGTGAAGATACCTGGGGTATTGATTTGACCCGGCTTGAGCAGATCGATGTCCCTTCCACACTGGCTGGTGTGTTGCAAGCGCGGCTGGATAGCCTGCCGCTCCAGGAGCGCACCGTTCTCCAGCAGGCTTCTGTGGTAGGTCGCTTATTCTGGGATAGGATCGTGTCTTACATTCAGGCAGAAGGAGGGGATGGCAGCGATCCAGAACTTATACCTCTGGCACTGACTTCCTTGCGAAATCGGGAACTGGTTTACCGCCACGAGGAATCGGCATTTGTTGGTGCAAAAGAATATTTCTTCAAACACGATGTGCTGCGTGAAGTGACCTACGAGAGCGTGCTCAAGCGACTCCGCAAAACCTATCATGGTTTAGTAGCAGACTGGTTGATTGAGAATAGCGGTGGTCGAATAAGTGAATTTTGCGGTGTGATAGCAGAACATCTGCTGCTAGCAGGAAGAAAAGACCAAGCTTGCAGATATTTCAAGATGGCAGGTAATTCTGCCCTTGCTTCTTATGCTGCTGCTGAAGCAGAACGCTATTTTCGACAGGCCTTTGATTTATCCTCTGATACCAAATCGCGTGCTGATATCTTATTTGGATATGGCGAGGCATTATCCAGAAAAGGAAAAAATGATATAGCTTTAGACATATGGCGACAAGCAATTGAATCGTACAAACAGTTTGGGGAATTCGACCAGATGGCTGAAGTATATGCGCGTTTATCCAATGTATTATGGCACAGTCATGGATATCCCGAAGCATGGAAAGTGTGTAAAGATGGTTTGGAAATGATGGAAGGAGCATCAGATGGCCCTGGTTATGCTCACTTGCTGGCAGAAGCAGGGCGGACTGCTTTATTCCAAAACAAATCCGAACAGGCTTTACTTTTATGCAATAAAGCGATAATTATGGCTGAGCGCTTGGGTGATATGGAAGTGTCTGCTGATGCGAGAATAACCTTGGCATTACGAGAAGAAAACAAAACGAGGTCTATAGTGATCCTGAAAGAGGTTGTTGAATTAGCAGCGGAAAATGATTTGTTACGGACTTTAGTTCGGGCTACAGGAAGTCTTGGTGTGTGGTTCAATTATATTTTCGATGCTGCCACTTCCGTTCAGTATTATATGCAGGCGATACAAATTGGTGAACAGATTGGTTCAAATACTGTGCAGAGTGTATCTAATCTGATAGAGGCCTACAATCAACTTGGAAAAATAAATGATGCTGAAGATGTTTTGGTGTCAAAAATTCCAAAGGTGAATGCCCCGATGAGGGAGAAGGAAATATTCACGTTGGTAAATCAAGGACGAATTTTGTTTGCTAGAGGAGATTGGGATAAATCACTTGAGGTGTTACAGATTTGCTTAGATTTGTTACATGAAGGAAAAGATTTTCAACTGATTGGAAATCGCAATCTTGAAATGGTAGAAAGTGCGTTAGAACTCAACTATTTTGATAAACAAAGAAATCTTCATATAGCCGAAATTGCATTACAAGAAAACATCGATTACAAGCATGATTTAGCAGATTCATACCTTCTCCTCTCCATTGTATTCGCACGAGCGGGGGATTTCCAAGCTGCTGGTGATTTTCTTGTTCAAGCTGAACATTTTCGTAATAGAATAATCAACCATGGTTTGAGAGAATCACACACTCGTGCGAAGTTTGAGCTTGCTTATTCTGAGCAACGTTGGAATGATGCTGTGGAATTTAGTGAAACTTCGACTGAGTTATACCAAAGAAGTAGTTACCTCTGGGGTTGGGCAAGAAGTATGATTGACCTTGGCGATGCATTCATAAGTCGTAACGAGACCGGTGACCTGGAACGGGCGCGGGAAACTTACCAGCAATCGCTGGACACCTTCACCGAGATGGGCGCGCCGGGCTATATACAGGAGCTTGAAGAGCGGCTGAGAAAAATGTAAAGCTCTGCTCAATTCTCTACTTCAATATGGAAAAGGGGTTATCTCAAAAGGTTGTCACCCTTGAGCGAAGCCCCGTCCTTGGTCGGACGGACCGAGGGGAAGGGTCTCTCTCGATGAGGATTAGATGCTTCGCTCCGCTCAGCATGACAATTAGTGCTTGTTAGACAACCTCTCAATTTGGAATCACTGTTTGGCGATCTACCCTTTCCTAGTCTTTCCAGGCGAGCCGAGAATTACAAAGCATTACATTTCGGACTCAGGAACTTGCCTGAGACAAGCAAGGATCAGGGCATATAGCCATCCGAAAGTGTCTTC
>JBFFEL010000199.1:0-3603 GCA_041558875.1 Anaerolineales bacterium
AGGTTCCATGAAAACCAATTCCATCTGAATGGAAGAAACTCGCCCAGGGCACGCCTGGCAGCTCGTAAGCTTCCAGGTCGCTGGTTAAATTTCCATCCCCCATGTGGCGAGAGGGCGTTTTCCTGGCAATATTGAAATTACCCACAGGTGTATCCGTTGGAATACCATTGGGGGTGGGACCAGTGCTGTGCAGGCCAGTCGAGACCGATGTTTGGAATACCAGCTGCGAACCTTCGAATGCCTGCAGGGTTTGATCTGGGATGGAAAGCAGAATCCGTTTCTCATCGTCTGGCATATTGGGAGACAAGGGTTTCAATTCCACCCTTGGTATGAGGCGTACATGTCCGGTGGGGACGCAGTATTTGATCCTTAACCGGTCATCCGTCAATTCATACCAGGTTTTACCATCTGGTCCTTTAATAAAACCTGTGATCCAAAATGTGGCCCCGAAATATAGGCGGTAGGCGGGCTGCCATAATTCCGGGGATCGCTTCAACATCGATTGGGTGAATGGAACGGTGATCTCTCCCAGCTGGCCTCTAGGTGGGATCATCGCAGCTGGTTGGTTGAGCTGGGCTTTTTCGACGCGCTGGATATAGGCGCTATGCGCATAGCCTCCTACAAGACGATACCAGAGTGGATTGCGTGAAGCACCCTTTGGGGCATATATTTCATCGATCACCGATACCAGTTGATCTCTGGAGAGCCATTTCAACCTGGGGCTGGCAAAATCAGGCTCCTGGAAGAGACCTATTGAACGGATAGTAACGCGACCTATGCCAAGGGGTGTTATATTTTCTTCTTCAGGAAGCCATTTGCGAATTGAGCTCGGTATGAAAAAGCCCAAGGACATCCCCCAAAGTTTCAAGAAATCTCGTCGCTGAAGAGAAATTTTTCCATCCATCTCTATCTGGAATTTCCCGGTCTTATGAAATTGTTGGCGGGATGAAATAATGATTTATTGGTTAGATTACTTCAACACGGGTTCCGAAGCCATTTCGGGTCCAATCTCCAGGTTCCGCGACTGGAGTCGACCAGCGATAGAGCCATTTCGCATCTTCAACACGCATATTAACACATCCGTGGCTCATCCGGGCGCCAAAATTATCGTGCCAGTAGGTGCCGTGGAAGGCGATGCCAGTCATGTGCTCGAAGAAACTTGTCCAGGGAACTCCGGGCAGCTCGTAAGCTTCAATATCAGAAGTCAGCTGTCCATTACCCATATGTTTGGAGGGCACCTTGGGATCAATATTGAAATTCCCCCTTGGGGTATCTGTGGGTATACCTGAGATTTGACCCAGGCTGGGCAATCCAGTTGATACCTTGGTGTGCATGACAACCTCATCACCTTCGTAAGCCGTGAGGGTCTGTTTGATCAAATTGACCTGGATGAATTTCTTTCCTTCGGGAACGTCTTCCGAGATGGGGGATAACTCTTCATCATCGATCAATCTGACATGGGTCGCCGGAACGTGGTAATCAATTTTCAGCAGTTCATCACTTAACCGATACCAGGGTTTCCCGTCTGGACCTTCATCCAGTCCCGTCACCCAATGGACGGATTGATAATATAGGCGATAAAGCGACTCCCATTCATCGTCAGACTTAGTGGGAAGAATACTCTGCGAATACGGAACCGTTATTTCTCCAAGCTGTCCTGATTTCCGAATACGCTTGGCAGGTGTACTAAGTTCTGCTTTTTCAACCCTTTGCAAGTATGCGCTGTGCGAGTACCCCCCAACCACGCGATACCAATTAGGATTAATTGCCGGACCATATGGGGAAGTTACTGCCTCCACCAGGGTGACCAGCTCATCCCTGTACCTGGTATGGAGCTTCTCGCTATTCAAATCAGGTTCTTTATATACCCCGATGCGGGAGACAGTTACCCGCCCAATCCCCAATGGCTCAACGAGATCTTCTGGCGGCAATAAGTGGCGATAGGGTCCAACAGCTAAAGACCCAAAGCCAAAGCTACCCAGTTTGAGAAATTCACGGCGGTCAAGGGTGCTCGTCATAGAATTGATATTCAAAGTAGATAATTGATCAAATTAGAAAACGTACACCTGGGTGCCGAAGCCGTTCTTCTCAACCTCCGCCGGGTGGTTGGGCGGTGTAGTCCAGCGGAACAGCCATTTCGCATCTTCATTGCGCATGTTCACACACCCGTGACTCATTTGCCAGCCGAAATTATTGTGCCAATAAGTACCATGTAAAGCATAACCGGTATCTAGACGGTGGAAGAACATCGTCCAGGGCACGCCGACCAGCTCGTAGGCATCCAGGTTTAAATCGCCTCTCATCAAGCGACCATCACCCATGTGCTTGGAGGGCATTTTTGAGTAAATATTGAACCTTCCCTTGGGAGTCTCAGTTGGGATGCCGTTACTCGTGGGGCGGCTGCTTGGAATACCCGAGGATATCCTGGTAGAAAACACTTGCTGATTCCCTTCGTATGCAGCCAGGTTTTGTCTGGCTAGGTCTACTTCAATTCGCTTCTCGCCCTCAGGTAATTCAGGTTTGATCGGTTCCAGCTCTTCAGGGGCGATAGGTCGCAGGTGGACAGCCGGTACCCAGTAGCTCCAGGGCTGCAACTCATCGGTCAACTCGTACCAGGCGCGTCCATCCGGGCCCTGATCGACTCCAGTAATCCAATGTGTGGTCTCATAATACAGGCGATATTCAACTTGCCAGCCATCGTACTGGTTGTATGTGTAGGATTGTGAATAAGGGACAGTGACTTCTGCCAGCTGTTCTGCTTCTTGAATCTCGGACAGGGGGGCGTTGTAATCAATTTTGACTTTCTGCAAATACGAGCTGTGGATATACCCACCCCATACTCGGTACCATAATTTGTTGTAAAAAATAGGAGCATCGGGTGGTTCCAGCTCATAATAAATTTGGACAATCTGGTCGCGATAACGTTTGCCAACTATTTGGGCTCCATCCCTGGGCTGGGCATAGACGTCGACTTCCGGGATTGTAACCCTGGCTATGTTGCCGTAATCTTGGTCTGTCTCGCGAGGGACGAAGGGCGTGAACGCCAGCGATCCAAGTGATAATCCCCCAATTTTCAGGAAATCACGCCGTGACAAATTCATACTCATGCTATCCGGATTTTAATCGACCCGTTGGTAGAGATCAAGTTAGAGTATATTGAGAATCTTCTCATAATCGATTTTGCCAATAGACTTGAATATTGCAGCAATGGGGATTTTGACGAGTCCCGATAATCGCAGAAGATTTTTTATCCGTGTCCAATATCATAGAAACGAAGATTTTGAATACGAAGTGTAACAAAAAAAATGCTTGAACGTTTTTATATATGACGCTTGTGCGAGTGTCACTGGGGTGGGCGGCCTTGGGTGGGTGGCCCGCCTCTCATTTTTTAAGGGGGAATGTAATGTCAAGTAATCCCAAGTCTGTCCATTCAAGTAGCAAATCACCAATCACCAATCCCCAATTACTGGTTGCTGGTTATTAAATGTTATTTACCTCAAGTTGCCACCTACCCTGCGGATGTCTTTCTGAGGAGCGAAGCGACGAAGAATCTCAGTCATGGGTGAAGAATCAGCTGAACTATGGAGAGATTCTTCGCTCGTA
>JBFFEL010000200.1:0-3467 GCA_041558875.1 Anaerolineales bacterium
AACCCAGGTATCAAGATTTTTACCGATCGAATCGCTTATACCGGATCTTCATCCACCAGGCAGTGCTGGCCGGGTGCATACTTTCAACCTGCAGGCAAGCGGATATCCTTGAGCTGCCCTATTTGGTCAACTATCCGCTGCACATGCACAACCAATACCCGTCCTCCTTGCGTCCTGAGTACATAAATGATCTGGTCACCTGCCGTTACGAAAGTTTTTTCAGCGATCCGGATTGGCAACAGGCGATTCAAGTTGCAGAACCGCTGAAAAGCTGGCTTGAGGAGAGGCAGCACCTGTTTACAGCTGCATGAGGAGATCAGCAGCAACAGAACACTCGAGAACCTCTACATGATCAAAGATATCACCGCTAAAACGATACTGAATACAGTCCAGCAGCCCGATACATGGTTCGGTTTAAAGTACAACATGAACCTGTACCGGGGCTGCCAGCACCAGTGCATCTACTGCGATTCGCGCAGCGAATGCTACCGGATCGAGGATTTCAGCGATGTGCTGGTCAAGGTTAATGGGATCGAGTTGCTGAGAAAGGAGCTCTCCCGGAAAAGAGTTAAAGGAACTATCGGGACCGGCTCGATGAACGATCCCTATATGCCGTTGGAAGCAAAAAGAAACCTGACGGGCCAAGCATTAGGGGTCATCGCTGAATTCCGCTTTCCGGTCCACATCATCACCAAGAGTGATCTGGTGCTGAGAGACCTGCAGGCCCTGCAGGAGATCAGCAAGGTTTACGCTGCAGTGAGCTTCACCATCACCACCGCCGATGATGAGTTAGGATTGAAATTGGAACCTGGCGCGCCGCGTGTATCCGCCCGCTACGCTGCTATGCGAAAATTGGCCGCCAAGGGGATTTTAACCGGAGTCACTTTGATGCCGGTATTGCCTTTTATAGAGGACAACAGAGAGAACCTCCATGCCATCGTAGAACGCGCTCACCATAACGGAGCCTCCTACATTATCCCTTCCTTTGGGATGACAATGCGCGATCGACAGCGTGATTACTACTATGACAAACTTGATAGGTCCTTCCCCGGGTTGAGGGCGCGATATGAGAGTCGCTTTGGGGACCAGTACTTCTGCCCGGCAAACAACCTGTTTCTATTGGAGAAAGAGTTCCAAGCCCAATGTGAGAAATATGGCCTCGCCACCTGCCTCCCAAAGTATTTCACTCAGCGCGGAGAGCAATTGAAACTGCTCTGATATCCTCTATCTGGGTCATCTTTCAATAGCGGATCAAGTTTGCTCAATCTTCGCGCACGATTACCGACGAGCTGGGACCACCCGGGTTGGCTGAAACGACCTTATCGTCTTTGACAAGCTGACCCTGGTAGCTTCTCTGTCCTGCTTCCACTTCCCACCCGCTCAGGATAAAAGGCAGGGGCCCATCTGCCGCGATCCATTCCCCGTTATACTTGCGGGCGATGTGCACATTTGTGCCCGTTGAATTTCCCCGCTCGCAGGAAGGATGGCCTAACTGGCGATCTAGATCAACCTGCTGCGCGGCTTGAACACTGTCTTCTTCCGCGATGTGCAGATAAACCAGCACCCAGCCGGTACCTTCGTAGCCGTCGCCATCCAGATCGAGCGCCACCACATTATCTGCTGACCGGGTCACCTGACCAGGCGCGGAAGCCGTCACCCAGGCTTTTGAGGCCGTACAGGGAGATTGCCCGGTGACGGGTGAGAAATCAATCGCTCCACGCGGGCTGCCAGAATTCCAGGCAAGGTGTGGGCCGCCGGTAAAGCTCCATCTTTCACCGGGCGCGAAGGGCAGTTCCAGGTCTGGCTGGGATAAGTCGCTGGGCAATATCGGTCCAGCCTGGGCCTCCCGCATCCAGGGGTCACCGTACATCTGCTGGTGAAGAGGTATAAACCCCTCCTCTCCGTAAAGGTACTCTCGCCATTCGTCTTGATCGGATAACTTTGCGAAGAAGTTCTGCAGTGCAACTGTGCCGGCGTTCAATCCCGGGCTGAGGCGCGCTGCGCTTCCATCTTCAAATCTCAATGAGGTCAATGAACCAGCCCGCCAGCCATAATAGCCTACCCCCAGATGCGTAGCCGTCAAGACCAGCTCGTAATAGAGTCCCTTGTAATCAGGCACATTGAAGCCGATTGGATAGTTTATAAGAGCAGCATCCAGGGGATCACCAAAGACCCATCCCGAACGGTATTCCAACAGGGCCAGCAAAAGGCGTGGGTTGATCGAGTTCTCTACCGCTACCTTCTGCACGATCTCTTCCCCGGAGAGTAATTTTCCATTCACCTTCTCGCTGTAGGTGCTCAAATAACCCCCGCCATCTTCGATGAAATCTCCCACCTGAAAATCGGTAGTGGATGGGGAATAGATGATCTCGCTATCCGGCAGCAAGAAATCTGAAAATTGCATCTCACCGAGTGTGTTGGGGATCTGCAGCTCCTGGCCCACAGGGAGCAGGGCTTCAGGTGCTAGGGGTTGGGAGGAGCTGATCTGCTCAGGATCTACTCCAAAGCGTTTTGCGACCGCAGGCAAAGTATCACCGCTTTGGGTGTAATAGACGAAGTGTGTCCTAGAGCCAACCAGACCTGGTGTCTGCAATGGAGGTACCGTCTGAACAGGTGCGGTCGCCGCGATCTCACCTCCTGTTGATAGGGTTCCTCCAATCGGTTCTGGCGTTTGTCCAGGTTCAGCGGCATTGGATAGAGCCGTGAGGGTTGCCTGCAGTTCCCCTTGGGAATCAGGGCTTTCTGTTGGAAAAGGGAAATTACATGCCAGTGCAGAGATGAGATATGCCAGGGTGATCAAAATTGCCCATTTACGCAGTACAGCTTTTGTGATCATAAATCAGTCAGTAGATCCACTTGGGAACTTTCGCAATTATAAGCTTCTCCGCTCTTAAAATGGACGTTGAAAACCCGAAATTTGTTTCCTCCTGGATGTCTAAAAGCCTGCAACTGCAACTCGAGTTTTAACTCCATCCCGAACCCTCAATTGATATAATATCCGAGACCCACAAAATCACTGTGGAATATCGATTGCCCACACAAGCATTCCCATAAAGAGGAAAAAAATGACGAAAAAAATGGATTTCGACCACGGTGCGGCGCATAAATACTTTGCTACAAATTGTTTCAACCAGGCCTGGGATTTGATCGATAAAACTGATCGAACCCCCGCGGAAGATGAAGACATGATCAGGCTTAGCCTGGCTTCGCACTACCATTGGACACAGCGCGAGGATTATAGCGATACCGGCGCTTCGATCGCCTACTGGCAGACCTCCCACATCTATGCCCTGCTCAGCCAGGCGGACAACGCCAGGCGCTATGGACAGTTGTGCCTGAATGTCAGCCAGGCGGAGGAAATCCCTCCTTTCTTCCTCGGGTACGCCTATGAAGCGCTGGCGCGTGCCGAATCCACCGCAGGGAACAGGAAGCAAGCGCAGGAATATATCGACCAGGCAAAGAGTATA
>JBFFEL010000201.1:0-3438 GCA_041558875.1 Anaerolineales bacterium
TGGTTGAACTCCAGGAACAAGATCCGCGCCTGCGCATCCATGCTATCTCTACTGCCACGGATCGAAACATGGACGATATACGTAATTTGACAACCTATCTCTTTGATCGTTGTCCCAAGATGGATCATCATAACCTGGCGATCATTCGCGGTGACCGCAAGGACCCAAGCTTAAGTGGACCAAGCCTGCAACAATACGTGGAACTCTACCAATACATCAGAAAGTTATGGGCTCCCCGTGAAGAGGGTCGATACGGGGCAATTGTGGAACCGATGCTGCAGGATACCAAAATCCGAACAATCAATTCAGAATCGCAGGTTGTTCCTTGTCGTGCAGGTGTCTTGAGCGCGGTAGTCTACGCAAATGGGGATGTGAGTGTTTGTGAAATTCACCAACCCCTTGGTAATCTGCGGGAGAAGTCGTTTTTTGAGATCTGGAATTCTCCTGAAGCAACGGAATTACGGGAAAGCATCGCGCGCAAAGATTGTTGGTGCACCACAGAAGTGTTCATGTGGCAAAGTATCGTCTTCCAACCTCAACACCTGGTCAAGACCATTCTTAGATCGAGGGCATGGGAAAAACCAAAGCCAATTGCGGATGGAGAAAAAGAAGATTACAGCGGACACTTAACTCCTCTCCCCCAGGATCAATTGATCGAAATTCGGATTCCTGAAGACGTTTAATGCTGATTAAGAAATTGCAGCTTAATTCAGTGGGGGATATCAGTCTGCGTCTCTTTCTGACTTGCTGGTTTGTTTACACGCTTCATTTTGCTACCAATACCGTGCGTGAGATATATCCTGCCTTGAGTCTTGGGGATCATCTAAGTTTCGATGTATCGGAATATCTTGGATTTCATCCTGATATTTTTGAAATCCCTGAAAGAGGAGTGTTTATCAACAATAATCCTGGAGCATCGATCCTCGGAGCGATTCCTTATACAATTGCTCGCCCACTGGTTGATCAATTGGTGCACCGGGTCAATGTTGCCCGGGCTGCTTCCAATGCGGAAGCTCCGGAATACGACACGATTTACCCGATGGCGAAGGAATTTTTTCAACGAGCATATGAACAGGGGTTAGATATCAAATTTGGGATAGCAGCCGGAGTGATGCAAGCGTTTTTAATGGCCCCTATCACCGCTCTTAGCGTTGTCGTGATGTTTCTTATCCTGGTTAACCTCACAAAATCTACCCGAAAATCATTGCTGCTAGCGATATTATTCGGGTTTGCCACTCCGATTTTCTACCGCAGCGCACAACTAAACCATAATCTATTGGAAGCTATTTTCGCCTTCTTTGCTTTTGTGTTGCTCTGGAGGCCGTGGGATAAGCTTGGGAATTCAGGGAAACCGTACTACTTTATTGCTGGATTATTAGCTGGCTGGACCTTAGTTTTGGATTACAGTGGGGCGATCGTCATTATAGTGATTGGCCTCTATGCAGTGGCGCGATGGAATAATCAGCCAGATGGGGAGAAGAACCTTGCAGATCTCGCTCGTTTTGTAATCGGTGTTGGATTAAGCGTATTGGCCCTTCTCCTGTACCAGGGATTTGCCTTTGGAAATCCCTTTTATCCAGCCCAACATTATATGCCCCAGACGACTTTTAGCGGATTTGGATATCAAGGTGTGGATTGGCCCCAGTTGGATTTGATCTGGCTGTTGTCCTTCGGGATGCGGTATGGCCTCTTCGTATCCGCCCCCCTGCTATTGCTGGTGCTTTATATCCCGGGTTGGTTGGATAAAAATATCCGCATCGTCGGAAAACTCGAGACCTGGACCATTTTGATCTTCTCTCTGGCTTTCTTATTGTTTACAGCAGCCAATCAATTCAGCCGTATGCAGTTCAACAGCGGGATTCGCCATATCATTCCTGTGATTCCATTTTTGTTTTTGATAGTTGCTGGTGTGCTACTTCGTTTGCCGACCTGGCTGGCAATTATAATTGGTGTCTTCACGACGTATTGGTCTTGGGCTCTGGCTATGTACCGGGATGTGGAACAGGGGCTGGGTGTTTTTGAAGCCATAATTCAAATAACGTCGCAGGGGCCTCAGCTGCCCTGGCTTTCAACTTTGCAGAATCTTGGCTTGGTTCCTTCTTGGGGGTCAGCATGGATGGTTCTTGTATTTGCGGCCATCATTCTTTGGGTAATATGGTCAATTCGATTTCCGAATATAACTTTTAAGTGGCCTATGATGTTTCAAAGGAATAATAATAATTAACCTGTAATGATAATCAGGTAGAGGAGAAAGATATGTTTGAATTCCAATATTTATTCGCCCCGTTTTTTCAATTTTTAACCACTGGGGTACTCTATTTAGGACCGGAAACGGTAATGCCGCTGGCTTCGATTATTGCGGCTGTGGTAGGATTCCTGCTCATATTTTGGCGCCTTCTGCTTCGTCCGATAAAGAAAATTTATAAGATGGTCATGCGCAAGGAAGAAGGAATACCTGCCTCATCGTCTGAGGTCGTTGATGCAGCTGATGAGATAGATGAAGAGATGCCAAATCAATGAAAAAGGTCCTCGTTATCGGTCTTGATGGTCTTGAGCCGAAGATCGTTGAGCCTATGCTGGCAGATGGCGAATTACCCAACCTGGCAAAATTGAGGACGCAGGGTGGATATGCACGCGTTCGAACGACTTATCCAGCGCAAACTCCTGTTGCTTGGTCAACTTTTATTACTGGCACAAACCCAGGCGGTCATGGCATCTTTGATTTTCTTACCCGGGATCCGAAGACCTATCTTCCGTTGCTGGCTTTGAGTAAGTATGAACAAAAAAATGCCTTCACTCCACCTGTAGCCGTGAATTTGCGGCGAGGGACACCGTTTTGGCAACTGCTCTCGGAAGCAGGTATACCGTCGACTATCATTCGCTGCCCCTGCACCTATCCACCAGATCAGATCAACGGCAGGATGATCGCCGGTGTGGGAGTCCCAGACCTGCGTGGTGGCCTTGGTACTTCTACCTTTATTACCTCAAAACCCAACGTGGGTAAAAATCATAGTGAAAAAGTAGTCAAGTTGCAACTCAGCAATAACCAGCACATTGATACTTATCTCATCGGACCGCGTAATCCAAAAACCCGTTCGGATGTCACTTTAGACGTGCAGCTAACACTGGATCAAGTTGAAAGAAAAGCGATTCTGCGTTCTAATGGACATCCTTCTGAGCTGGAGATCAAAGAAGGGAGATGGAGCAGCTGGCTCAAGGTGAAGTTTAAGATAGGTATGCTGCAATCTGTTGGAGGCATGGTTCGCTTCTATCTTAAAAGCCTCGAACCCGATCTTGAGCTCTACGCCTCTCCAATTAATTATGATCCTCAAGATCCGCTTTACCCTATCTCCCATCCGGAAGATTATTCGCTCGAGCTGCAAACGCGCATCGGGAACTACCACACGCTTGGAATGGCGGAGGATCACGACGGGTTAA
>JBFFEL010000202.1:0-3300 GCA_041558875.1 Anaerolineales bacterium
AAAAACCCCGACGATGGAATTATCAACGAGGCTGCGGTACTTTTCTTCACTTTTGGTGAGTTTTTCTTCAGCCTGCTTGCGCTCTGAAATATCTCTTACCAAAGCGGTGATAAGAGATAATTTTCCGTCTTCCCTGTAATAGGTGGCCGTGAGCTCCGCTGGAATAACCCGCCCATCCTTGCGGAGCACCATGACCTCATTTCTTATCATATCATCACCCTTGCGGATTGCCTCCTGCTGTAAACGGCCAACTGCATCGTAATCTTCAGGATTTGCATAGAACTTTTTGGTTGATTGCCCAATATACTCTTGAGGTTCATAGCCCATGACATCAAAGGAATCATTGGCCCAATTTATCGTTCGCTCCGGTATCTTGACTGAGAAGATCGCATCGGGCACTGCGGAGATTAGGTGCTCCAAAAAGTCGCGGCTCTGGCGCAAGGCCTCTTCAGCCTGCTTCCGTTCGGAGATATCCTTAACAACCGAGACAAAGTAGTTCGGGCTCCCCCCCCTGTCGAACACCAGGGAAACGGTCAGGTTGACCCAGACAATGGAGCCGTCCTTGCGATAATACCTTTTATCCATGGTGTAGGTTTCAATTTCCCCGTTCAGCACTTGCCGGACATACTCGAGATCAGCATCCAGGTCCTCGGGGTGGGTGATATCCTGAAAGGTCAGCGCAAGCATCTCATTCTTTGAGTATCCGACTATATCGCAAAACTTTTTATTAATTCGTAAAAAGCGGCCCTCATTAGACAGGTGGGCAATACCGACCGCGGCCTGTTCAAAGGTGGCGCGGAAACGTTGCTCACTCTCTATGACCTCAGCGGTGCGTTCGGCGACCATACTCTCCAGGTTCAGCTGCATGTTGCGCAGATTCAAGTGCGTTCGCAGCCTGGCCAGAACTTCCTCTTCCTGAAACGGCTTGGAAATAAAATCCACGCCCCCGACTTCAAAACCGCGCATTCTGTCCTTTACGTCCTGCAACGCGCTGATGAAGATGATCGGAATGTCCCGTGTCCGCTCATACTGCTTCAAGTGCCGGCAGACCTCAAAACCATCCATCTCTGGCATTCTCACATCCAGCAGGATTAAAGCCGGCGGCTTCGCCAGGGCTGAGTCAATGGCCTGTTGCGGCTTTTCCGTCGGGCGGACCTGATAACCTGCTTGGCCAAGATATTCGGTCAGCAGTTTCAGGTTGGGGATTTCATCATCAACAATGAGAATGTCGTCCAAGTCGGTTTTTGAATGATGGCTTTTATGCATTGGTAATTACCTTTAACACCTTCTATCTTGTCATCGCTATGAAGGTCAACATTAGCAGGCGGTTTTCACGATTGTCCGCCACCACCGAGACCTTCTCCGTTTCTTCCTGCTGTTGACATGTCAGGTAGTTCCCCGGTTCGATGATCAACCTTTATTCGCTCCCGTTGGCACCGACAATCTTTCAGACCACAACCCCCAGGATCAAGGCCTGGTCGTCGTCCGCTGCGCGGGCCCCTGCAAAGACTTCCAGGTCGCGCATCATGGCATCGACGGCTTTGCGCACATCGACGCCAGCGGTCTTTTCAATACCGGCCATCAAGCGGGCTACGCCGTAGCACTCCCCTTTGGGACTAAAGCGTTCGGTGATGCCGTCCGTATACAGCAGGCAGCGATCTCCCGGGTGCAGTTGGATCTCAACTGCGGGCACAGCGGAAAAGGCGTCGATTCCCAGGGGCATGACGCCGGGAAGATTCCATTCCCTGGCCCGCCCGCTGGCGGTTTCGTAAATGACCGGATAGCCATGACCGGCGCGTCCCGCCCTCAAGGATTGGTGCCGGGGATCATAAACTGCATACAGGGCGGTGACAAAACTGGGCTCGGCCAGACCGCACAGATGCCGGTTGAGGTAATCGAGCACCTGTACCGGATCTCCGAGATCGCCATCGCAGGAATAAAACAGGGCGCAGGTCATGGCCATGAGAACCGCCGCAGGCGAGCTGTGGCCTTCGGCGTCCGCCACCAAAATTCCGATCCGTCCGTCCGGAAGCTTCCGAAAATCGTAGTAGTCCCCCCCGGCATACCTGCTGGTCGCATAGTAAGTAGCCAGATCCAGACCGGCTATCTCCGGCAATGTTTTCGGCAGCAGTCGCAGCTGCAGCTTGGACACGGTTTCCAGTTCATGCTCCAACTGATCCCGCTTGGTCTGGACTTCCCGCCGCAGCCGGTGAATGGTCAAATGCGTGTCAACGCGGGCCAGGACTTCCGTCTCCTGGAATGGTTTGGTAATATAATCCACGCCCCCGGCTTCGAAACCCCGGACCTTGTCCTGCACGTCCTGCAGCGCACTGACAAAAATGATCGGAATGTCCCGTGTCCGCTTATCCTGCTTGAGACGCCTGCAAACCTCAAATCCGTCCATCTCCGGCATCCTCACATCCAGCAGGATCAAGGCCGGCGGCTTCGCCAGGGCTGAGTCAATGGCCAGTTGCGGCTTTTCCGTCGAGCGGACCCGGTAACCTGCTTGGCCAAGAAATTCTGCCAGCAGCTTCAGGTTGGGTATTTCATCATCAACAATGAGAATATCGCTAGATAAGATCGTCTTATCGTTTATAGCGTTCCTATTGCTGTCGGGCTTAATTTTCATCATTCTCTCCAAGAAGATCGCCGATCAGGCCTGTTTGAAAATTATCCATAAGTATTCGCAGGCCTTTGGCCGTATCCGGAGACAGTGGTTCGATGCGTTCGATGACGGCAAATATTGCTTCCCTGTCCAGCGCCAGTATCGCCTGGCGCAGTTCCTGATTCAATTCCGGCGGCAAACCGGCCAACATCTCTGCGGTAAGATTGATGCTTTCCCTCTGGAGCGCCTCCTCCCCCATCTCTTCGTAAAAATATTTTATATCCAACTGTCGGGCCATGGACTCAAAAATCTCATGGTCTCTGAAGGGCTTACGGACCAGATCATCACAGCCCGCCGCCAGGATATCCTGGTGCTGTTCACTATAGGCGCTGGCAGTGATGGCCACGATCTTCACCCTATCGCCACCGGGCAGGGAGCGGATCCTTGCCGTGGCTTCGTAGCCGTCCATTACCGGCATGCGCATGTCCATCCAGATCAAGTGGGGCTGCCACTCATGAAACTGCGTTATCGCCTCTTTACCGTTCTCCACCTCCCGTATCTCGAATCCCGCCTTATGCAGCAGGCTACTCAAGAGCAGACGGTTTTCTAGATTATCCTCCACAATCAGGATGCGCCAAGCGGGCTGACCGGATGCCAGGCCCACTACCGCCGGCGCGGGCGACCCGGCGCCTGCC
>JBFFEL010000203.1:0-3299 GCA_041558875.1 Anaerolineales bacterium
CGGCAAGTGGAACAATTAAGGAGCGGATGATGGATCAATCAATGGTTTCCCTGGACCAAAAGATCGATACGCTCACCACGCAGGTGGCATATCTCACCGAACAGGCGGAGATCGCTGAACGCCGACGGGCTGCTCAGGCAGAGCTGATGCGGGATTTGACTCCGATTGCCAACGAAGCTTTCCGTCTCTCCGTCGAGCAGCTAGAAGAGATCCAGGAGTACATAGAACTGAGCGATTTGCTGCGCTTGGTGAAACGCCTTGCCCGCAATGGAAGAAATATTGAGAAGATGCTCGACCAACTGGAGAGCCTGATGGACCTGGCTGATACGGTAGGACCGCTGGCGAACGAAGCTTTTTGCAAAGCTGTCAATGAACTGACCGAGCTGGAACATAAAGGCTATTTCGGCTTTGCACGGGGCGGTATGCAGATCATGGATAACGTGGTCACCTCCTTTACGGAGGAAGATGTAAATCGCCTGGGCGATAACGTGGTGCTCATTCTGAATACGGTCAAGGATATGACCCAACCTGAGATCATGAATTTCGTGCGCAACACGTTGATGGTTGCTGAAAAAGAGATTGAAAAACCAGTTGACATCTCTTACCTGGGTTTGATGCGCATGATGCGCGATCCAGAAGTCCGCCGTGGGCTGGCATTGACCATGCGCGTACTGCATGTGGTTGGCGCACAGGCTGGCGGAAATGGAAACGGAAGTGCTAATCTTAGTGAATTAGGCGCTGAATAAGCCCTTATTTAAAAAAATAACTACACAAATCTAATTAATTGGAGGAACAATGACTACGAAAGAAATAGCAGGACAGACAGTGCAGGTCAATGAAGAAGGCTTCATGATGGATCCGGGTGAATGGAACCAGGAAATCGCCGTCGCGATCGCCACCGACGAGGGCATCGCCGAGCTGACCCCCGACCATTGGAAGGTCATCGATTACTGCCGGGAAGTCGGGCTTGATTCAGGCAGTGCCCCCACCCTGCGCAACATCACTAAGGGCGCCGGTGTGCCGACCAAGCAGCTGTTTGGCCTGTTCCCCAAGGGACCAGCCAAGAAAGTGGCCAAGATTTCTGGATTGGGCAAGCCAGAAGGCTGCGTCTAATATGCACAGAACAAAATAATTCATTAATGTAAAGGATGTATTTCTTATGGATATGAACAATGGAGATCGAAAAGTAGCGTTCATTTGCTCAAAAGGCTCGCTGGATATGGCTTATCCCGCCCTGGTGATGGGTTGGGCCGCACTGGGCAATGGCATTGATGTGACCATCTTCTTCACCTTCTGGGGAATGGATATCATTCGCGAGAGCCGAATTGACCGCCTGGAGATTGCTCCTGTGGCTAACACCAGCATGAAAATGAGCATGATGGGTGTCGAAACTGGAAACCTGGGCATCCCCAATGCCTTAGGTGTCTTGCCTGGCATGACGGCCTTTGCCACCAAGCTGATGAGTGACAAGATGGAAGACATTGAGGTGCCCCCTGTGCGCGAGTATTTAGAGATGCTCGTGGACGCAGGCGCCAAGCTGTATGCCTGCAAGATGTCGGTTGACATGATGGACCTAGAGAAGGATGATTTCGTGGATGGTGTGAGCGATATCGTCACTGCGGCTGACTTCATGGACATGACCGAAGGCTCGCAGATCGTTTTTATCTGAGACTAGGTTTACATCGAACAACTTTATTGCTGAGAAGCCTTCCCGATCCAAATAATTGGGCTGGGGAGGCTTGGTTATTTAATTAGTTCCTCAACAATTTTTCCCAAAGTGTCACTGCGAGCGGAGCCTGCAGAGCGCGGCAGCCTCCCTCAAAGAGTTATTGCAGAAAATCGAATAGATTACTCCGGTCGTCCCTCCCGGGACGGGCTCAGTCGTGCGCACCCTAATAATGACATTGTAAAACTGACAGATAACTAGAAATTCAAAAAGGGTGAATGCCTCGAAAAAGTTTCCGATGGAAGCAGAATATCAACCAAATCCGATCCCTCTTCCAGATCCTTTCCAAGAAGAAGGGCAGAGCAGCCCGAATCCGACAAACTTTGAAACAGATCCTAATCCAGGTTATGCTATTGACATAAATCAAATTGGAAGTATAAATATTAATAGACCATTGTTCTCCAGATTCTTGCTTCACCGGGGCCTGGTGAAGGTTAAACACCACGCACATACCCATCGCAGCTTCGACGGAGGGGGATTTCGAGAAATAACCGAAGAAACCTGAGACTCTCCGGCTCCGTATTGCGATTTTTGGAAAATATACACTGAAAAGTGTTTTCCTGGTCTGAAACCGGGATCCACTAGTTAATTATTAGCTGCAAGAATCTGGCATCATGCTTTATTTAATAAAAGGAGGTGTAGAACAAATTGTAACCCGAGCCAATTGAATTCCTACCTGATTTATGTACGTGAAAGGAGAGAAAGATGGTAGGCAAAAAAGCAGTATTAATGCTTGTACTGCTGTCTTTGGGTATGGTGGCGGGGACTTTGCAACCCGCTCAATCCGTGAAGACAGCCATGATTGATTTTGAAGGATTAACGGAGGGGGACATTGTCAGCAGCCTTAGCCATGGAGCGGGGATCAGCGGTGATCCAATTGAGGGGGATGTGACCGTCTTCGGCTCGAATCCCAACTTCCCCGGTAATCCCCCAGACGAACCTCCCGAAAACACCGCCATGATCTTCGATGCCAACTGCAAAGGAGGCTGTTCGGGTGGGGATGATGATTTGGATTTCAGCAGATATAATCTAGGCAATGGGCTGATCATCAGCGAAGACCTCGATTCAAGTGATCCCGATGATGCAGAAGGCCCAGGAGATTTTTACTTCGAAATTAAATTCTCGAATTTTGGGAATGCAAAAGTCAAACTTAAAAAACTGACTTATGCAGATCTAGATGGTGAAGAGACAGGATCGATCGAATTGTACAAAGGCGACCAGCTCATAATGGATGAGCAATTAAAGAAGACAGGGAATAATGAGAAAGATGAGATAGAGTTACCTGGTGAGGAGGTGAATGATATCGACCGCCTGGTGGTGAAATTTACTGGATCGATGATGATCGATAATATCGAGATCGAGACAGAATCCAATGGGTTGTATACCTACTACTTGCCTCTGGTTCTTCTGGACCCGCCGGACCCTCCCACATTTGATGTAACGATCGGTTACGAGGACCGACTTATAAAGGATTTAGCTCGTATCGATTACGATTATAACGATTGGGCTGTCAGCATTGACACGGATTTACAAGGTGATTATGTGAGTTTGAACACAATCAAATTGGAAAAAA
>JBFFEL010000204.1:0-3287 GCA_041558875.1 Anaerolineales bacterium
CACCTTAGGAGCACGAACCATGACCTACAATTGCGAACTCCTCGAACAGGATCCACAACCTACCTTCTCAATCCGTACCAACACTTCGATCAAGAATTTACCTAACGAGCTGGGCAAAGCTTATGGTGTCATCGGCCAATATCTGAGCCAATTGGGCGAACAACCAGCTGGGGCACCATATGCGGCGTATTTCGATTTTAATATGGACGATTTTGAAGTCGAGATTGGTTTCCCCGTCCCTAAACCGCTCCCCGAAAAAGAGGAGATCAAAAACAGTGAAATCCCCGGCGGTAAATTAGCCCAGTGCCTGTACACCGGCCCTTACAACAAAATTGAACCGGCTTACAACGCCCTTACCGAGTTTGTTGAGGAAAATGGTTACGAAGCCACTGGAGTTGCCTACGAGTTCTACCTTAACGATCCCGGAGAAGTCGCTCCGGAAGAGCTGCTGACCCAGATCGTGTTCCCGCTGAAGGCGGCCTGAAACCCATAGGTAAATCCTGCCAGACTTGCCATGGAACACCAAGAGCAGTGATTGCCTCCCCTGGCAGGGCTGTTTTCAGATGTGAGCATCCTCGAAGGAAACACAGGTTGAAAAAATGCTTGATATGATCTTTGCTTGCCTGGTGACAGACAGTAAAGATCTGGCAAAAGCATTGATTTTGGCCGAAAGTATTCGCGCTTTCGCTGGCGATCACGCAGATGGACCAGTTTGGTTTCTGATCTCGGCAGGCAAGGATCGCTTTTCGAAGACGAACAATGTGAGAATCGAGGCGCTGGATATTAGCCACCAGGTATTTGAACTCGATTCCCAGGCAGCGAAATTCCCCTTTGCCAGCAAAGTCGTTGCTGCCGCGGCTGCTGAATCCCTGGCGAATGGCATGGCAGCCCAGCTGGTTTGGATGGACACTCCTTCGATGGTGATTAACCCGCCTGATGCTATGCTACTTAGCGAAAAGGCGAAGTTAGGCTGCCGCCCTGTCGACCACCTGTTGATCGGCTCCCCTTATGATCAACCGCTGGATCCGTTTTGGGAATTGGTTTACTCTTCTTGCGGCGTTGGTGAAAAAGATGTTTTCCCCATGGTCACCAGTGCAGATGAAATCAAAATCCGTCCTTATCTCAATGCCGGGATGCTGGTGGTGCGACCGGAGTCCCGGCTCCTCCAGCGCTGGCGCGACACCTTTCTCAACCTGTACCAGGATGGAAAATTCCTAGATTTCTACCACAAAAAGCGTTTGTATAAGATCTTCATCCACCAGGCAGTCCTTTCCGCTGTCGTCCTCGCAACACTCGAAAGAGCGGAGATTATGGAACTCCCTCATCTGGTGAATTATCCGCTGCACATGCATACCCAATATCCATCTGAACGCCGTCCAAGGACGCTCAACGAACTGGTCTCCTTCCGCTACGAGCGTTTCTTCACCAGCCCCGATTGGCAGGAGCAAATTCAAGTCGATTCACCTTTGCGCAGCTGGCTGGACGAAAGATCTAAGGTCTTTTCTCACCGCTGAATTGGGTTGACAGTTGCCCCTTGCCCCCCCACCCCAATCGCCAAGATGATCAAAGAGATTACGGCTAAAGTCATTTTAAACCCGGTGAAGCAGCCCGATGACTGGTTCGGCTTGAAATTCAATATGAACCTTTACCGGGGCTGCCAGCATCAGTGCATTTATTGTGATTCACGCAGCGAGTGCTACCAGATCGAAAACTTCAAAGACGTGTTGGTTAAGGTCAATGCGATCGACCTGCTGAGAGACGAACTTTCCCGGAAACGGGTGAAAGGTACGATTGGCACCGGATCGATGAATGATCCCTATATGCCGCTTGAAGCCAAGCGCCAGCTTACCAGGCAAGCGCTGCAAGTGATTGCGGACTTCCGCTTCCCAGTCCACATCATCACCAAGAGCGACCTGGTGCTGAGGGATCTCGATCTATTGCAAACCATCAACCAGGTTTACGCTGCGGTAAGCCTCACCATCACTACCTTTGATGATGATCTTGGTAAGAAAATTGAACCCGGCGCACCGCTTGTATCTGATCGTATTAATGCAATCAGGATTCTGGCTGAGAACGGCATCCTGACCGGTGTGACTTTAATGCCCGTACTGCCCTTCCTCGAGGATGACCTGGAGAATATCCGCCAGATAGTCACCAGGGCTCACAAAGCTGGGGCGGCTTATATTATTCCTTCTTTTGGGACGACCCTGCGCGACCGGCAGCGGAATTATTTCTATCACCAATTGGACCTGCTTTTCCCTGGTGTAAGGGGTGAATACGAAAGGCAGTTTGGGCACCAATATCACGCAGCAACTAACAATGCCCTAGAACTTGAGAGGGAATTCCGGTCCATTTGCCAGCAATATGGCATCGCTACCTGCATTCCCCAATATTCTCCTGAACTGGGAAAACAAATACCATTATTCAACTGACCCATTTATATTCCCCACGGAAACTTATTTGATATTAAACACCCGCTGCAGGAAGATTTAATAATAAATCTCGAGGTTCATTCGCGCTCGTCCGTGTCCCATTCTGCACCAATAACTACTCTCTGATAATTATCGATGAACTTGGTCCCCCTGGGTTAGCCGAGATGATCTGTTCCCCCTTTCGAAGTTCACCCTGGTAGCTCCTCTCCCCCATCTGCACCTCCCAGCCACTCAAAATGAACGGCACCGGTCCTCCAGCTGGAACCCACTCCCCGTTGTACTTGCGGGCCATGTGTACATGCGTGCCGGTTGAATTGCCCCGCTCACAAGACGGATGCCCCAGGCGATCATCAACCCCGACCTCAGATCCGGGTGAGATGCCGTCTGGCTCACTGAGATGCAGGTAAACCAGCACCCACCCGGTACCCTCATGCCCATCGCCATCCAGATCGATCGCCACCACATTATCGCTTGTTCGAGTAACCAACCCAGCTGCAGATGCGGTAACCCAGGCCCGGGAAGTGCTGCAGGCAGGTTCACCAGTTGCCGGTGAAAAATCCAGCGCACCGCGCGGGCTGCCCGCATTCCACGACCGGTGAGGTCCCCCGGTGAAACCCCACCGCTCCCCAGGAGTGAATGGCAGCTCAAGACCTGGTTGAGGGAGATCCAGATGGATCAGGGGTTCCACCTGTGCAGCCCGTCTCCATGGATCGCCAAACATCCGTTCATGCAGAGCTAGAAATCCATCCGGTGTATATAAAGTCCGCTGCCACTCGTCCTGATTGACAAGCTTGGAAAGGACTGCCTGCAGCGCCACAGAACCAGGATTCAGACCTGGATTTAAGCGCAGGAGGC
>JBFFEL010000205.1:0-3266 GCA_041558875.1 Anaerolineales bacterium
TATCACCGATGTGCAGCAGCGCCGTGGTTTCACCGCGTTGTATCATCAAACGCTTGAACACTTCATACACACAGATCACAGGCACGATTAATTGCCCTGTATCTTCGATAGCCGGCGCAAAAAACGAAGCGTTTTCACCATCAGCAAAATACTCTAGCCAGCCTGACGAATCCACGATGTTCATAGTTCACGATCTTCCTTTTCGCGTTTTGGGTCGGTATCAATGCCCGGCAATGATCCGCGAGCGTCCTCAATTGGGCGAATGGGGATCATTACAATGTGGTTACCATATTCGATCACCTGCATCTTTTGTCCTGGTTGGATATTGAGCGCTTGGCGCACCTTTTGTGGTATTACAACCTGATACTTGGTAGACACAGTCACTGCGTTCATACGAAACTCCTATCGACTCTAAATTCGTATTACGATTATACTATATAATTACCACATCCACGGATATAATTATTTTATATCAACAGGCTACTTACAACTCCTTGACAGCAGAATCTCACACAAAGGAAGAGTATCTTGTTAGGGAACACCATCGTTGCTTGACGATCCCAGATTTGAGAATTTTGATCCTTAAAGCAATGCCAAAGTGATAAATACCCTCAAAAAATAGTTCGAGACAGATCAGCGTGGGGGCAACCCAAGCGCCAATACCCATAGGGCACGATGTCAGCTGGGATGTTGCGATATATGAGAGGAATTCACATTCGCACCAATCGCCATCAAAGAGGTCATCTGCGATCGGCAGGTGGCTTTTTTGATTCTAACGTTTCTTGTGTAATTCCCCCAACTTCAAACCTTAACTTGCTCACACCGGGCAGAGATTTATTCTCCGGTTGGCACCCAAATATTCTTGACCTGCGTAGCCTCTTTCAAAAACTCGTGCCCTGCGCCTTGTTCAGGATCGTACCAATCGCGCCGCAGTCCGTAATCCACCCAAGTGCGTTTCATATTTGCCGCCGACTCGTACTCCACGTGGTAACAACCTTCAGCATCTCCAAAATACCAGACACCGTCCACGTCTTCGTGCTCAATTAGCGTCTTCACCAGGTGGTCTCGGTCACCGGTGACAATGTTGACTACGCCGCCAGGAACATCCGAGGTATCCAACACCTGATAGAAGTCAGTGCTGCTCAATGGATATTTCTGGCTGGGGACCATCACCACGGTATTACCTCGCGCGATCGCTGGGGCCATCAACGAGACAAAACCCAGCAGCGGATGATCATCAGGACAGGCGATTCCCAACACCCCGATCGGCTCATTGACCGCTACCGTCACACCGCGCAGTGTGGTCTCCTGCAGCGTGCCGCCATACTTATCAGCCCAGGCTGCATAGGTGAACAAGCGCTCGATCGAGGCTTCTACCTCAGCGCGGGCGGCTTTCAGCGTGCAACCTGTCATTGTTGCTATCCGGCGGGCAAACTCATCACCTCGGGCAGCTAAATTTTCAGCGAGGAAATACAAAATCTGCGAGCGGTTGTAGCCGTGGCGCATCGCCCAGCCGGGTTTCGCCGTATGGGCAGCATGTGCAGCTTCAACTGCGTTGCGGATATCCTTGCGATTCCCGTCGCCAACCTGCCCGATCAATTCCCCTTTTGGTCCTAACACCACCCGGGTGTAATTGCCGTCGGGACGCACCTGTTTGCCGCCGATATACATCTTCGGGGTACGATCTACCTGAAAGGGCTGATCGCTATGAGCCGAAACACCGGGCGGGATGGGAGCCAGAGGGGTGTGTGCGCCCCACGGGGGTAATCCACTCTCCATAGCAGGATCAATCACAAATTCCGGACGCGGGCGCTCCTGCCACCGGGGGCGGAGGTACTCAAAAAGGCCTTCCCGTCCCCCCTCCCGACCGTATCCGCTTTCCCGATATCCCCCAAATCCAGAAGCTGCATCGAAGAGATTGGTACAGTTGACCCATACCGATCCCGCCTTTACTTTACTGGCAACATCCAGGGCCAGATTGATGTTCTCGCTCCAGATACTGGCGGCCAGGCCATATTGGGTGTTGTTGGCCAGATCGACAGCTTCGGCGGGAGTGCGGAAAGTCAAAGAGACCAGCACAGGGCCAAAGATTTCTTGGCGCACCGTATCGGCAGCGGGGTTGAGATTGGTAATCAGGGTAGGTTTGTAAAACAGTCCTCTTTCTGGCATTTCGATTTCGGGCTGGTACAGTTCGCCACCCTCGCTGATGCCGGTCTTGACCCAGTTATCCACCGTTTCCCATTGGGTCTTATCCACGATGGCACCCATGTCGATGCACTTGTCCAACGGATCGCCGACACGCAGCTTGCCCATACGTTCCTTCAACTTGGCGATGAAACTTGATGCAATATTCTCTTGCACCAGCAGGCGCGAACCCGCGCAACAAACCTGCCCCTGGTTGAACCAGATGGCATCGATCACACCCTCGATTGCACCATCGATGTCTGCGTCATCGAAGACGATGAAGGGTGATTTGCCCCCCAACTCGAGAGATAGTTTCTTGCCCGAACCGGCGGTCTGGCGGCGCAGGATGCGGCCCACATCGGTCGATCCGGTGAAGGCGATTTTGTCCACGTCCGGGTGGGTAACGATCATTGAGCCGGCTTTGCTGCTACCAGTGATCACGTTGATCACGCCAGGCGGCAGGCCCGCTTCGGCAACGATCTCGGCGAAAAGGAGGGCTGAGAGACGGGTGTAGGAAGCCGGTTTGAGCACCACCGTGTTACCCATCGCAATGGCAGGGGCAATCTTCCATGCCAGCATCAGCAAAGGGAAGTTCCAGGGGATGATCTGTCCGATCACCCCTACCGGCTGGTAATCACGTAGTTCCGTTTCCATGAGTTGTGCCCATCCGGCGTGGTAGTAAAAATGCCGTGCCAATAGAGGTACGTCAATATCGCGCGATTCACGGATTGGCTTGCCATTGTCTAAAGATTCGAGTACGGCCAGCAGGCGACTATGCTTCTGAATGTTGCGAGCGACGGCGTACAGGTGGCGCGCCCGGACAACACCGGAGGTTGTTCGCCAACTTTCGAAAGCTTTCCGGGCGGCGGTAACAGCCTGATCGACCTCAGTCTGACCGGCCTGGGTTGTATCCGCCAGTTTTTCGAGGGTGGCGGGATTGTAGCTGGGGTAGAAATCCGCACCTTCAGGTCTTACCCATTGATTGTTGATAAACAGCCCGAACTGACGGTTGTGATCCTCTAGCCAGGTGTTCACCGCAGCGGGCGATTCGGGCGCTGGGCCGTAATCCATAGTCTTGAAAA
>JBFFEL010000206.1:0-3261 GCA_041558875.1 Anaerolineales bacterium
ACTTACCTTCGAAAAAACGGATGCAGGCTTTACCATCACCAAAATCCATCTTGATGTAGTTGCCAAAGTCGCTGATACAGACGAAGAAACCTTCGCAAAAATCGCCGAAAGCTCCAAACGCGGATGCCCCGTTTCGCGCGTGCTAAATGCTGAAATTACGATGGATGCGAAGCTAGGATAATTTTGGTGGTCTCTCTGATGGCGAGCGCTCCTACGAGAACCTGAGTCGAACTCCACGGTTTTGGATCAAAGGTTGACAATTCATTTCACATTCTCTTCTGGACCACGATATGTAGCGCAATATAAAATAGTACCGCTGACGTTACCTACTTACCTCTCGGTCATTCTCATAGGGTCATAGGAACACGCTTTCATGGTTTGATAGATTGAGTGGGGAAATTTCAGATTTGAGGATAACGTTCCCAAGCATGGTTTAGTAGACCAGAGGCCTGAAGAGAATGATCATGGCAGAATCCACAGGACCGGTTTGGAAAGCTCCAGTTCGAAATCAATTCGCTTGATCTTATCCTTGCGCTCGGCTTCGATGGCAATCACGATGAATTCAGCTGCGGCTAATACATCATCGCGATACAGGGTGACCGCTTCAAAGGGCATTGCCGGTCCGGAATTCAAGCGTGGCTGGTTGAGCAGCATGGTTTTGGCATCTTTCAGCAGGCTCGCAAGAGGTGCCTGGTAAGCAGGCACGAAAAACCGCCGCGCTTGCCCCCAAAACTGTTCGGCTGCTATTCCATGCTCTCCGACATAGTCGTATGTTTCTCGCTCCATGGTTACCTGGCCTTCGGCCACCCAGTAGGGCTTGCCTGTCCTGTTTTTGGGGATGTCCTCAGAGTAGTGGATATCCAGCTCCTCTAGACCGCTCGCTTCATCCAGGTACATTCCCTGACCGCACTGAGCACAGGCCCAGGCGACTTCATCCACTCCGGCTGGAATGGCCGTGCTGCATTGTAAACACACCAGGGGAACTAGGTCAACAGGTCGATCCACTCTTCCACATCCTTTACGTCCAGTGAGGTCCCCAGCGCGATGCCCATCGCGGGTAAAGCAGGTATCCCTTTCTTGGCGCCGTAGCGGTATTCGTATTGTTCGCCGTAGCGGAAGGCGCGGTATGAGGCGTACATGATACCCATGCCGGCCACAAACAAGCCAAGGGCGAACAATAAGCCGTCTCCCTCATCGCTGGCGCCCAGGATAAAAGCCGGAATGGTGATAGCCAGGAAGGCCCCAAAAGCCATGCCCAACACCAGTATGCCAGCCCTGTACAGGGTGTTTCCAGGCGTTTTACCGTACAGCACCTTGCCGGTGAAGCCGTCCACCGTTACCTGGAAAGCGCGTCCCCGGTACAAGTAGCGCATCACCCACAGGGGGTGATACACCAGGCCAAAGCGTTTTCTCAGGCTGCGTATGAATAATTGCGACAGGCGATCCAGTTTCGATTTGTCCTGTACATGATTTTTAAATTGGTCCTGGGCGGTCCGGCGCGCCTCCTCAAACGAGCTGACGGGCTCAAAGACCATGCCGCTGCGGTGAAGTTCGTCTGGGTCGAACGGCTCCAGGTGCTCATCGACAGGCGGCACCTGGCTGACGCCGAATTCTCCTACATCACAAGCCGCTCCGTTCCAGGTCATATCCTGAACCACGCGGATTTCGCGTGGCTTGTAGCGAATATTGTCGCCGCTGCCGACTTTTTCTTCACCAAACACCCAGGCTGCTACGCGCGCCCATACTGTCCAGAAAGGCAGATACACGACAAAAGTCTCGTTCAGGCGCGCTTCTTTGCGCAAATTGCGCGCAATCGCCCAATTGCTGCCAAAGAATGTACGCATAGCATTAATGGCTGTTTTGCGTTTTATTCTTAGTGGCGCCTGGTAACGCAGCAGACCGCGATCACCATGCACGTAAGAGCGCAGGTCGCAGTATGGACACTGCACGATGACCTGCCCTTCGGGGATTGGGACAACGCCGCCGCAATTAGGGCAGTTTAGTCCGTGGGTTGATTCTTCCATGGATTCACCCTCACTCAAACCTCATATCTTGGCTGCTATCCAGGCAGCCAGCGCAAACAGGATTGGAGCTGCCACGATGCCTGCGCCAGCGCAGAGCGCCAGCCCGATCCCGGCTCCTGCTCCCCCATCAACGATCCCCCCGATGACCGGGAAGAGCGCCAGGCATAGGAAAACCAACGCCGTCAGACAGCCAGCCAGCATATAGGGCGATTCAGCCTTGGCCGGGAAGATATTGGCGAACACGCTCCCCGTACCGGCCTCTACCATCGCTGTATAGGGCTGGTTCTGGTAGGTGTATTTGAAGGTATAGAGCGGGATGTGCACCAGGGATTGCTCGATGATCTGCTCACCTGGGACTCCGCGTCCCTCCAGCCACTCAATAGCGGCTTGCAAGGGTACGCTAGGTGTATGGGCTTCCGATCCCAATTGGGCTTCATACTTACGCAGGTCACCGGCTGGTAAACCGATATTGCGGATCTCGCTGATCGAGGTGGCTGCGGCGGGCTCAAGTAGAACTTGCTCGCGCCCATTTTGATCCCGGTGCTTGAAATACCACACCGGAAAGTATTCGAAAGCAAAATCACCAATCTGCGCCTTTTTATCCAGGTCCTTGACAGTCTCATTACCCGCCATCCAGCGCGCGAGCGCGCTCCGCGCCTTATTTTCGTCCAAGGTCGGCGCCAGATACCAGTGAAAAACCACCCTGGATTTATCCAGGTAGACGGCTGAATTACAATAAGGGCAGGCGAGGAAGATCTGCCCCTCATCGGGATGCAGTTCGCCGCCGCATTGGGCGCAGCTTATCAGGGTCTGGGGGAGGGAGGTTTCCATCTCAGGGTACTTGTGGTTTGGCAATAAGCTTTGATTCACGCCAACCGTTTGGTAGGGACGTGATTTTGATGCGCTCTTTTCCTTCTTCAGGTCGAATCAAGTCATCCAAATTATAGCAGAAGTCAGTGCCACACCCCATATCTGACAAAACAAATCGGTCGGTGCAAGAAGTCTTGGATGCCTCACATATCGATTGTTCTTACTGAAAAACCGATGGGAAATTTGTCTATGCGAAAGGTGCAGCATATCGACTGATAGTTCAGAATATTGGCGTGGATTATCATCATTATTGGGTTCAGTTAGATCATCAGCAGAATTATTTTCAAGAAATTATGCCCCTACATTTATCTCTCCGATTCCATATAAGGAGAATACTTCATTCAGCCCATAAATAGGGTTTTAAGCA
>JBFFEL010000207.1:0-3254 GCA_041558875.1 Anaerolineales bacterium
CTCGACGAGATCAGCCAGCCGTTCAGATTCTGCGGTCAGAACCTCTCGACCGAGATCGGTGAGTCTGTAATACCGGCGGCGAGAATCATCGATCACCGGATCCGGGCGATAGTCGCTTTCAACAATCAAACCTGACCTGAGCAAGCGTTTAATAGCCCCGTACAAGGTTCCAGGACCCAGGAGCATACGGCCTTGAGTCGTCTCTTCTACCACGCGCATGATGGCGTAACCGTGTTTTTCACCGTCACTTAAAGCCAGCAAGATGTGAAAAACGGCTGGAGTAAGCGGGAGGTAATTTTCAGAGTCAGTCATGATTTGAGGCCAGCCTCTTTCTGCGCCAGCGCGCTCTTAGGTCAACTATATCGCCAGTCGATAGATTATATCCGTTAACGATATAGTAGCAGATTTTACAAACATTGTCAAATTCTGCTCTTATGCGGATTCAGATGGATCACCACTTGAATGTATAATGTCCAAAAGGATAATAAACCTGAGTTAGGGATATACATGGATTATACAAAGAAGCTTGTCATTTCGAGGCGCTCTTCAGATCTTCAGGATAAAATTCGCGACGAGAAATCCCTACAAAGATCCTTTGTAATCCATCTCGATAGGGATTCCTCACCCCCGTTGGGGGTTCGGAATGACACATTAATTCACCGGGCTCTTAACCCGAACTGACGTTAATAAGGATAAAGAAATATGCTGATCGATCTGCCAGATAAGCGATCGGAAATCGATTGAAGGAGAGGATAAATCCGCATGAGCCCGATCCGAATGGACAAGCTTGAATCAGGGATACGCGTGGTGCTTGAGTTCAAAGAGGCCTTCAATCGGCATGATGTCAATGACATAATGCAGTTGATGAGCGATGATTGTGTTCTCGAAAACAGCGAACCAGCCCCAGACGGCGCGGCTTACTCGGGGACCGAAGCGGTGACTCAATTTTGGGCGGATTTATTCCACGAGTTACCCCAAATCCAAATCGAGATCGAGGAGATCTTTGGTTTTGGTGAGCGCTGCATTATGCGCTGGAGAGAAAGCTGGGCGTCCGCAGCAGGGGGGAAAGAGCATGTACGAGGAGTGGATATATTCCGGGTGAGAGACGGTTCCATCTGTGAGCTGCTGTCCCACGTCAAAGGATAGTTCCGACTTGCTGGATAAACCTGGCTCTAAATAAGTGCTGGTCGCATTGCCGAAATAACAACAGGCGAGTCACACTCTCTCCCGCCAGATGTCGTCACGCTAAGTTGAAACATGGTGCCTTCACCATTAAATTGAAATGAGGTGCATAGTGCCACAAGCGGATCGAGGGGCCGGATACTTTCGAGGGGGTCTGCCGTACAATCGCCTGGGCCGCGGGACGCGCCCCCTGGTCGTCTTTCCAGGGCTGGTATTTGAGCACAAACCGCAATCCAGGATGACGATCCAGAGTTACCGGTTCCTGGGCGAGGATTACCAGGTGTATGTCGTGCTGCGCAAGCCAGGTCCTGCGCCCGGCTACACGTTCCAGGACATGTCCAATGATTATGCCGCTATGATCGGCGAAGAGTTTGATGGACCGGTCGACGTAATCGGCGTTTCCACGGGCGGTTCGATCGCCCTGAACTTTGCCGCCGACCACCCCGAGCTGGTCCGCCGCCTGGTGGTTCATTCCAGCGCTTACACGCTGAGCGAGGAGGCTAAACGGCTGCAGCTGCGCATGGGTGAGCTGGCGCAACAGCGCCAATGGGCACAGGTCTCTGCGGTGCTGCTCAGCACGATGTTTCCCCGCTCGGGAATCTTGAAAACGCTCTCCAGACCGCTGGTCTGGCTGTTAGCGCAGCTGATGTCCCTGAGCGCACCAGATGATCCAAGGGACCTGGTGGTGACCATCGAGGCGGAGAACCAGTTCAACTTCAAAGAGGGCCTGGCTCAAATCAGCGCGCCGACTCTGGTGGTTGCGGGCACTGAGGATTTCTTCTACACTCCAGACTTAGTTGGCGAGACAGCGGCCGGGATCCCGGATGCCAGGTTGATCCTGTATGAGGGCATGGGCCACCCGGCTTCCGGAAAAGAGTTCAGCCGGGATGTGCTGGCATTTCTGAGGGAAGAGAGATAAAAGGATCTGCCATAATTCAAATGCAAGAATATAAATTGATGGTGAAAGAGATGAAATCACGAATTCTGCCATCATTTTTGGATTATTATTGACACTCAAGGAGAAACGAGGACATGACTCATAATATTGGCATTTACTTGTTTGACAAGGTTGAAGTCCTTGACTTTGCTGGCCCTTTTGAAGTGTTCACTACAGCTGCGCGAGTGCACCTCCACCAGCAAGCGGAAAGCGAGGTGGCACCTTTTAATGTCTTTACGATCGCCAAGGATAACGGACCTGTTCAGGCGCGCGGCGAATTAACCATCCTGCCCAGATACAACTTTGATAATCACCCCCAGGTGAATATCCTGATCATCCCTGGGGGTATTGTGTCTGATGAGCTAGAGAATGAAACGGTCATCCAATGGATTGATAAATGCGCTCATTCGGCAAAATTAACAGCTTCTATCTGCACGGGCGCCTTCTTACTTGGAAAAGCTGGCCTTCTCAACGGGAAGCAAGCGACAACGCACTGGGAAGATCTTGCCGAACTGCGGGTGATGTTCCCCCACATTGAGGTAATCGAGGGTACTAGATGGGTTGACACCGGGCAGATCGTCAGTGCAGCGGGCATATCTGCCGGGATTGATATGAGTCTTCACCTCGTCGAACGTCTTGTAAGCAAAGATTTAGCTGTGCGCACTGCGAAACAAATGGAATTCGATTGGCAAGATACTGGTGTATACCAATAATAATCACGATAAAATCATACTTGCCACCTAACAGTTTGTTATTGTCATTGCGAGAGGCGTTCTTTCCCCCGGTCTGTCCGACCGAGGACAGGTTTCTTTACCTCGAAGCAATCTCCTCGCGCAAGCGGGATGATCTTTCGCAATGGAGGGGATTCCCCGCATGGATGCAGGACTAAAGGCTTCGCTCCCCTCGCCCAGCAAAGGAACCCCCGCAACAAGTGCGGGACCAACGCTTGGTCGGACGGACCGGGGGAATGACAGCCAAAATGATGTCATTGCGAGAGGCGTTCTTTGTTCTTTGCCTCGAAGCAATCTCCGCGCGCAAACGGGACGATCTCTTATCAGTGGAGGGGATCCCCACGCCGCAAGGAGAGCACTTGCAGCTCGCCCAGCAAAAGAACCCCCGCAAGCTTGCGGGACAG
>JBFFEL010000208.1:0-3211 GCA_041558875.1 Anaerolineales bacterium
GAGATCATAGCAAACCAAAGCTATAGGGATTCTTCCCCACATATCGGGGACAGGTCAGTCGCTCCACTCCTTCAGCCCAGCCTACCGCACTGGGGCAAACAATGACGATTATTTTCTTAAACCGATAAATACTTGTTTTCCAGATTAATTAAGTATGGTTTATTATTCCGTTCCCCCAAAGATTACCTTTTATATTGTAAGTAACCTATGATCTTAAGGCGTGCGATCATACAGTGTCTTGTAAATACTGAAAATCTCGTAAATGCTTTTAATATATTCCCGGGTTTCAGGAAAACGGATCACTTCCACGTAAAGGTCCGGGTCGGGAGGGACTAAATTCTTCCAGGTCAAGGCGTTTCCTGGACCCCCATTGTAAGCAGCCAAGGCAGCGTACAGATCGCCGTCCAGATAACCACGCTGCCGGTTGAGATAGCTGCTTCCCAACGTTACGCTGACCAGCGGCCGATAGAGATCCTCATCAGAATAATCTGGCGGCCAATCCTCGTTTTGGGCAATTTCCAATCCCGTTGTAGGGATGATCTGCATTAATCCCCTGGCTCCAGCAGACGATCGTACAAATCCTTCGAACAAACTTTCCTGGCGTACGACGCTAAAAAGCAATAATGGGTGGAAATTGTACACCTGACTGGCTGGCATGATTAAATCCCGGTAGTAAGGACCAAACCTGACATGGTTGAAATAGCGCGGGGCGTTCATCGTCTCGGCATCATCCATCCCTACCTGATTTAGAACCTGGCGGGCGGCGAAGATCGCCGTTCGGTAGAGCCCCAGCTCAAGCAAATGGTTGGTTAACCGATAGGAGTTGGCAGGGTCGGATTCAATTGAGATCCGTAGATCCTCAAATTCAGCTCTGGCGGCTTCATATAGGCCCAAACGCCAGAATTCATTGCCTCGCTGGAATCTTACATCCCCGGTCAATGGTCCTGGGTTTGATAGATCTGTTCCTTCAGGGAGGCCAAATATCGTTCGGATCCACTCTTCAGCTTCCTGCCGATCAGCTTCTAAATCAAATGACAGATCATAATCCATCGGGGGTGTGAATGGCTCAATCCCATTCAGGATATCGCCAGCCCGTTCACTATAGTATCCAGTCGGATCGATTGCAGTGGATTGTTCCCAGGCAGCTCTGGCTGCATCCGTTTCTCCTAAAGCCTGCCTTGACTTACCCAACCAGAGATATGCTGCTGAGCGATCCTCCAGATCGGTTGAAAATGCCAACAGCCTCTGAAATTGATCGGCGGCAGCAAGGTAATCTGCAAGGCGATAGCGGGTGATGCCAGCCAGGAAGATCGCAGAGCTGGCATTCTCTGCCGAAGGGTATTCAGCTGCCACGCGATCCCAGATCCGGGCAGCCAGATCAAGGTGATTTCCCCGCTCTGCTATCCTGCCCGCCGTGAATAATAATTCTGCAGCTCTCGGATGGGCAGGCACCTGTTCCACAAAATCAAGCAGGAGCTGGGCGGCATCCCGGTATTCACCCTCGTGGAACCAGAGCACTTCCGCGGTTTGCTCCCAGGCATCATCCCAAACATCGGAATCAGGATGGGATTGGATAATTTCATCCCATGTATCCACTGCCGCCTGGTATTCACCGAATCCGCTCTGCGCCAATCCCTTGTAGTACAGCGCAGTGGCTACATCCGCAGATTCAGACTGCATGTAACGATCAAACGCAGCAATTGCCACCGCATATTGACCCGCGTAATAATCGACCAGCCCCCGCTGAAATTCATCGACCGGCAAACCTGCCTCTACCAATTCGACCAATGCCAGGTAAGAATTATAGGAACGGGGATAATTCATCACCGCATCCAGATAGGCATTGTATCCTTGCTCTGCCTCCCCGGTTTCTAAGTAAATCTGGCCCAACCGATAATCCAGCTGCGCTCTCAGAAAGTCACTGGCTGTGCGGGAGTAGATATCCTGGTAAGCGACAAGTGCTGTCGCCAGATCGCCTGACAGGTCATAAGCCTGCGCCATTTTGAGCTCGATATCCAGGCTGGAATTCAAGCGAGGAGCTGCCAACGCTGCCTGGTAGGCAGCAATCGCAGCCGGGTAATCCCCAGCCGCGGACAGCGCATCCCCACGCAGCTCATTAACATAGCTGTCGATCACTCCTGGACGCAGCTCGAGGTACCGATTATAGGCATCAGCAGCTGCATGGTAATCCCCCTGCGCATGGTAGGTTTGGGCGAGGAAGAAATTGACCTCAGCCAGCAGATGCTGGAAACTCTCATCAGCCCTCAACTCTTCCAGGACAACTCGCGCCCTATCCAGCTCACCAGCCAGAAAGTGGGTCCGGGCAATTCCCAGGCGCGCCGCGTAGCGCACCTCACCATCCAGACTTGACTCCAGCGCCCTGCTGAACTCCGCAAAGGCGCTCTCCCAATCCCCAAAAAAGAGCGCCTGGTCGCCCAGCGCCACTCTGGCAGCCGGGTGGGGCGTCGGCGTAGCAGTGGGCAGCGGCGTGCTGGTCGCGGTAATCGTAGGTGTCGGTGGGGGAACCGTGGTCGGTAATGAAGTGGCCTGATTTATCGGTGAAGCGGGCAATGTGCAGGCCACTGACATAATGAGCAACATCCACAGCGGGACGAACTTTTCAACTATCTCCACGGAGGAGAACTATAACCGAGGCGAGGAGGGGTGTCAATCCTGATGAAACCCTGTACAGAACAATTGTTCTATTTTATAATCGAATCACTTTCTTTGGGCTGGGTAGAGATGGAACACACTGGCTGGCTGCTTGACCTGTTTGCTGATCCTCAGGATGGGGTGATCCTCTGGTTGCTTGGCGATGACGGGAAGCGCCATCGCCTGCTGCAGGATTTCCCGATCACATTTTACGCCGCTGGTCCGGCTGTACGCCTGCGCGAGCTGTGGCGTTTCCTGGAGCAGCAGCCCATCCCAGTTACCCTATCGAGGTGCGAACGGCGGGATCTATTCCAGCCGCAGCCGTTGACTGTGCTCGCCGTCCAGGTTCCCCAGCCTGCACACCAGCCGCGCCTCTTTAAGCGAGTAGCCAAGCACTTCCCCGAGCTGACTTATTACGACGCGGATGTACAGCTCACCCTGCGCTATGCGGCCGTCCACCGCGTCTTTCCCCTGGTCCGCTGTCGGGTGCGAGCCAATGATGCCGGACAGGTAGAAGAGATCACCGCGCTCGATTTGCCCTGGGATCTGGATCCCCCCC
>JBFFEL010000209.1:0-3126 GCA_041558875.1 Anaerolineales bacterium
GTTGGTACAGGGATCAGTGGGGACCCAATTGAAGGTTTTGTTTCCGTCTTCGGCTTAAACCCCAGAATCCCCGGCAAGAATACCGCCATGATCTTCGATGCCAACTGCACTGACGGGTGTACAGGTGAGGATGACGATTTGGACTTCAGTAGATATAACCTAGGACCTGTCCTGATCATTAGCGAAGACCTTGATTTAAAAGATCCTGACGATGCGGATAACGAAGGAGCTGAATTCTGGTTTGATTTCTCGGAATTTGATGATGGGAAAGTCAAGGTAAACCGCTTGACGGTAGCAGATGTCGACGATAGAGAATTTGGTGAGATCCACGTATATCAGGGCGGCCGGAACGGGACGCTCGTGAAGACGGTGCAGTTCGAAGAAACACCTGACAACGAGATACAAACGGTTGAGGTTGATGTCAAGGATATCGACTACATGGTGGTGGACCTGAACGGTTCCGGGGCGATCGATAACATTGAGATCGAGGTTGAAATCAATGGCAAACCCAAGATCAACTTGGATGGGACTTGCGTACCAAAAGGGGTATATAGTGAGAAGTTAGAATTAACGGGCACGTTGAAGCGCGACGGGGATCCGATCGCAAACCACACCATCACGCTGAGCTTACCCAATGGCGAGAAAAAATCCTTAAAGACGAAAAATAATGGTCACTATGAATATATTTTTGAAGGTGCCAGGAATTACATCGAGCAGGATGTCACTGCAAGCGCGACTGTAGATGGACAGAAAACATCCGACTCGCTTACCATCAGTGAGGATCATTTCGCCGGCTGTAGCGATGGAATCAGCTTTACCTTGGATGGGAAATGTCACCCGGAAGAATTAAATAACAATAATATGAAATTTTGGGGAACTCTGAAGCGCGACGGGGAGCCGATCCCAAACCACGAGATCACGCTGAGTTTACCCAGTGGAGAGAAAGAATCTATAAAGACGGCTGACAATGGTTACTATGAATATATCTTCGAAGACGACATAAGATACATTGGTAAGATAGTCACCGCAGAAACGATGGTTGATGGACGTACATATACCAAAACACACCTGATCAAAGTGATACCAGATTTCGAAGGATGTCCTGTGGAAGAGGGGCCGAAGCTCACAATTGAGGGAACTTGCGTACCCAAAGGGGAACAGAGTAAGAATTTAGAATTATCGGGTACGCTATTTGACGTTGATTTAAATCCAGTTCCAAACCACCCCATTCAGCTCTATTTAGGAGACAAGAATGGTAACATAAGCCGCCCGCTAACCGAAGACGACGAGCTGACCACGGATAAAGATGGTCACTATGAATATATTTTTGTGGACGCAAAGCAATACCAAGGCAATAGAGTCATGGCGGAGACAACATTAGATGGGGAACTTGTTCCTGGGGTATTTGGTAGGGAGGAAGGTTATCTTATCACCGCCGCAGCTTTCGAGGCTTGCCAAGATGAGCGACAATATGAATGCCATAACGTTAAACTTTTCACTTTCCACGGGCAGCCGATCGAGCTCGGCAGCCAGATCCCCGGTTGGGGGCTCGTGGATACACATATTGAATGCAGGGGCATCGGTCAGGGGAAAAGCTGCCGCCTGGTGATCAAGGGTCAGCCGGGATACCTGGTCAAGAGCGATACCCTGGAAATGGATGTGCCGCGCCTCGAACCGTACGTCCAATACCAGGCCCAGATCAAGGGTTACGATGGAGCCTGGACCAACAAAGGCTGTGAGTTCTCCTTCATCACCGGCGGGGGAGTGGCCTCGGTCTCCAGCCACCTTGCTGACCAGATTGATCCGCTCGGCTGGGTATACCTCGGGCAGGGGCGCAACGCCATCAAACCCCTCGGTGCCTGTTCCGGCTGGAGCGATGCCTGCCTCTTCGCTGACAACATCATCGGCTTCCACTTCGATGACATCTACGGCAACCAGCTGCCAGGCAGCAAGCTGGCGGGACTGCAGCCCGGGGACCGCATCTCGATCTACCGGGATCACCGGCTATACACCTATGAATTCACCACCTCGGAGAGAGTCCGGCAGTCCGCAGAAGGGAATCAGGCCATCCTTGAGGAGGCTGAGCAGCATGACCTGGTCTTGACCACCTGTTCCGGCTACCGATTGATCGACGCAAACCACTTCAGCCATACAAGGTACGCTACATTTAAGCTACTGCCCCGTGTTGAGCCGCAGCATCAGTGGCAGTGAATTTGTATCCTTTAACAAAGCGCTAGAATCATTAACCCTCCCGCAGCTGCAGCTGCGGGAGGGTTACTTTAAGTTATGGCTGTCCGAGTTTAATTACCCGCAAACCCATCCCCCGTACATAACAATTTTGCCAGGCGGGACCTTTTTCCCATTGCTGCGCAATATAATTCTTAGGATACTCTAATCGGTTGCATCGTAGAAATGCAGGATAATACTGCGACTCTTTCGGGGTTGCTGATGATAGAAATATTTTTACCAGGTGAAATTGATAAATGAAAAAAGTCCTATCTCGAATTGGATTCTTGGCCCTCACATTGAGCTTGTTTGCTTCCGCCAAACCCGTTCTGGCGGATGGCGGCGTGATCGGCACCCCACCAGAAAAACCAGACCCAACCAGCCCCTCCCTGCAGTATTTGGGCTGCGGTGGTCAGATCGTGCCTGCCTACAATGCAGAGTATGAAGAACGGGTCATCGAGCTGGTCAATCAGGAACGCACGAGCCGCGGCTTGACCCCGCTGGTACATTCAGCGGGATTAACCAATGCCGCTCGCTACCAGGCTGCGGATATGAGCCAGGACAATTATTTCAGTCATAACACCAAGGACCGCGAAGGTGACGAATTGATCTTTATATGCAATGCCTGGGAGAGAATTGCGCAATATTACTCCGGCGCCAGTGGTGAGAACGCGGCAGCTGGTTATCACTCCCCTGAAGCGGTCATGAACGGTTGGATGAACAGCGACGCACATCGCGCCAATATCCTTGATCCAGATACCCGGGCGATTGGGGTCGGCTTCTACCAGGGTAGCGGGGATTACTTCTCCTATTGGATTCAAGACTTTAGCACACAGATCGATTCCCCCATTTTGCCAACATTGGGTTTACTTCCTGAGAATCTTATGTTCATGTACAGCA
>JBFFEL010000210.1:0-3074 GCA_041558875.1 Anaerolineales bacterium
CCAGGTATGGTTCTTCAATATCCTCATGCAGCAGCCAGATCCAACCCGTCTTGAGATTGAATAATTCCACCACCTGCGATAGGGTGATCTTCAACGCCTGCGACAGGTCAACCTCCCGGTTGAGCGATTCGGCGATGGCATTTAGAACAGAGAGCTCCCAGTTGCGCTGTTTTAGCTGATCAGTGTTTGAGATTGATTCGGATTTCTCGATCATTTGCTTGATATTCAAGATTCAAAACGGATAAAGTCACAATTGCATTCATTATAACGGTTTGAGCGTACAATAACTTTTATGATCTCGGGATGAAATTCTCAATCGTGGTTATTTTAAGTGTCTTAGTATAATCTTTTCTGCTTCTGTTATCAGAATGGAAGTGCTTAAATTGGAATTGAATTTTGGGAAACTAGATTAGTGGAGAATTATGGAAGTACGCTCGCTTGCTTATCGAACCGACCTGATCTTCCCCACCTTCGACGGGGAAATCCTTGACCGCGGGAATTATCTGGTGATCCGCACCCCCTCCAACCCGACTTTCTACTGGGGAAATTTCCTGCTTTTTGACCAGCCGCCCGGTGAGGGCGATTACTCAAGATGGCAGGAAATATTTGTCCAGGAAATCGGCGAGCCTCCTGAAGTGATCCACCAGGCATTCGGGTGGGATACGATTGAGGATGAGAAAGGAGCCATCCAGCCGTTCATGGATAATGGTTATTATCTGGAGCAATCTGCAGTTCTCACCGCCCAGAGGGACGACCTGGTAGCGAAGCCAGCTTCTGGGGTAAAAATCCGCCCGCTTGAAACCGATGATGATTGGGAGCAGAGCATCGAAAACCAGGTAATCTGTCGTGAACCGATATTCTCTGAAGAGAGCTACCGGCTGTTCAGGGTGAATCAAGCAGCGCGCTATCGACAAATGGTGTCACAAGGATTGGGCGTCTGGCTTGGCGCATTCACTGGAAATCGGTTGGTTGCTGACCTGGGGTTATTCCATACCGGTGAACTTGGCAGGTACCAATCCGTTCAAACCCATCCTGATTACCGCAGAAGGGGTATTGCCGGCGCCATGGTTTACAAAGCCGGGCTTCATGGTTTGGAGCACTTCAACCTGGAGACCCTGGTGATCGTCGCGGAGGCGGGTTCTCCAGCCGAGAGGCTTTATCGATCAATCGGCTTTAAATTTGCTGAATACCAGTTGGGAATCTCAAAATCAGATGAGTTGACTGGATAAAACCATAATAACATAGTGGTCACGAGCAGACAAATCGATATATTGCAATTGAAATTCTCGACAAACAACAATGGTTTTTTCAGTGAATGCCATGCAATGATTCACCAACTTATTAGCTTATGTGCGTAAAGAGTCGCTAATAAATGCTCATCAAATCTTAAATACAGTAAATCAGATATAAACATTCTATACCTATTCGTTTTTGAACAAACTTGAATATGATAAGCGATTTTTGAGTCGCCCAAAACCTATTTCCCAAAATCTCTGCCAACGCCAAATTACAGGAATAAATCCGAGTGATGCACAATTTATTGGTGTTCAGGAACAAAATAGAGCGGATGCTCTACAAGAAGTACACCCGCTCCAAAATCAGATCGCCCGGGCGAACGAACTTAGCGTATAAATTGACAATCTGGCGTTAGTTGTCTCTGCACTGTCCTTTGTTGACCAGTAATTCAAAGATAGTTGTGGTTTCATAGGTCTCGCCAGGTCGCAGCACCGTAGAGGGGAAACCTGGTTGGTTGGGTGAGTCAGGATAGTGCTGAGTCTCTAGGGCAAGTCCATCTCCTTGGCGGTAAGCGCGGCCGCTGGGTCCATACAGCGTCCCGTCCAGGAAGTTACCGGCGTAAAACTGGATGCCAGGCTCCGTCGTCCATACATTCAGCAGGCGTCGAGAATCTGGTTCGCACATTGATGCAGCCAGGAACATCGATTCATCGTCCGGTGAAGGCCGGCTCAGCACCCAGTTGTGGTCGAACCCCCGCCCGATGACGACTTGCTCATGGTTAGAACGAAGACCATCAGCAATGGGTTTGGCGACTGTGAAATCGAATGGAGATCCGAGAACAGAGGCTTGTTCCCCGGTGGGGATCAAGGTTGGGTCAACCGGTGTATATCGATCAGCGTTGATCATCAGCCAATGATCATTGATATCCCCTTCACCTTCACCGTCCAGGTTCCAATAGGTGTGGTTGGTCAGGTTAACGACGGTTGGTGCGTCGGTGGTCGCCACGTAATCCATGATCAGCTTTGTACCGTCCAAGGTATAGGTTACATACACGTCCAGGTTCCCAGGATATCCTGCCTCGCCATCAGCACATACGTCGCCTTCAAAGCCCTCTCCAGCCAAGCTGAGATAGTGCAGCTCAAGCATTGGGCCACGCGGACCAACCTCCGCTTTCGTCACCTCCCAGACCTTTTTATCGAAGCCAACGAAACCGCCATGCAGGGAGTTGGGATCGTTGTTGATGTCCAGGCAGTATGTGACATCATCGAGGGTGAATCTCCCGTTGGCAATCCGGTTGGCATAGCGGCCGGTGATACAGCCGAAATAGGGATTCTTGGTTTCATAGTCCTGGAGGTTATCAAAGCCGAGGGCTACATTCTCATAATTGCGCCATTTGTCTGGCGCTTCGATAGAGGTGATGATACCACCATAGGTGATGATCTTCACCTCCAGCGGATCCTTGCCTGCGCCCGCCAAGGTGTACTCGTAAACGTCCTGGCCACCAGCCGTCTTTCCGTAAAACTCCGATGTGATCGTGCCTGTGTTTTTTGCCGCCACCGCTGGCCCTAGAGCGAGGAGCATCAACGCGACCAGGACAAGAAGGCTTACTAAGAAAATTCGTCTTGAAGGTTTCATGGTTTTACCCTCCTAAGAGTTATTCAGTATGGAATTAAGGTTTTATCCAATTAGATTAATTGACTCAAATATCGGTTAACAAATTGGACCGCTTGAACTTCGCCCGTCAATTTCTGGCAATCTGGACACATTTCATGGATAAGTGAGTCAATCATGGGAACTAACAAAAATTAGTGGGTACTACATGAGCTGGCATAAACCCC
>JBFFEL010000211.1:0-3044 GCA_041558875.1 Anaerolineales bacterium
CAAAAGCGAGGGAGGAGTGAAACAATCGCCTTCTACTTGAAATGGCGCGATCTTCGACAGCAATACAGGATCACAATCATGACTTGAAACATTTGAATCTGATCCCGAACGAAGGTTATTTTAGGAAGAATTCCTGAATCCTTCATTGTTCATCCCCAAATAGGAAAGCACCAACCTGCGCCGCGAGAAATGCCCCCAGGTGAATAATTCGATCAGCATTGGCCTGCCGAACAACATGTTGGCGATTTCACTCACCTTTGCTCCAGCCTTGTGCAGCAGTAATACCTTCTCTCCAATCTCCTGGTAGTATTCGATTTTATAGCTCAGCTCTTGCTTCGGATCTTCTCGGACCTGCGCGCTGCCGGGGAACATGATCTCGGCAGGTAATCCAGCCAGGATCTTTAGAGAATCGATCATCTTCCAGATATCGCTTCCGGCCAGCAAGGCGCGATCCTTCCCACCAATGAAGGCATCCCCGCTGAACAACCAACCCTGGTTGGGTTCGTATAGACAAATATGATCCTGGCTGTGACCGGGTGTGAACAATACCTCGAAGCTGTAACGATCTGTCTCGATTACGGAACCTTGCTCAAGCGATTGCGCTGTCGATCTGTCTGGCCAGCCCCAAAACCAGCGCCGGTAAGCCTGCAGTGGTTGGTACGTTCTGGGATCGGCCAGGATCGGCAGGGCTGCTGGATGAGCGAAAATCCCCACACTATTTTTGACAGATTTCAAAAGGGCATTCGCCCCGATGTGATCCTCGTGGCTGTGGGTGTTAACGATCTGGGAGAGTTGTTCATTGTGCAAAGCTCTGCCCAACTCAGCGGCGGTGTGCGCGCAGCCGGTATCGATCATCAGACCATCTACCAGGTAAGCCGTCGTCCAATATCTCCCCCTACCCGCGAATTTTCGGCTTAAATCAAACCGGGTGATTTCTCCATATGCAGTGGTTTTGATCTCAGCTGCCATTTCGACAAAAGGTCATTGATTATTGATCGGTCGTTATCCTGGTCTGCTGTCATCCCTCTTCGAATGACCAGTCCCAAAGCCAATATGCCAGCCCTTTCCATTTACCCCAACGCTCGAATGCATCTTCGACATCGGTTGGTTCGATTGGCTCTCCATCGTACCATTCATTGGAGACCATCTTCAGCGCCCATGAGTCTATGGTCAGGTAATCGTAATGTCCCAGCAGCATGAGCAGGTTGGCTGCGGCATAATTCCCGACTCCCTTGATCGACAGCAATTCCTGCCGTAGTTCCTCGCTCGATAGAGCGCTGCTCTTCAGGGCTTCCAGGTCACGTGATCCCTGGTCGATCTCGCGAGCCAATTGCAGGATGTATGGTGAGCGGTAGCCGAGGCGGGTTGACTCGCGCAGCGTCTCCTCATCGCTTGCTGCAAGACGGGCTGGAGTAGGGAAGGCCTGCTGTGCATTGTCTCCTGGAAGAAGATCTCCAAATTGAGCAATCAGAGCTTCATTCATGCGGATCGTGCCGCCCCAGGCGGTGTTCGTGGTCAGGATTGTTTTGACCACATCCTCGAAGAGAGTGGGGGAGCGAAGAATGCGACCTTGGGCTTTAACCGGGACATGGGCTAATTTGGGCTCTTCAGCCGCCAACGTGTAGAACTCTGAAAAATCCTGATCCAGGCCCAGCATCCAGGTCACATCTGCTGCGATTTGAGATACTTCATCCTCCTCGATCTGCTCCGGGATCTCTACCCTGACGCCAACTTGCCCTTCGTGGATTGCCAGCAGCACGACTCGACCGGTGTGCAACCGGTGGGTGTAGCCGAGCGCGCCTGATTTAGAATGGTGGTGGAAAGGCGCCAGCCTATACCAACCATGCGATTGGATCACCGCCGAAAGCGAGAATGGAGGCCGCGCGCTCAGATAAATTTCCATATGAAAACTTCCTAAATTAATTCATCATCAATTGTAGGGGCGAAGCATCCTTTTCGCAAGTAAATCACCAGGTTGAATCATCCAAGGGGATGCTTCGCCCTTGTCATAATCAGAGGTAAATTCATTATCTGTGGCTGCATTACCCTTGAAATTAAGGTAAAAAATTTGGTGTTTATTCCTAGAAACGAGTAAAACACCCCCGTATAATGCCGAAAAGGTATCCAGGGGCGTGTTAGGTATATAGTTTGTATATTGGATTAGGGTCAGGCTAATTTCAAGGGAAAAACACATGATTTTTAGCTTTTTATTATTGCCAAAAGTGAAGACCCTTTGGCAAATAACCCGAGGAGAATTGAGGCAGCGCTATTGTTAGAGCTGAAACATTTGATTGACTCATTGTATTGAATTTGGAATATTCCTATGCTACAATGTGAATACAGTCACAAAAAATCGCTATTGCACCCAATGCTGGCGGGAGTCAGGCAAGCATCATAACCTGACATGCAATTCCTCAATTAATGAAGTCCGCTGACGAGATGTCGGCGGTTTTTTTTTGCATCAAGGAGGGTCTTAATAATGAATGTCAAACGTCTGTACTTAATCAGCAGATTAATTTTACAGGGGTCAACCATTATCCTCATCTGGTTTCTATTCGGTCTACCAAATTTGGCTCGCGCCGCAAGCTTCACAGTTTGCCCAGCTGGTCCGCCCACATGTGACTATAGCTCTGTACAATCTGCTGTGGACGCAGCGAATGATGGAGATACTATCAAGGTGGCAACTGGCACCTACACTGGTATCAATAACAAGGGAGGTCATCCCCAAGTCGTCTACATTGATAAGAGTGTCACCATCCGGGGAGGCTACACGACTTTCAATTGGACAACTTCTGACCCTGCTGCCAACCCAACAACGTTAGACGCGCAGGGAAACGGGAGAGTGTTATACATCACTGGAAATATCAATGTCACGATTGAAGGGCTGCGCATCACAGGCGGTGATGCAACTGTGATTGGAAGTGGACAGGGAGGCGGGGTATTTGTCGATAAAGCCAAAGTAAATATCAGAAAAAATTACATATTCAAGAACACAGCTGCCAATGGTGGTGCTGGGATATTTATGTGGTAAGCTGATGATGTTA
>JBFFEL010000212.1:0-2927 GCA_041558875.1 Anaerolineales bacterium
AACCGTGGATGAGGGGAAAGGCTTAGAGGACCTCTTAGCCATTGATAATTGCCCGGGTCCACCACCATGGGGACAGGTCGTGAGCGTATACGAGTCTTCGGACACCATAGAAGAGCAAACAGAACTTGTCTTTTCTGTCCAGGAAAAACCTATATACCTGATCTGCTTCATCACTCCCGAGCCGTGTGATGATTTTAAAATAATGGGTCCGATCGAGGTTAAATAGATGTGCTGGACTTCATGACAACCATTTCAAGAAATTGGTTATTGTCTCTCAACCCTCATGGCAGGTGATGGGGTACATCCTTCTGCTAAGGGGGCGGCCGCCATTGCAGACGTGCTGGCCGACCTGGGCTACGAACCAGTGGCTTCGAAGAAATAGAAACATACGGTTATATACCCTGCCACGGATACGCCTGAGAAACACTACCAGTCCTTCAAGGACTGGTAGTGCTAATGGTGCAGAGGTCAAAATTTGCTCGCAATCTTATTCGCTTCCCTGCCCTGCCAAGGATACGGCCTGTCCTTCTGCTCTTCTCAGAGTCAGCACCCCGGTCACATAGGTCGATGTAAATATCAGCGCAAAGGGGATCCATGTTCCCAGTAAGCTGGCAAACATTTCCAGGCTGCGATTGATCAGCAAGGCCACCACGAAGAAATCCACCACGATCACAAAGGAAACGAATATCAGTGCCGTTTGCAGCGGTGATGTGTAGTTAAACTTGTTGAAGTAGACTAGCGAAATGACCGTGAAGAAAATTGGCGCGCCGATCGCATGCACGATTAATGCACTATCGATTGACATGGTGGCCATGCCGATCACCATTGTCGCAGTGCAGAGTGCCCAGCCGACAAAGGCATGGGCTAAAATGATTAAGATCTTCTTGGTATTCATAACGTTGATGCCTCCTTGTCTATAATAAATTGGGATCAGCAAGCGCAATCCAGGGATTGATCCAGCTTTTCTAGCAATAAACCTAATTGCCGGAACTCCTCGGCGCTCAAGCCCACACAGCACTTAGCATAAATAAATTCTAAATCCGGGGTGCTGCCTTCCAGGGCTTCACCTTTCTCAGTGAGGGCCACCAGCAGGCTGCGGCGATCTTCGGGGTTGGGCTGGCGCGTCACCAGGCCCTTCTTCTCCAATGTATCGACGATGCCGGTCATCGTCGGGCGTGTGCAGCCGTTAGCGGTCGCCAGATCTTTGAAGGGTTGTCCATCCTGCGCCCACAACAGCCGCAGCGTTTGGAATTGGGGGGGTGTGAGGTCAACCTCGCTGACGGTCATCCGCTGGATCTCGCGCAGCTGCCTGGCCACCTGGTCAAGCAGCTCGAAGACCTCGGTAACTGGGGGAGAGATTGAGATCTCACTTATTGGAATGAGGGTTGTCTCGTTGTTCATGATAATTGATTAGGATACTAATTATTTGTGTCCTAATTATATATGAGGATTCCTAATTTGTCAAGTTTATTGCCTCAAAAGAGTTTATCTGCTCTTTGGAAATAAATAAACCCTCAAATAAACCTTCGCCAGATGCGGCCAGGGGTCTCTTTCGGTATATTCAAAGCGCAACAAAGTTTTGAAGGAGGTCACGATGTGGTACAACCCAATTATGCGGGGGCTGCTAAGTTCTCCACTGCACTTCATCCTGAGTAAGAACATGATGCTGATGACCTACACCGGTCGCAAGAGCGGTAAAGTCTACACTACGCCGATGAACTATCTGGGGATCAATGGTGCTTTATACACCACCAGCTACCGGGATAGAATCTGGTGGCGCAACTTGCGTGGAGGCGCAGATGTCACGCTGCGCCTGAGGGGTTGGGATGTTACCGCTCGAGCAGAAACCATCGAAGATCAATCTGAGGTAGCTGATGCCCTTCTGCAGTACTTGAAGACAGCCCCTCAACTAGCTAAGTACATGGACGTGCGCATGGATGCAGATGGGAATCCGGATGATGAGGATATCGCCCGTCTGGCTCAGGAAATGGTCGTAGTGCGTACAGAATTGAACTAATAATACCCGAATTCAAAATCAGAAACACAAACAAAGGGAAAGACAAAATGTTGAGTAGTAATTTTGCAAAGGGCAATCTCGATTTGAACCTGAAAAAATTCTTGCTCCCCGGGATTATCATGCTCGCCTTTCTCACCCTGGGCACCGTTCTGTGGCGCTCAAGTGGACAGATCATGCCGCTGTTCTTCTTCGGCTACATCGGCGCCTCGGTGGGTGTCGGCCTGGGCTTGTATGCTGCCCTGCCCAAGAAGAAGAAACCGCTGGGACGCCGGCTTTCCCTGCTCATGGTGGGGACCTTCCTGGTGGGATTTGCCGGCATTTACGGCCGGGAGAACATGCAGATCGAAGGCGCCTTCTTCGGATTGCTGGGCGGCGTTACCCAGGCCGCGGTGGTCCACTACCTGATCGCCAAGATCTTCGGCCCGCTGCTGTTCGGGCGCATCTGGTGCGGCTGGGCTTGCTGGACGGTGATGGTGCTCGACCTGCTGCCCTTCAAACGCCCGGCCGGTCGTATGCCTGGGAAGTGGGGTTGGATTCGATATGCTCATTTCGCCTTCAGCCTGGGAATTGTGGCCGTGCTCTGGTACGGTTTTGGCTTCCAGGGAGGTGCAATCGGGCAGACAGCCATAATCTGGTTCATCGCCGGCAACCTGTTCTACTACCTGACCGGCATCGTGCTGGCCTATGCTCTGCAGGATAACCGGGCTTTCTGCAAGTACCTCTGCCCGGTCTCAGTTCCGCTGAAGATCACCTCCAGGTTCGCGTTGCTCAAGATCGGCGGCGAGGCCGAGAAGTGCAACGACTGCCGGGCCTGCGTGAAGATGTGCCCGATGGATATCCAGGTGCCGAATTACATCCGTGACGGCCAGCGGGTGCTGTCGACGGAGTGCAGCCTGTGCCAGACCTGCAT
>JBFFEL010000213.1:0-2863 GCA_041558875.1 Anaerolineales bacterium
GCATCTGGAATAACGCGGAGAGCGCCGGATTGCTGGTAGCATCACCTCGCAAGCGGTAGTCCGGCGCCTGAATGTTAACCGGATTGACAAACTTCGTGTCTTGCAAGCGGGAGCGGATACGGGCATCGATCTCATCTAGATCCTGATTGGTGGTGACCACCAGAGGCAATTTGTTGATGTAACGATGGTTCAATATCTGGAAGAATTTCTCTTGAGCCCAGGGCGTAGCATTGTGCGTACCGAAATCATCCAAAACCAATAAGCGAACTTCCCTGAAATCCTTGAATCTTTGCTCAAAAGTGGTTTCAGGGTCGTTAAACGAAAAGCGCAACAAATCCAATAAATCTGGAGCGGTCACGAACAAGGTAGGGATGCCCAATTCGACCACGAAATTGGCAATGGCAGCCGCGAGATGGGTCTTTCCACAGCCATACCCCCCCTGAAGCAGGAGCCAACCATTTAAATGGGTAGCATAATCCCGGGCAGAATCGAAAGCTTGCTCGATCGTATCCGCGAGCGAAGGCGCATAGTTTTTCTTACCCCGAGGTTCAAAATTCTCGAAGGTCAAATGGCTGAGCTCATCTAATTGACTATGAGCGAACAAGTGGCGATATGCAAAATGCTCCAACTGCTTCTGGCGGCAGGTACACACCTGAAGTTTGCCGAAATCTGGATGTCCAACAGGATGGTCATAACGGACATATCCCAAGCCCTTACAGATCGAGCAATTGGGATCTCCAATGTAACCTTCGCTTCTATCGGCTGGTTCAGTCATCCTGCTCGATAAAGTCGGCATATTCCCCTTGCGAATATCGTCGGAAATCTTTTGAGCCATCTTCTTGAGAGACTCTTCGTTCTTCTGGGACATCGTAACCTCTTTCTTGCCATCGACGCAAAATGGCGTGGATATAGCGCCAGTTGCGGATGTTTTTCTCTACCGAGATGCGGAAAGCTTCTTCAATCCAATTAGCCGGGAATTCATCCTGGGCATCTCCCAGGGCTTCGGCCAGTAACGGCGTGAGGGGGCCAATATTTTCTTCATAGAGCTGAAAGATATTGGGGCGAGGCGGGGCTAACTCAACAGGCAGACGGGGCTCATCGAGCGCCGGTTGCCATTCTCCCCGCTGGATGGCTTCCACCGCGGCCCGGCCTTTGGGAGCGTTGAAAAAATACAGGCACTTAGGCGCTTGCGAGCCGGGGATCTCGGCCAGCAAGAGGGTGCCGCGCGCCACACAACGAGCCAGGGAGTCTTTTAACACGGCCTCCTGTTCATCAGGGGAGGAGGCTAAACCGGTCATGAAACGGGCATCAGCCAGCAAATCCGCCACAGTTACATAACGGTAATCGCCCGTCATGCGATCCAGGCGCCACAGGATATAGAGGGTGAGCTTAAGCTCTCCCAGGTGGTCAATGAGGGGCAGTAATTCGCTGAAGAAGGGGGCGGGCACGCGATCGAATTCGACTTTTCCGGCTGGTAGACCTTCAAACTTCATCACGGCACCTGGGAAAGATCATAATGGAGGGTGGTCGCGTTCTCAAACTTGGCCAGGTTCTTGCGGAAGAAGAGCTGGATATTACCAGTGGGTCCATTGCGGTGTTTGGCAACGATCACTTCTGCGATATTTTCCTTGGTGGGATCCTCTTCATAAACCTCTGGCCGGTAGATGAACATAACGATGTCGGCATCTTGCTCCAAAGACCCACTTTCCCTGAGGTCAGAGAGCACCGGACGTTTGTCGGTTCGTTGTTCAACCGCACGAGAGAGCTGGGCAGCCGCCAGTACGGGGACATTCAACTCGCGAGCCAGGACCTTGAGATTGCGAGAGATGTAAGAGACTTCCTGGACACGGTTATCATTGCGAGTATCTCCAGACATCAGCTGCAAGTAATCAACAATAATCAGGTCCAGGCGGTATTCCAGGTGCAGCCGGCGGCACTTGGTGCGCAACTGCAGGGGGGTAATGGCGGGGGTATCATCCAGGAAAATACGGGTATCACTCATGACCTCAATGGCGTGCGTGAAAAGCGGCCACTCATCCTCATGCAGCTTGCCTGTTCGCAGGCGCTGGGAATCGATGCCGGTCTCCTGAGAGATCAAGCGCTGGACCAATTGCTCGTTGGACATTTCCAGGGAGAAAATGGCTACATGTTTCTTGTGGATCTGGGCAGCGTTTTTGGCAACCGATAGGGCGAAACCGGTCTTGCCCATACCTGGTCGCCCAGCAACGATCAATAAATCCGAGGGCTGCAAACCTGCCAGCAGTTTATCCAGGTCGATGAAACCAGTAGGAACACCATGGATATCATCCGGACGAGCAGCCAGTTCGCCAATGCGGTCATAATAATTACTGAGAACCTCCTGGATGGGCTCCAGGTCGCGGGTCATGCGGCGCTCACTGACCCCAAAGACGGCCTTCTCAGCATCGTCCATAACGGTTTCGATGCCAGTCTCCTCATCGTAGGCTAATTTTGCAATCTTGTTAGCTGCTTCGAGCATATTGCGCCGGACGGCAGTTTGCTCAACAATGCGACCATAAGCGATAGCGTGCAGGGAGGAAGGCACGTTGTTGATCAGGGTTGTCAGGTAGGCAGCCCCACCCACTTCCGCCAACTGTCCTTGTTGGTCCAATTCCTCGGTCACCGTGAGTATATCAATGGGTGTACGGCTCTCATGCAGGCGAACAAACACATCCCAAATCCAGCGGTGACGGTGGATATAAAAATCAGCGCCCTGGAGGAACTCAGCCACATCATAATAGGCCTCAGGGTTGATCATAATAGATCCAAGGACAGCCTCCTCGGCTTCCCGGCTTTGGGGCACAACTTGTGCACCTGGAGCAGGTGCACCATTAAATTCAGGGAA
>JBFFEL010000214.1:0-2761 GCA_041558875.1 Anaerolineales bacterium
ATAAGCAACACCGGGTATTGGGATAATAAGAACTTGATGGGAAGCGACACCCCTAAAATTTTTCTTACTGGAACTTCCAAAAATTTTCATCCGAAAAACCTTACTCGATTTTTTGCATTATCTCCCTTTTAATTTGATGTCGATATTTATTGGTTTGGAGCTCTAGTGGGGTTGTAAACTGAGGCCTCCTCACACTTCACGAGGAGCGCCAAATCAGAAATAAGATAACAAAAATTTTTCAGGAATTAATTTCAAGGAGGCACACATTGAGTCGACGTACTGGTATTATTCTGGCCTTAGTGGGGATTGGTCTGGCCTTAATAGGCGGTATCTTCGTGGGTAGTCTCTTCCGCAGCCGGGTGGCAACTGCCCCGACTCCGACTCCACCACCACCGCTGACAGAGATCGTGGTCGTGGTGACACACGACATCCCTTTGGGCACGGTTCTCAGCGATGCGGATATGCGCGAGGTTGAGGTTCCACTTGGACTGGCTCCGCGCGGTGCATTGACCCAAATCAGCGAGGGAGTTGGGCGTATGACCAAGCAAGAAATTGTGAGCGGGGAGATGGTGATGAGCCAGCACCTGGCGGACCCGACAAATAAAAATCGTGATCTCGCCTTCATCCTAGAAGACAACGAAGTGCTGATGGCATTTCCAGTCGTTGACCTGATGAGCCAGCTGGAAATGTTAGGTCGTGGCGATATCGTCGATATTTTGGTTACGATCGAGCAGGAAGTGCAGCCACCTCAGGAAGGTGTCACGCTGGCGATTGAGACACCAGAACCTGAAACGAAGAGCTTCACGCTAGACGCCATGCAGCGGGTTGAAATTACGGCCACGATTGTTGAGATCACCTCCCAGAATCAGACTGGCAACCAGGGTGTACCGACTGTAAACGAGCAGGGGACCCCTGTTCCGACTCCGACGCCTTCCCCAGCAGAAAGAAACACGGTCGCTCTGTTGCTGGCCCTTGACCCGCAGGACGCCTTGGTGCTTAAACACCTGAAAGACACGGGAGCAATATTCGACATCGTGCTGCGTTCACCAACCTCTAACATCTTGTTTGATTTGGAGCCGGTCACGGAAGATTACCTGATTGACCTGTATGGTCTGGAAGATGAGCAGCCATAGTGAAGGATTAGTGGTGTGAAAGGAAAACCTATATGGTAATAAGAGATATGGATTCACAAGTGCGTGTGATGTACATCGGCAATCCCGGGGCCGATCTTGATCAAATATCAGCTGCATTGGATACTCAATTGGATTTTGAGTTGGTTAAAACTTTGTCGAATCTTGACAAGTTGGTCAAAGAGATCCACGCCGCTGAACCCAGCTTGATCCTGATTGGTCACGAAATCAGCGGACAGGGGACCTTAGATGTGATCGATGACATCGTGCTCCAATTCCCGGAAACTCCCCTGGTGGCGATTTTGCCGGACACCGATCCAACCCGCGCCCAACAGGTGATGCTTGCCGGAGCGCGGGCATTTATCACAGAGCCGTTCACCCAGGTTAATTTGTTGAGCACACTGCGAAGGGTACGCGACCTGGAAGCAAGGCGCGCAAAATCTCAGCAAGTTCTCGATCCAGTCCAGGGTCCGGAGGCAGTAAGACCGCTGCGCACATTCGCGGTATTCAGCCCGCGCGGTGGTGTAGGTTGTTCCACCCTGGCGGCGAATCTGGCGATCGAGCTGCGCGCTGAGAGCGGAGAGAATGTACTCCTGGTAGACGGGAAGTTATTCTTCGGTCACCTGGATGTGATGCTCAACATCCGCGCTCGCAACACGATTGCCGATCTGGTACCCCATGCCAGTTTACTCGATCCGGGCTTGATCGGTGACGTGGTAATCGAACATACTTCTGGGATCAGTGTCCTGTTAAGCCCCAGCGATGTTCAGGTCGCCCAGGGGATGCGGCCGGAGGACATGTTCAATATCATGAACGGTCTTAAAAAAGCCTATGGGTATATTGTCATCGATGCGGGTAGTTATTTGAACGAAAATACCGTCACAATGATGGATGCCGCGGACCGGATTTTCCTGGTCACAACACCTGACCTGGTTGCTCTGCATGATGCCAGCCGTTTTATTCAAATCAGCCGGACCTTAAGTTATCCGCCTGAAAAGACTATGATTATTTTGAATAGGGCAAACCTTGCTGGAGGAGTCAAAACCAAAGACATCGAAACAGCTTTACGGCATGAAGTATTTGCCCAGATCCCAGACGATGGGGCAAATGTGGTGCGCAGCTTGAACCGGGGCATTCCCCTGGTAATGCAGTACCCTCGCAGCCAGGCGACTCTGGCCATCCAAAAGCTGGCTGCCAATGTCGCCCAAATGGGCTCTGTCGAGATGGCAGGAACAAAATCCGTAAAGAAAACCCAAAAAAGGAAAGGGAAATCTAAAGCTGGTGTTGATCAGACAGCCACAACGCCTGCAACGCAATAACTAGAGCTAAAGTTCATTTGGGTGAATAAATTGCTATGAATTTTGGAACAATTGTCATTCTTGGATTGGTTGCCTTATTTGGGCTGGTGCTCGTCTTATTTTTCCTCCTAAGATCGGGAAACACAGGTGGAGAGGTAGAAGAGCGCATGCGAACGTATGCAACCGTTCCTGATTACTTTCAAGAACGAAAACCCGGGCGAACAAATCCTCGTCTCTACCGCATCCGTCGACAAATCAATTCGATGCTTTCGGTTTTGGGGACTGAAGAGCTGAATTTGCAGTTAATGCGCGCAGATTGGAAGATCACTGCCA
>JBFFEL010000215.1:0-2760 GCA_041558875.1 Anaerolineales bacterium
AGTGTTCTATGTGGAATTATTATAGATCCGCTCTATAAACGCATGCCGCCAACTGCTTCCCATTTCTGGCCTGAGTGCTACCTCAGGGATAAATGGGTTTCATGCGAGGCCTTTCTTGATAAAACTCTTTACGAGGGCATGCTCCGTAAAGGCCTTATCAATGAAGACCAGGTGCCTACGATTGACTGGGATGGGGAAAATGATCTCATAATGCTTAAACCATGGATTGTCGAGGATTGCGGTTCGCTCTCATCGGCAGACGAAGCCTTGGGGATGCTCCAGCACACCGAGGAAGGGATGCTGCCGATCCAGGTTGAGCGGCTCATCGCCCCGGTTTTCTACCCGCTTAGCCTGCGATCCTCGGATCGGATTCGCAAATTGGCTTGATTTTGAATGCTTTGGGAAAGTGAGCAATAAATGGATGCAGTTAGACAATTCAGTGATTTAACGACGGAACAAGGTGCAGTTGAAGACGAATGGAACGACAGTCTGACCGGTGATTATCTATGGTCCAATGTTAATTTTGGCGAGGCTGTCACCGAGGTAATGACCCCGCTCAGCTGGACCGTGCTGAGGGCAGTCTTCGGAGAATATGTGATCCTGCCGGGATACGATAGTGTGGGCAACATCGGCGGGCGGCCATACCTTAACATCAGCCTGTTCGCCTCCCTCTTCCATGCGATCGGGCGGACTCAGCAGGACCTGCTTGATTCACAGGCGGGCACCTTGTTCATGAAGCTCCCGGAGGGGATGCAGATACCTTTGATCGAGCTTTCGAAGCGGTATCTCCTGTCTGCCCTGCCTAAAATTATCCAAACCCGGATCAAAGAGCGTAAGGGGTTGCAGGATCTGCCAGCTTATCTGGAGTCCAATCCGGTCTGGTTCCGGATGATGCAAAACCGGATTCGAAGGATTGAGGCGAAAGCAGAGCAGTATACCCTTTGGCGGCAGGAGATCTGGCCCCACATCAGTTCGGGTCTTTGGAGCGTCATGGGCAGCGTCAATTCCTCCACGGCCTACACGATGAAACTGCGCCGGGAACTGGATGACTTTGTAGGCCCTGATGATGCGAACATCCTGATCTCTAACTTGAGCGACGAGTCGGGCACCCTGGCCAGCCTGGGACCGGTAATGGGGGTCGCCAGGGTTGCCCGTGGTGAGATGGAACGTGAAGAATATCTGGAGAAGTACGGGCACCGGGGCGCGGACGAGTTCGAGCTTTCCCTCCCGCGTCCGGCTGAAAACCCGGAATGGATAAAGGTGCAGCTGGCACAATACGAAAAGTCTCCTGTGGATGTGGAAGCATTGCTGGCCGAACAGCGAGATTCATTTGATGGCGCAGTGAAGCGTTTAAGCAATAAGCACCCCCGCCAGGCGGAGAAGATCCTGCGCCGGGTTGACGAATCAGCCCGCAGAGCACGCCTGCGCGAGCTGGCCCGTTCGGAATACGTGCGCGATAGGTGGTTGATTCGCCTTTTTGTTCTGAGGGCAGGTGAGTTAAGCGGGCTTGGAAACGATATCTTCTTTCTGACCCTGGAGGAAGTAATGGCCCTGCTGGATGGGGATGATACCGCCGTTGCAGATATTCCTGCGCGGGTGGAAATTTTCGACAGGTACCGGACATTGCCCCCTTACCCTGCGATCATCCTCGGTCGCTTTGATCCGTTCCAGTGGGCTGCTGACCCCAATCGGAGGAGTGATATCTACGTCACTACCGACTCATTTCAAATGATGACCGAGCAAATTGGTGTGGGTGATGTGATCTCGGGTTCTCCAGGTTCAGCCGGCCGCGTTGAGGGGTTAGTTCGCCGGATCGATGCGCCGGAAGAAGGAGACCAGCTGTTGGAAGGCGAGGTGCTTGTCACCGCCCAGACCGACATCGCCTGGACGCTGCTTTTTCCCCGTGCCGGAGCGGTCGTCACCGATGTCGGCGCGCCGCTCTCCCACGCGGCCATCGTCGCCCGCGAATTGGGAATCCCGGCTGTTGTGGGCTGCGGGGATGCCACCATGCGCCTGGCGACGGGAGACCGGGTGCGTGTCGATGGCGGACGAGGGATAGTGGAGGTAATTGGTGATCAGTGAATTGGTAATTAGTGATTGGTAATTGTCCATTATCTGTGGATGATATCAGAATGAGATTTGGTGATGAGCTACGTTAGATGGATGATATATGGAGCGTATGGTTTTACTGGTCAGCTAATCGCCGAAGCTGCGATTCGGAGAGGCCATAATCCCATTCTCTCCGGTCGCTCTGGAGAAAAGCTTGCTCCGCTTGCAGAACGGCTCGATCTTGATATGGTTGTCTTAGATCTTCAGGAAGGGGAGCGCATAAAACGAGTCCTGGAGGGGATTGACATCGTGCTCAATGCTGCCGGACCTTTTGTTCATACAGCGATGCCGCTCATTCGTTCCTTGAAACAGCAACGCCCGGATTGTGCGGTGGTGCTGTCCCACGTCACTGAAACCGGTCGTGAAATCGCCGCCAATGTTCCGGACGTCGACCTGCTGCTGTTTTTCCCTTTTGATCTCTCCTGGGTGGTGAAACGGGTCCTGCGGCTGATTGACCCAAGCCTTATTGTTCTCATTGAAACTGAAATCTGGCCGAACTTTGTCCGTTACGCGCAAAAAAGACGTATCCCGGTCGGGATTGCCAACGGCCGGATCTCGGATCGATCCTTTCCGCGATATCTCTGGTTTACCTCATTTCTCAGGCCTATTCTGCAAGAACTCAGCGTCTGTTGTATGCAGAGCGAACTCGAT
>JBFFEL010000216.1:0-2731 GCA_041558875.1 Anaerolineales bacterium
AGGCGATCCGATCGGCATACCAAATACGGCTAATCCAACGATATCAGGTCGCTCGGCCAACAGACGTTCGATTTCATCTACCGGGACATGACCTTCGATAATATAGCCATCCACGATGGCTGTATGGCAAGACTGGATCTCGAGCGGTACTTCATAACTGGACCTCAACGTGGCCCTGTTTTGATCGTCTTCAACCTGAATGGTGAAGCCGTTATCCCGCATGTACTCGCTCCAGTTGCCGCAGCAGCCTCAGGTGGGTGAACTATATACGGTGACAACCCTAGGGCTCTCCTGCTCGCTCACCTGCTCCTCTTGAGCCGGTGAGGCGCATGCGCTCAGCGTGATGGCAACTAGCAGAACTGGTATTAGAAATCTCAGCATGACATACCTCTTCTCTTTCAACTCGATCCGCGTGTTTTCTGACCGATAATCTTGTTTTTAATTGGGTATTAAAAAGTTGCAGGATTAAAGTGAGGGTATTTTACCCAATCACTTCTTCGTTGCACAACTCCAGTGATAAATGTTTTCAAGGTGCAGTTATATCATATCTGGTTAATTAACCATATCATTTAATATTATTCTAATCTTTGTGATAAATGTCACAATTAAAGAGGATAAATGATGTCATATTTGTGACAATTATTACTATTCAACGAGCAGCATAATCTATAAAATATGGACATATTATTAGTAGATTAGCCGAATAAATTTATCAATAGAAAAGGAGTTGAAGATGGCTACAATAACTACTTACAAAGATAAATTGATCAAAGACCCACCCATCGTGTCCTGGCTGCTAAACAGCCCACGATCTGCCTGGTTTTGGTTGGTCCTGCGATTGTGGTTGGGCTACCAGTGGATTGACGCAGCCCTGCATAAGATCGATAACCCTGCCTGGACACAAACTGGTCTGGCTCTCAAAGGGTTCTGGTCTAACATCGTGGTCATACCCGCCGAAGGGCGCCCGCCGATCGCATTTGATTGGTATCGCTCTTTCATTCAGGCACTGTTGGATGCTGAAGCCTATACTTGGTTTGCGCCAATGGTGGCTTATGGCGAGCTGATCGTGGGAATTGCCCTCGTCCTGGGAATATTCACCGGCATCGCGGCTTTCTTCGGGGCTTTCATGAACTGGAATTTCATGATGGCCGGTTCTGCGAGCACCAACCCGATGATGTTTATTGTCGCCCTTGGCTTGATCCTGGCCTGGAAAGTATCTGGATACATCGGCCTGGACTACTTCCTGCTGCGTCGGCTTGGGACACCCTGGAAGGCTGAAGGAGGATCTGAAGTCCAACCTGAAAGTCAATAGCGGGAGTGATTGTCAGCTCTTACCCACTGACATCAAAAGGGACCAAGAAAGTGGAGCCAGTGCCTTCCGGCTCCACTTTATTTACCTGCGGGGTTTGCGCGGACAAAGAAGCAGCAAACAGGTGAAATTTAAAATCAGGTAATACTCCTTTGCATGACGTGAATGGCACAGCTTCCGCTCTTGCCCTGATTGACCTGATTTATAATGAATTTAAAATTGGCTCTCGAACGGGATGAGCACTGAACCGAATAAAGCGCCTTGGCGAAGCAGGGGAAAAACTGGCAAACGATCATTACCCGGATTTGGCAGAGGCCATGACTCCCCTTTAAAGAGATGAGACATGAATATAAAACAAAACGAGGTCCGCATAAACGGAGAACGGCTTCTAAAGCGGCTCATGGAGATGGCCCAGATCGGTGGCACTCCCAAGGGCGGCGTGTGTCGTGTCGCCTTGACCGATGAAGACAAGGCCGGGCGCGATCTGTTCGTCAAATGGTGCCGGGATGCGGGATGCGCCGTTACGATCGACCAGGTGGGAAATATCTTCGCCCGCAGGTCTGGAAAGGATGATGGTCTGGCGCCTGTTTTGGCCGGCAGCCACCTGGACAGCCAGCCCACCGGGGGCAAGTATGATGGAGTCTACGGCGTGCTCGCCGCGTTGGAAGCGATCGAAACCCTGAACGACGCGGGCCACACCACATTGCACCCGCTGGAGATCGTATCCTGGACGAACGAAGAAGGAGCTCGTTTCGCGCCTGGGTTGACTGGTTCAGGGACCTATGCCAGTGTTTTCACCCTGGAATATGCCCTGAGCGTGAAGGACAAAGCAGGTCTCACCATCGGCGAGGAGTTGCAGCGGATCGGCTATGCAGGTGAAGCGCCAGTGGCTGGCCGGTCTTTCAGGGCTGCGTTTGAAGCCCATATCGAACAGGGCCCGATCTTGGAAGCGGAGGGGCAAACTATTGGTATCGTGACCGGTGTGCAGGGCATGCGCTGGTACGATATCATTTTCACAGGACAGGAAGCCCACGCCGGGACCACACCAATGGATACCCGACGGGATCCGGTTAGGGGGGCTATCCAGGTGATGCAAAGGATCTACACCTTGGCTGCAAGCGCATCCCCGGAAGCGCGCGCCACCTTCGGTGATTTAAATTTAGAACCCGGATCGCGCAACACCGTGCCCGGAAGGTTAACGGTGACCCTGGACTTCCGCCACCCGGATGCTGACGTGCTAGATGATCTAGATCGGGAGATCAGATCATTGCTAACACATGAATGTGAGAATTTTGGTCTGGTGGGAGACCTCCAAGGGATATGGTCCATGCCGCCGGTCTCCTTTGCCGCGGAGTGCATTGAGGCGGTAAGAGCAGCCACAGACTACCTGGGTTACCCCGCCATGGAAATGGTCAGCGGAGC
>JBFFEL010000217.1:0-2713 GCA_041558875.1 Anaerolineales bacterium
CTTTACAGATGCCTCGCGCATCGAGCTGCGCAAATTGCTAAAAGAGACTGTGCTTCCGCAGCGCCTGCTGGGAATCGGGATGCCCCTGACCATCCTGGCCGGAACGGTCCTGGCCGTGCTGTTATTTGATGGTTTTTCGATCTGGGAGGCAGCCTTGCTGGCGGTGATATTGGCTCCCACCGATGCCAGCTTAGGACAGGTGGTCGTAAATAGCCGCCTGGTGCCGGACCGCATCCGCCAGGCGCTCAATGTGGAAGCGGGTCTCAACGATGGCTTATCCATGCCCTTCTTCACCCTCTTTCTCGGTTTAGCAGCCGCCGCTGATCCATTTGCTCCCGGAGATTGGTTGGCCTATACAGCTGCACAGATTTTTTTCGGCCTGCTCACGGGGATCGTCATTGGATGGCTGGGTGGCTGGTTGCTGGGTGAATCGGGTAAGCGCGGCTGGATCGAGAAATCTTTGCAGCAACTAGGCTTGCTCGCCCTGGCATTAATGGCCTATGGAGGAGCTACCTTGATCGGCGGGAATGGCTTCATTGCCGCCTTCGTAGGAGGGTTATTAGTCAAGCGCGGATTCGAAGATGCTCATTTTCTCGTGGAAGAATTTAGCGAGGCCTGGGGGCAACTGCTGAATTATTTCGTCTTCTTCATCTTCGGTATGATCGTTGCACCGATGATCTTGGGTTTTAATAGCACCACCATCATTTTCGCGGTGCTCACTTTGACCATTGTCCGCATGCTGCCAGTAGCCTTGGCTATGATCAGGACACGGTTGATGCCTGCCTCGGTCCTTTTCATGGGATGGTTCGGACCGCGCGGCTTGGCATCGATTGTGTTGGGTTTGATCTTCCTGGAACGTGAAGTAGAGCTGAGCACCCAATCCACTATAGTACACACTGTAGCTGCTACGGTACTGCTCAGCATCTTTGCCCACGGCGTTAGCGCCTTACCTGGAATAAAATGGTACGCAAGCCAGATCGAACATGCAGATCGAAAAGCGCCTGAACTGCAAGATGCCCTCTCTGAAACCCCCGGTTGAGAACAACGAAATCCACCACCCTGACGATTAATACTTAAAAGGAAGACGAGCGGGATTGTATGCCCGCTCGCATTCCCACCCGCAACCAATAAGAATCTACCAATAAAAATCCAGCCTGCGATCGGTCAACCTAGGCAGGTTGACTGGCTGGTTCCATGTACCTTTCTTGTTTCTCGCCATCCGGCATGGTAGCACCCAACAGGATCGCTCCAGTCAGATTGGCTTCGTCCAAACTGGCCCTGGATAGATCCGCCTCGGTCAGGTTTACACCGGTCAGGTTCGCATTGCGCAGGTCGGCCTCGACCAGGCTGCACCCTGTCAGGTTGGCGTCTCTCAATACTGCCAGCACCAATACGGCTTCATTCAGGTTCGCCCCTGTTAAGTCAGATTCCACCAGGTTACAGCGCATTTTCGCCCGTTTAAGATCAGCTCCACGCAAATCAGCCTGGGACAGGATCGCCCCACGCAGGTCAGCATTGCTCAAATCCGCCACGGTTAAGACCGCCTCGAGCATGATCGCTTCACTGAGATCCGCCTTGGTTAGATGGGCTCTGCTCAGATCTGCCTTACTCAAGTCAGATTGTTCGAGGTTTGCCTCTCTCAGATTGGCTTCTACCATCACGGCCGCGCTGAGATCCGCCCGGCCCAGATCAGCCCCGCTGAGATTCGCACCTGAAAGGTTTGCCCCACCGAGGTTTGCCCCACGTAAGTTTGCCTTGCTCAGGTCTGCTCCACTCAGATCAATATTGCGCAGCCACAGCGGTCCGGGACGGTTCAGTATCTCATATATTTGATATTGGTTTAATTCTGTCATTTTCCAACTTCCTCATCCGGGGGGATCATCGATGATCCCACCCATTCATTAGATTGAATGGTCTCTTACCCGGGGGTTGCTGGCCCGGATCTTACTTTCATCAATTTTAGCAAGATTTTTGAATTCTGCAATTACAATTATGATAGGGAATTGGTCAGCAAACTGGATCTTTTATGAATTCAAATTGGACCGCTCACCCAAACGGTGAGTGGTCCAGGGAAACAGAGTATGATCGATAAAGGAAATTACGTATTACAACAATGTTTCAGGCAGAAATAAGAAGCGAAATAAGGTTCTCCCTTTCAATGCTGGAATTTCACCCACTCTCTCTTCGCCAGTTAGACTTCAGGTTAATCAGCTGCGCTATCCGCTGGAGCACCCTGCAACGCGCTAGCTTCACCCAGTTGATCCTTCTCTTTGGTCTCGGTCAGCCGCGACCACATATTCGGCAACAAGAACAGAACGACCAGCAGCAAGCTGAAGATTGGCGCCAGGGCGAACAAAGAGAATCTGCCCAAATTGATCGCTGTGGCATAAGCCAGGGGAATGCCAACCGCCAGCTCAAGCCCACCGGCAGTTAAACCAACGACGCGCATCCATTCCCTCGGCCTAAGGATGACGCCGACGGTGACCACACCCCAGCCGATCATCGCCACCCAGTGCAGTCGTTGGACGAGGATGAAGAGCGGCGAGCCGATGGTGATGATGCGGCTCGTGCTGGATACCCCATTCATGAAACAGGTGATGAAAGCAATCCCGGTCAACAACCCAAGCAATGTCCTGCTCCAGGGTACCCGCCCCACGCCTCTCATAAACACGAAATAGAAAAGTAGATAAGGCCAGAACAGCGGGAAATATAC
>JBFFEL010000218.1:0-2702 GCA_041558875.1 Anaerolineales bacterium
AAGAGTTCGTTCGAACGGCTATGCTTTCCAGGTGGAGATGGCCTATATCGCCTACCGCTTAGGATATACCTTCGACGAGGTGCCCTTTTATTTTGCGGACCGCCAATGGGGGGATTCAAAGATGTCGTTCCGCATCCAGGTCGAGGCAGCCCTGCGGGTCTGGCAGATGCTCTATGAATACCGCGACCTGAATGCGGCGCATCGCTCCAATCCCAATTCTTTATTCATGTAAGATTTAGCTTTGTCACGTAGGACTGCCAGTCCTTCAAGGATTGGCAGTCCAATTGCTGCAACATACCGCCGTCCTCGGCATAGTAGGCAATGCCGGGTGAATACGTGTTGTATAAATTCTCGATCCAATGCCCTGAGTTAGAATGAGAAAAACATGTCGCGTTTCTTCGGGTGGGTGAGTAAATCTGGTTATCCAGGATTATTAAAATTGCTGGCGTTAAATGATTCAACCAGCGCGCCCCACTCTTCCAGGCTCAGCGTTTGCGCTCTCCGGCTTGGATCGATACCCGCATCCTGAAGTAAATTTTCTGTCTTCTGCCGGTCCGCTGCCAGGCCAGCGGATAATGAGTTGCGCAGTGTTTTCCTCTTCTGGCTGAATCCCGCTTTTGCTAATCGGAAAAATAAGTCAAGCTGCTCTGATTTAATCTTGGGGGTAGGGTTGATATCGATCCTGACGATCGCAGAATCCACCTTCGGCACCGGATAGAAGGCCCCTGCCGGAATCCTTGAGATGATCCTGGGATCTCCATATACCTGGACGCTGAGCCCCAACAGGCTGAGTTCGCCAGGTGAGGCGCAAATCCTCTGAGCGACTTCTTTCTGTACGGTGAGGACTATCCGCTTGGGGGGCATCTTCGCCCCCAATAAATGCCGGATCAGCTTGGAAGTGATGTAATAAGGGATATTCGCTGCGACCAGGTAACCCGCTGACGGGACTAAATTTGCAGGCTCAAGCGCCAATATGTCCCCCTGGATGATGCGCACATTTGGCGCAGGCTGGGTTACGTTTTTTAAAATGGGGATGAGATCTTCATCCAGTTCGACAGCTACCACCTCTCTGGCCCTCTGGGCCAGCAACCTGGTCAAACTTCCCAGTCCGGCGCCGATCTCAAGCACAATGTCTCCCGCGCTGATCTCCCCCGCCTCCACGACCCTGATCAGGTGTATTGCATCGATCAGAAAATTTTGCCCCAGGCGCTTGTCGGGTCTGATGCCATGCTGCTTCAATAACTGCGGGACGTTTAAGTCAGGCAGCTCTAAGGGATGACCCACACCACGTTCTCCGGGGGCGGCCACAGGAAATAAACCGTCACCCACTCGTGCCAGGAGACATAATCATCATCGCTGTATCCCAGATCGATCATTCTGCCCTTAATTCCGCCGCCGGTATCGGCGGCCAGGGCACGCCCGTAGCCGGGCACATACATTTCCGTGCCGTATGGAATGATCGTCGGATCGATCGCCACGATGCCTTTTTCCAGCCGCAAGCCGGTCGCCGTGATGTCATCACCGGCGCTGGTCGGATTGTAAGCGATGGCGTACATGTTCAGCGCGCGCCAATATGTGATCTCTCCACTGGGGGTATCTAAGGTGTAGGGTACGATTTTGGTCCCGTAGCCGATGATCTCATTCTGCGGTTCCAGGGAGACATATTCGCCCTCCGCGCTGCGCTCGACTTCAATCCCATCTTCGTAGCGCACCCGCAGCCGTTTCGTGTTGAGACCCAGAACCCCGGATTGGACGATCTTGCGATTGTCGATTTCGACGTCGGGGGCCGGTTGTGTCTCTGTCTCGTAGGGGACCGGTTCATTCTCCAGCAGCAGTTCTTCCCGAACCCGAATCACCCGGATCTCCCCATCCTTCGGCAGCGGGGCCTGCTCATCGGGCACGCTGTAATCCAGTCCCTGCAGGGAAACACCGGCTTCAGCTAGCGCCTCGGCCACGCTCTCTGCTGCCGAGCGTGATTTTATTCTCCCTCTGGCATGCTGAATGATTAATTCTTGCGCTTCTTTTAATTGGGCTTCGATCGATCGGTCCAGGAGGGTTTCGGCGGCAGGCTCCAGCCTATCGCCTGCATTCAGTGCTATCCCATTTTCCCATAGGGCTTCCCCAAGGGTGGCAGCAGTGGAGCTGAAAGTGAGCAGTTCTTCGCCCATCACCAGGCTCACCGGCTGCGCCCTGCGGATTTGCAGGCTGTGGTTTCTTCCAGGGGACAGTTGCTCGTCAAACTCGCTGGGTTGGCCGTCCACCAGCAGCTGGTCACCGGGGAACAGGCGCAGGCCTGCATCGTCCAGCAGGTTTGCCGGGCTGCGTTCCAGGGTGTGAAAGCTGGTTGTCTCACCGTCCGCGTGCAGGGTTACCCAGGCTGCCCGATTGATTGAAATGATTTCTCCTCCCCATAGCCAGGTTTCCAAGGGTGGGGAAATGGCATCCATTTCGCCAACTGCCACCTCTGCCTCCTCCAGCAGCGCGCCGACGGTCCAGGCCGAAGTGACTATCTCTGTCGCTTCACCGTCGATGTTAATCGTCACGGTTTTTTGTAATCCAAGGCCCAGCAGCATTAAGCCGCAAAAAGCTATCACCAATGCCAGGGCGTATAAGCGGGTCTTTTTCATCGGACCCAGATTCTAACAGATTTGTAGAGCATGGTTCTGACTCGCCGGGGTATGATGGGAAAGGTTTTAAGCCCA
>JBFFEL010000219.1:0-2526 GCA_041558875.1 Anaerolineales bacterium
AGAAGACAGTGGTGATCCATGTTACCTCGAATAAGATCATGGATCGGTCGGACTGGATTGCCTTCAAGGATTTCAGCGAAATTATCTAATACTGGATCGCAAATGTTCGGAATTTCATGCAATCTGAAAGGAGATAAAATTGACCCTAGCTTATCCCCGATGTTGCGGCTAACATCTTAAGCGGGGCTTGTCGGATGAGGACTCTGAGGTGATCAAATGAATACATCCGTAATCTCGATTAACCAGCTTTCCCGTCATTTCAAGGAGACGGTCGCCGTGGACAACCTGTCGCTTGAGGTATATGCCGGCGAGATCTTCGGCTTTCTGGGTCACAATGGTGCCGGAAAGACCACCACGGTGCGTTTGCTCAACGGCGTAATCGCAGCGACCTCCGGCAGCATGCGCGTGCTGGGACTCGACCCTCAGATGGATGGTCCCAAACTACGCGCCCGTACCGGGGTGCTTACCGAGACCCCCTCCATGGACGAACGCCTGACAGCCTGGGATAATTTGAGTATCTATGCCGACCTGTATGGAGTGCCCCGGGCGGAAGTCCGCCAACGTCTCGAGGGGTTGCTGTCAGAGTTTGACCTGGCAGACCGGGCTCAGGAGAAAGTCGGCGGTTACAGTAAGGGGATGAAGCAACGCCTGGCACTGGCGCGGGCATTGCTGCACAAACCCGAGTTGATCTTCCTCGATGAAGCGACTTCCGGACTGGATCCGATAGCCGCACATCGTGTCAACGAACTGATCGAGCGCATGGCACGCCGCGAGAACCGCACGGTTATCCTGTGCACGCACAACTTAGTCGAAGCCCAGAAGTTGTGCGATCGAGTCGCCATTTTGGAACACGGCCGTCTGGTAGCTTTAGGAACCCCAGCTGAACTAACTCAGCAGTACGTAAGCCGGTTGGATGTCCAGGTCGACATCAATGAAGAACAGGTAGAGAGCACTTTACAGATCCTGGGCAGCCTTCCCCGCCTGGTGATAGGTGTACCGAAGCGGACGAACGGGGTTCTGATGGTAACACTCTCTGGGCATGAAGCCATTCCAGATCTGGTTGAAGCCTTGGTACACAAGAATGTCCGGGTGTACCGTATTGCTGCCCAGGAAATAAACCTGGAGCAGGTCTACTTTGCTCTGCATGATGAAAAGGAGAGTGGAGGATGAACACACGTGCGATTTTTGCGATTGTCCGCAAGGATTTGAAAGTTGTCAGCCAGAACAAAGGAGTAATGCTGCCGATCATCATCCTCCCACTGGTATTGTTTGTCGTTTTGCCTTGGGGAGTCACACTCGTGCCGACCGTAACAAATATGACCGGTGTCTCTGTTGATGATTTCAGTAATATTCAAGAGCTGATCAACAAAATGCCAGCTGGTTTGATGCAGGAGCTGTCAGGGTATGACCCAAACCAGATGATCATTGTATATTTTCTGGTCTATATGCTGGCACCATTTTTCATGATTATCCCGCTCATGGTATCTGCTGTGATCGCCGCCGACAGTTTCGCAGGTGAGAAAGAGCGCAAAACAATGGAAGCGCTGCTCTATACCCCCACCACAGACCAGGAATTGTTCGTTGCCAAATTGCTTTCTGGTTGGCTGGCTGCCATCGCTGTAGCACTGGTTGGATTCATGCTTTATGTTGTCATGGCAAATGCGGCTGGGTGGTCTCAAATGCAGCGCATCTTCTTCCCGAACCTTATGTGGTTAGTGTTGATCTTTTGGGTGGTGCCAGCTTTACCAGGTTTGGCGTTAGGTGTGATGGTGCTGGTATCTTCGCGAGCCCAAGGATTTCAGGATGCCAACCAGATTGGCGGTCTACTCGTGCTTCCTATTGTGATCTTGATCTTTGGACAGGTGACAGGTGCGATGTACTTCAGTGTTACTGTGGTTTTCCTGCTGGGCTTGATCATCTGGTTGCTGGATGCACTGTTGATCTGGCTGGGCAGCCGCAGCTTCGAACGAGGCCGGTTGCTGGGCGCTTAATCGGAGAAATGGTTGGAACCAGTAGGGATCGGGTGTCTGGCTCCAGGCGAGTTTACTGACCTGCCAGCGTGAGTTGGTCGCCTGCAGCTAAAATAGTTTGACTGCCGTCAGATAGGTTGAGGGCGATGATATGACGAGAGGGGTAAAGCCCAAAACTGAAGACAAGGTGGCTGCCATCCGGGACCCAGGAAAACTCCCATACATCCTCGAACTGGCCGAGTGATTTGGGCTCGCCGCTAGCCAGGTCTAGCACCATGAGGGTAGCCATATCCGTCATCGGCCCATCCAGTTTAGCTATATAGGCGATTTGATCCCCGGCCGGAGAAAAAACCGGCTGGCTGGCGTAAGCTGGTCCGTCATAATCTGGTCCCAGCAGCTGCTCGTCCCCCTGGCGCGGGCGTAGATACAGGCGCTCTTCTCCAGTGGGAACGTAATACACGCGGTCGTAGGTCAGCAGGCTGCCATCCGGGGACCAGCTTGCGCGTCCCAAAAATTCATCCCAGGCGACATATTCCTGGTTTTCGAGGTCGTAATA
>JBFFEL010000220.1:0-2486 GCA_041558875.1 Anaerolineales bacterium
GAGCAGCAGTTCTTCCCGAACCCGAATCACCCGGATCTTACCATCCTTCGGCAGCGGGGCCTGCTCATCGGGCACGCTGTAATCCAGTCCCTGCAGGGAGACACCGGTTTCAGCTAGCGCCTCGGCCACGCTCTCTGCTGCCGAGCGTGATTTTATTCTCCCTCCGGCATGCTGAATGATTAATTCTTGCGCCTCTTTTAATTGGGCTTCGATCGATCGGTCCAGGAGGGTTTCGGCGGCAGGCTCCAGCCTATCGCCTGCATTCAGTTCTATCCCATTTTCCCATAGGGCTTCCCCAAGGGTGGCAGCAGTGGAGCTGAAAGTGAGCAGTTCTTCGCCCATCATCAAGCTCACCTGCTGCGCCCTGCGGATTTGCAGGCTGTGGTTTCTTCCAGGGGACAGTTGCTCGTCAACCTCGCTGGGTTGGCCGTCCACCAGCAGCTGGTCACCGGGGAACAGGCGCAGGCCTGCATCGTCCAGCAGGTTTGCCGGGCTGCGTTCCAGGGTGTGAAGGCTGGTTGTCTCACCGTCCGCGTGCAGGGTTACCCAGGCTGCCCGATTGATTGAAATGACTTCTCCTCCCCATATCCAGCTGTCTAAGGGTGGGGAGATGGCATCCATTTCGCCAACCGCCACCTCTGCCTCCTCCAGCAGCGCGCCGACGGTCCAGGCTGAAGTGACCATCTCTGTCGCTTCACCGTCGATGTTAATCGTCACGGTTTTTTGTAATCCCAGGCCCAGCAGCATTAAGCCGCACAAAGCTATCACCAATGCCAGGGCGTATAAGCGGGTCTTTTTCATCGGACCCAGATTCTAACAGATTTGTAGAGCATGGTTCTGACTCGCCGGGGTATGATGGGAAAGGTTTTAAGCCCATATTGTCCTTGAAATAAGGGGCGGGGACAAAATATTTATCGATATTTAACGTCAAGGATGTTCAATGTTAAAGGATGTAACAAAACATTTGAACCATCGTTTTTAGGGGTGAAGGATATGCCAGCCTGGCAAGACTCCGAAGAGGGTGAATTGATTGAAATTGCTAAAGGCGGCGAGGCAGATGCCTTCGGTGAGCTTTATCGGCGCTACGCGAAGATCGTCTTTAGATTTATCTATGCCAATCTCAACGATCGTTTCGATGCCGAAGATCTAACAGAGGAGGTGTTTCTAAGAGCCTGGCGATCACTATCTAATTACCGTCAAAAGGGAGTACCATTCCTAGCCTATCTTTTTAAGATCGCCCGAAATGTGCTTATTGATTTCTATCGGCGAGCAGGGCGGTCCGGGGGGCACATGTCCATAGAAGATAAACAGATTACCGATTTTAATCCCGATCCTGGGGAAACCGCAATTCTTAATATTGAACACCAGGAGATCCGTAACACGCTCACCGAACTGCGTGAGGATTACCGGACTGTCCTGGTATTACGCTTCCTCAGTGGGTTATCCCCTGAGGAGACCGGGGCGGTGATGGGACGCACACCTGGGGCGGTGCGCATCCTTCAGCACCGGGCTCTGTCTGCGCTGAGGAGTCGTTTGGATATTTAACTGGAAAGTTTTTCAATCGTGGCTGGACGATTATGGTAAGTAAATCTGCTCATAAACAGGAAAGAATTAGCGCTATATTGAATCGCTGCCTCGACCTGATCGAGAGCGGTGCCGGCACGGTCGAGTCCGTCATCGCTCTGTATCCGGAATTCGGCGAAGCGCTGCGGCCGCCATTGGAAGCGGCGCAATGGCTCTTCAGCCGCAGCGAGGTTTTGAATCCCCGACCCGGATTCGTCAAGCTCTCGCGGCGGCGCCTGGTGGACCGTTTTCAAAGTCCTGGCAGCTACGCCGCTCCTGGCTCTCTCGGGAGAGGCAGATTCACCTCCATCTCGCTCGAACGGCGCCTGGTCATTCAGTACTCGGCGCTGCTCACCCTGACCGCAGTCTTGCTGTTCGTGGGTTATACCAGCACGGCTTTTATCGTTCAGCGCAGCATCCCCGGCGATCCGCTGTACCAGCTGAAATTAACACAGGAAGATTATCGCCTGGCGTTTTCGCGGGACGATGCGGGGGTCGCCTATTTAAGGATCGAGTACGCCCACCAGCGCCTGATCGAGGTGCAGAAGCTGATCGAGGCTGGTCGCGAGATCTACTTGGATGAAACGCTGGAGGATTTCGTCTACCAGATGAATGCCGCTTCGACGGCCATCGCAGGCGTCGCCTTGAGTGACCAGGAAAAAGCCGATGAGGTCTCATCGTTCCTGACGGCGACTTTATCCGCGCCCATCCGCAGTCTGGCTGGAGTGCTGGACGTCGCCGTGTACGCTGCCGATCCGGCCGTTTTGGCGCTGCTCAACGCCTTTGTGCCGGTTGCCACGCAGCCGGTGCCGGCCGTCGCCTGGGTGGTCACCAGCACACCCTCTCCAACCGCAACACCCCCGTCGACCTTGACTCCCACGCCAACCTTCTCTTTCACCGCCACGGCTACCTCAACTTCCGCC
>JBFFEL010000221.1:0-2447 GCA_041558875.1 Anaerolineales bacterium
GATTTACCCAAGGGATACCAGATCTCCCAGTATGAGCAGCCGCTGGCCCGGAATGGTCGCTTAAAATTCCATACTGACAACGGTGAACGGGAGATTCGCATCCGCCGGGTTCATCTCGAGGAGGATACCGGCAAACTCACCCACGTTCACCGGGATGAGGAGACATTCTCCCTGGTGGATCTCAATCGGGCCGGCGTCCCTCTGCTGGAAATCGTATCTGAACCAGATTTGCGATCGGCCGCTGAGGTGCGCGCATTCGCCACCAGTTTGCGCTCCATCCTACGTTATCTCAAAGTAAACTCTGGTGATTTAGAGAAAGGAGTCATCCGGGTTGAACCAAACATCTCGGTTCGCCCCGCGGGTTCAAATGAATTGGGCACTCGCGTCGAGGTTAAAAACCTAAACAGTTTTCGCGCCCTCGAGCGGAGCGTCGACTTTGAAATCAAGCGCCAAATCAAAGAACTTCAGAGTGGTAGGCAGGTCATTCAGCAAACAGTTGGTTGGGACGAAAGCCTGGGTATGACTGTCCCACAGCGCACCAAGGAAGAAGAGGATGATTACCGCTACTTCCCAGAGCCCGATCTGCCGCCATTGGTGCTCGATCCCGAGTGGATCGAGGGCATTCGTAATGCGCTGCCCGAACTTCCTGATGCAAAATTGCAACGCTTTACTCAGCAGTACAGCCTTAGCGAATATGATGCTGGCGTCCTGGTAGCAGAAAGATCCGTTGCGGATTATTACGAAGACACAGTCGCTTCGCTGGCGGGTATGCCCCAGGTGGAGGTAAGCCCGAAGACTGTCGCAAATTGGATCACAGGTGAACTGTTTGGGCTTATGAATCTTCATGGCGTCACGATCGAGCAGGCAGCTCTCACCCCACAAGGTTTAGCTTCCCTATTGCAGCTCGTTTCCCAAGGGGAAATCAACCAGAACACGGCTAAGGTAGTTCTGGGTGAGATGTTCGCCTCTGGAAAACCAGCGGATGAAATCATCGCCGAGCGCGGTTTTACCCAGATTTCGGACAGCGATTTCATAACCAAATTGGTCGACCAGGTTCTATCTGCCAACCGGCAGCAGGTTGATGAGTACATACATGGAAAAGACAGTATTGCCCGCTGGCTTTTTGGACAGGTCATGCGATCGGCAAAAGGTCAAGCAAATCCCCAGGTGGTGCAGACGGAATTAGACAAAAGGTTAACCGCCCTCCGCCAGGGCGAGGATCATTAGCGCTTAATAATTACATGTCTTAAATCACTTGACGAAGCCCCGTACCTCTGCTAAGGTTTAAACAGAATTTCCAGGGATAATGGGAAACTGCCTTGTGCAACCAAGCCGACATTCCCCCTCCGTAGATGGAGATTTTAGCGGGCACCATACCGAGGTGCCCGTTTATATTTTCACTTATCAACTTCGACCAGGAGAACAAATTAATGACTGAACCAATCAATGCGTTCACAATGGCCCAAAGCCAGTTTGATAATGTTGCAAAAATGCTGAGCTTGGATCCACAGATCTCCGAAATGCTGCGCTGGCCAACGCGCGAATTTAAATTCATGATCCCTGTAACGATGGATGATGGTTCAATTCGCGTATTCTTTGGATACCGCATCCAGCATAATGATGCCCGCGGCCCCTGCAAAGGGGGCATCCGCTTCCACCCTTCTGAGACGCTGGACACGGTCCGGGCTCTTGCAATGTGGATGACCTGGAAGACAGCAGTGGCCGATATCCCTTTGGGGGGCGGCAAAGGGGGCGTCGCCGTTGATCCCGCCTCATTGTCAGTCACAGAACAGGAACGGCTTGTCCGTGGCTGGATTGACCAAATCTGGCGCAATATCGGTCCCCGCCAGGATGTCCCTGCCCCCGATGTGGGCACCAACCCGCGCATGATGGGTTGGATGATGGACGAGTATTCAAAACTGGTGGGAGAATATACCCCCGGAATGATCACCGGGAAGCCTGTCGGTGGTGGCGGTTCCCTTGGGCGGAAAGAGGCCACTGGATATGGATTGATTTATACAGTCCGCGAGGCGATGAAGCACCTAGGAATTGACCCGACAAAATCGGTCGCCGCTATTCAAGGATTTGGCAACGTGTCTCAGTATTCCGCCATCGGATTCAAAGAGATATTGGGTGGTAAAGTTGCCTGCGTCTCGTGCTGGGACCATGCAGATCGGGCCCCCTTCACGATCAGCCATCCCGATGGAGTTGACCCTCACTTCTTGCAGTCCATCACGGATATCTACGGGTCAATCGACAAGGAAAAAGGGCACAATGCTGGTTACATAATCGAAGATGGCGACGCCTGGATCACCAAAGATGCTGATGTGCTTATCCCGGGCGCCCTGGAAGGTCAAATAAACGCCGAGACCGTCAAAAACATCAGCGATAGGGTAAAACTTGTCGCCGAAGGTGCCAATGGTCCCACAACTCCGGAGGCAGATGAA
>JBFFEL010000222.1:0-2374 GCA_041558875.1 Anaerolineales bacterium
GTCAGATAGCTTAAAATCTGGTGCGATATCGCCAGCTTTAGGCGCACCGGGTTCGAATTCCTCCTGCCAGGCCGTTGCCATTTTGCGGTATTTCATTGTGTTCAGCATTTGTGTTCCTTTTGTTGCTAGGGATTGCGTTTTACGAAATCTAGAATCACATTCGCAAACACTTCACCCTGGTCCTCCTGCAGAAAGTGCCCAGCACCTTTTATCGTAGTATGCGGTTGTCCTTTTGTCCCTGGGACGAGACGTCTGAACAGCAAGTCGCCGCGTGCAGTTATCGGGTCGCCATCGCTGAAGGCAGTTAGGAATGGTTTCTCGAAGCTCCGGAGTGCATCCCAGGCTGCCCGGTTTGCAGGTGCAGCTGGATCATCAGGTGTAGTTGGTACCAAGGATGGAAAGATACGTGCGCCAGCTTTATAACTGGCATCTGGAAATGGTGCTTCATAGGCTTGCAGTGTACCCTCGTCCAGTTCGGTAGCAGTACCTTGCTGGATCACTCGACGGATCGCCAGGTCTGCTGAACGCTGTGAGTAGCGCTGCCAAACCGTAAACTCACGTGGCATTTCATGATCACCGGTCGGCAGCCCACCATTTGCCACGACAACTCGTTTGAAAAGGTCGCTGTGTTCTGCAACCAGACGTAATCCGATCAATGAGCCCCAGTCCTGGCAGATCAAGGTGATGTTTTCTAGCTCTTGGGTTTGCAGCCATCCCCAGGTCCAATCGACATGCCGCTGGTAGCTGTAATCGCTGGTTTCTGCGGGTTTGTCTGATTTACCAAAACCGACCAGGTCTGGTGCTACTGCACGCAGACCTCCAGCTGTGAGGATTGGGATCATCTTTCGGTAGAGATATGACCAGCTCGGTTCACCATGCAGGAGCAGCACCGGCTCACCCGAGGGGTCTCCGACATCGATATGATGGATACGCAGGTCATCTACTTTAGAATAATGCGGTGGAAACGGGAAATCTGGTATGTTTGCGAAATATTCATCCGGTGTGCGCAGTACGTGCATTGTTCTCTCCTGGCTTAATCGAGCTTCTCGTTGTTTCCATTCCACGGCTGCAGACGTGGCAGCCAGCGTGGTACATGGGCTATATAACGTTTGTAAGCTTCCCCGTAACGAACCAGCAAGTCGCGTTCTTCGAAAATTGGCAGGTAGATAAGGTTCGCTAGTAGGAATATCAGCCACCACATGAGTAGGGGGACGGATTGAAAAAGGAGAGCTTCACCCATCAGAATAAACAGCGCACCGCTGATCATCGGGTTGTGGACATGGCGGTAAGGCCCTGATACCACCAGATTCTGTGGTGGCTCCCACGGAGCAGGTGTCCCTTGACCGTGGGTTAGGAATAGGTGGACTGTCCACACGGCAAGAGCCAATCCGGTCGTGATCATCACCAACCCTGCCCAGAACAGAACTTGGTTAGGCTGCGCGAGCTGGGCAGCAAATCGTGTCTCCCTCGTCAGCCACAGCATGATGCCTGGGATGGTTACCAGCACGTTTCCTGGTAATACGATGATTGCTGCGATCATCTTACGCGACACGTTTAACTCTTTCTATTTTTGGGAAGGTGCTCTCCAGCCTTCTGCAGGTCAATCCCTAGAACCGGGTTGGGTAGTTGGGTGACGAAATTCGCTTCTATAGTTCGAATCGTCTCAATCTGGTGCGGGAAGATCAGGAAATCTTTGGCTTCATCAGCTGTTATCCAGCGGTACTGCTGGTGTTCACATGAAAGGCAGACCTGCTGGTCCACGCTGACAAAACCTACGAATACTGGCACCAAGGCGATACAGTTATTTTGGATCTCGTAGAAACTCTCCAACACGTTTGCTGAGTAGAATCGCTCTGGGATTAAGCCGGTTTCCTCCTTGATTTCTCGTAAGGCTGCTTGGACAGCCGTTTCTCCATTTTCAACCAAGCCTGAGATCATCTGCCAGGTTTCCCCCAGCTGGCCGGGGGTACGCTGGATGATCAGGTGCTGGCAAATTCCATGCTTGATCCGGCAAATATAAGCCGCAATTGAATAAGACTTTATCGGCACTTCTTGGTGCACTGAATTGGCTCCTCGCCAAGTTGATGCCTGAAGCAATAATCGCTAGAATACATCCATCGCTACGTCAAAGATCGGTGCGATAAATTCGAGATCGTTTAGGATGTGCTTGGTTGTCAGCAATATGTGGTGTGAAGTCAAGCTTCTCATCAGCCGATGTCCGTTCGTGACGCGCATACTGCCTCCGGTCAGGCAATCTGATTCTGGAAACTGCGAATAACCGCATAGCTCCCCTTCCACGACAGTGATCTTGTCCAGGTTGGGTCCCAGTTTCACCATTGTTGCATTGCCGATGGGCAGGCGGGCATCTATTGCA
>JBFFEL010000223.1:0-2064 GCA_041558875.1 Anaerolineales bacterium
CGGTCGTGTTATACGCGGCTGCATTTGTCCCGCTATCCATGAACAGTGAAATAGCGGAAAAGAGGATGGAAGGGGAGCCCAAAGGAAGCGAGCAGAGCAAAGTCGCCAGAATCGTGCATGTCATTACGCATGTGATTATCATGCCTTTCACCTTTCTCTACAGCATATTTCTACCGCTGCAGTTAGGCACCTGGTGGTTTTATGCTGGCCTGCTAAGCTATCTACTGGGATTAGTCACGGTTCTTCTGGTCAGCATCTCGTTTTCATCTGCCCCTCTAGACGAACCATTATCACAAGGCATTTACGCGATCTCGAGGCATCCACAATATTTGGGGTTTTTCCTGGCCTTCGCCGGCATAGGAATCGCCTGCGCCTCCTGGGTATTTCTGCTATGTGCGTTGGTATGGATAGTTGCGTGGCGCTTCGGAGTTGTTGAGGAAGAACGCATTCTATCTGAGAAGTACGGTGAGTCGTATAGACGATATATGGATCGAACCCCGAGATGGATAGGTTTCTCCAATATTAGATAGATTTTGCTATTCTTACGGTTTGGTTTGGATCTTGCCGGCAATGATGTCGGCCTTGATCTGCTCGAGATCGACCTTGATGTGGTCAGGGATGAGAGACTCTGACTCGTAGAAGGACGCCAGATCGATCTCGCCACTTTCCAGGGTTCCCAGGTGGTTGCCGCCTTCGAAATTGCCCTGCGTGAGGGCATCGACCGCTTGAATCACGCTTAGATCTTGACGTCTCTCGACGCTGGTCAAGATGAAATCAGAGAACTGTGGAAAGATTTTTGTGTAGTCCACGTCAGAGCCGATCAGGTAAGCCTGCCCATGCTCAGCTACGGCGGTTATGGCGCCCAAACCGGTAACATTCCAGGCGACAGGGAAAATAACATCTGCGCCTTGCGCGAGCAGCTCCTGCGTGGTTTGATAGCCTCCGGGAGTGTTAAACATACTTACAAAGAGACCTTCTCTCGCCGCCGAATCCCAGCCTAAAAGCTGGACCTGGGTACCATGTACCTGGTTGTAGTAGTGCATTCCTGCCTCAAATCCATCCAAGAAATCTGTTACTGGGAAAAAGTCCCCCTCCCCAAAGGTGCCGATCACCCCGCTCTTGGTCATGGCTGCGGCCAGGTAGCCGGCTAAAAAGCCACCCTGGTCGGAGGCATACCTCACCGTGCGCACATTCCCACGTGGTTGATCAAGATACTGGTCAAGCATCAGAAAACGTTGCTCGGGGTCTTGGATGGCGTTGGAATCGACTACTGACCTCATCTGCCATCCGACGGTGATGATCAAATTGCAGTTTGCACTCAATGCCCTGCTGAATTCTCTTGCTGGCGGCTCATATACTTCAGGAATGAAGACCAGCCAATCCCAATCGTACAGCGCAACTGTTTCTAAAACCCCGAGATAAGCTTGGTGATCAAACCCGAGCTTAATCACTCCAGGTGCACCTGTGAAGAGGCAGGTCCTATTGATTTCTTCGGATTCAAGCCCTGGTGTTGGATTAATGCCTGGGGGGATCAGGTTTTCACAGCGCTCACCCGGTAAAAAGCGCTGGCATTCCTGGATTGTGAAATCGCGCGAAAGGCGTCTCTTCGCCAGATCGACCAGATCATCGATCCCAAGCAGGAAGACTCGCACTGCATCGTCTCCGCTGGTGGCGAGCATCTTCCCATCTGGGCTGAAAACGACATCTACCAAGCCTACACCGCTCTCAGGTCTCAGCAGCAGCAGCTCTTCGCCGCTGGTAGCATCCCAAAGGCGGGCGCTGCCATCCTGGCTGGCAGTGGCGATCCACCTGCCATCTGGGCTGTAGCTCACTGCGGAGACTGGGGCTGAATGGCCTCGCAGGGTGAGCTGCAATTTTTGATCCTCAACCTGGTAGATGCTTGCTATACCATCATCGCTGGCCAGCGCCAGGTCTTCCCCATCCGGGCTGAAGTCTATGTCGGTAATCCAACCCTCGGAGGCGCTGATGGTTGGTAACTTTTCTCCCGTATGTGTGTTCCACATTTCAACCATTCCAGTGCGTGTGGTGGCGGCCAGCAGGACA
>JBFFEL010000224.1:0-2042 GCA_041558875.1 Anaerolineales bacterium
ATCGAACTCTGAGACGGAGTCAGTGGAAACCCAGCCGACAGCATAGCAATCATTGTGATAAGAAGTGTCAGTGAAAAGATGCGCGTCATATAAAGCCGCAGGATGTCCTCCATTCCATTCCAAATTCGTTGCCCCTCAATAAAAGCTTCGGGTAATGCGGAAAACGAGTCGCCCAACAGTAAAATATCGGCTACAGCGCGAGTCGCCTGGCTGCCACTCTGCATCGCGACACCCAGGTTAGCCTGCTTGAGAGCCAGTACATCGTTGACTCCATCGCCAATCATAGCAACATAGTGTCCCTCACGGCGTAACGCCTGTACCAAACGTTTCTTCAGATCCGGTGTGATGCGACCAAAGATCGCCGTGTCGACCGCTGCTTGCTGGAATTGAGCCTTATCCATCTGTTCCAGCTCCAGGCCAGATATTACCAGGTTTGGTTTTCCTTTTTCTCCAAAACCAGCTTGCTGAGCCAGAGCGGACACTGTGTATGGATCATCGCCTGAGATTATCTTGGTTTCGACTCCTGCTCTTACGAATTCCTCAAGGGTTTCCCTGGCATCGGGACGTAGTTCATCACGGAAACTCAACAAACACAAGGGGACCAGATTAGTCGGCATCTGTGGCTGTCCGTCAGTATTATGGAGAGTTGTTATCTCTTCACGCCGAGCGAACAACAGCACCCGCAGCCCAGTATCAGCCCACTCCCGGGCCAGGTCCGCCAAATCTGGATGCAGTTTCCTGCCCAGGCTGGGCTGCAAAATCTCAGGGGAACCCAACACATATATACCGCTCAGGTAATTATCATCAAAAGATATGGCGCTCCACCTGCGCTCGGATGAAAAGGGAACTTCCGCGGTCACCGGCTGGGGTTTTCCATCATAAGCAGTGGCAATGGCATCAGAAGTCTTGTTTCCAGTAGAAACGCTGCGAGCATATACGCCAAGTATTTGTCTCAGTTCATCGTCTGGCAGTTCCCCTGTCCCCTGTATTTTGTCAAGGTGAATTCTGTTGGTAGTCAGCGTTCCAGTCTTATCCAGACACAAAACTGAAACGTGACAGAGAGACTCAACTGAATTTGCCCGTTGAACGAGAGCGCCTTTTTTAGCAATACGAAGGGCACCCAGAGCGTATCCAGTGACGATCATCAAAAACAGGCTGCTGGGTGTCAGGCTGAAGGTGACCGATGCATCTCGCACAGCCTGGATCAAGGAAACGTTCTTGTAGATCAAATAATTCAGCATAATTATGAAGCTGAAGAAGAGGACAGCTACCAGTAGAATACGAACAATAAGATTTATCTCTTTTTGAAGGGGAGTGGGTTCGCTGGTAAATTTGCGCGCTCCTTCCGTCAGCTTGTTGGCAAGGCTCTCGCTTCCAACTCTGTTCGCCTCATATTCAATCCGTCCCGATATAACAAAACTGCCTGAATACACCTCATCTCCAGGCTGTTTGGTGACGGAATCTGCCTCCCCCGTGAGCAGTGATTCATCTAATTCGGAGTGGCCATTACTAAGTACTATGCCATCCACGATAATTTGATCGCCGGTTTCTGCAACGAGTAAATCGCCCAACACAACTTTACCAGGGTCGATCACTTTTTCTTGTCCTTCCCGGATTACAGTTGCTTTGGGCTGCGCTAGAAGTGCGATCCTATCCAATTTTCGCTTGGCTCGCACCTCCTGTGCTGTGGCAACCATTACGTTGAACAGGGCCACAACGCCGGTAAAAAAGGCATCTTTAGGGCCGCCGAGCAAAAGAAGCAGTAAGGCAAAGCTAAAGAGTACGATGTTGAAAAATGTAAAGATGTTCTCGCGAAAGATCTCGAAATAGGAACGGCTTGCTCTGAGTTTAAAATCGTTGCCTCGTCCATGCGCCCTACGGGCAACCGCTTCAGCTTCGGTCAATCCCCATTGTCTTTTTTCATCCGTTTTCCCTGAATCTAAACTCATTGTGCGTCTCGACTTCCCTGGAACGATAGATAGATCAGGCAGGTTTCTTTGGGCAGCATCATCATACAAACGTTTCACGCTCATGCTTTCTCA
>JBFFEL010000225.1:0-1951 GCA_041558875.1 Anaerolineales bacterium
GATCGAGAATTTAGCCCGGACAAACGCATGCAGGCGCGTGTATTGCTCGTCGAACTGCTGCCCCACCTTCTTGCCGGCTATCCAGTTAAACTGAGGCAGGCAGCATTGGAGCAGTTGAAATCCCTGGGTGTTGAAGTCTTGCTCGGAAATCCAGTAAGGGGATTAGCGGAAGATCATATCCAGCTTGCAGACGGTCAAATCATTCCAACCCACACTGTAATCTGGACAGCTGGCGTAGAGGCGTCACCGGCCGCAGATTTTCTGGGCATTAAATTGGTGAATGGCGGCAGGATTCCAGTCAACCATGCTCTGGAAGTTGAGGGACACGAAGGAATTTATGCGATCGGTGATATCGCATATTTGGAAGATCAATCCGGTGACCCATACCCAATGCTGATCCCTGTCGCAAAACAGCAAGGTATCTTGGTCGCAAAAAACATTTTCAGGCACGCCGAAGGGCTTGAACCGCAACCATTTAAATATCGCGATCGGGGTATCATGGCCACCATCGGCCGCAGGCGGGCTGTGGCCTGGATATACAACCGCATACAACTGCGCGGATTTATTGCCTGGCTTGCCTGGCTTGGGCTGCATTTGATTACCCTGCTGGGCTTTCGAAACCAGCTAAACGTACTGATCAATTGGGTCTGGAATTATTTCACCTATGATCGTTCTGTAAGGATCATCCTGGATTAAATCTTGGTGACTAAAACCCATAGGAGTAGGCACTCTCTTGCATTCAAAAAGGTTAAATTGGTATCTCCTGCCAGGGCGATCTGGCTGTCTCCCGGGTAAACTGTCCCTTCTTGCAGGTCAAGAATTCCGGCGGTAGGGTTCAAGGTGAGAGTTAACCGCTGTCCATATCTACCATCTAGGTGCTGCCCGGTTCACAACAACCGCTGATGGCGTTGTAGGAGCGCAGCACTGCTATTCTCCCAGGTTATTGATATTTCCGGAACCACTGCTAGAGAGATTGACTGTTGGCTGGCCGTGGTAATTGACCGAACCGCTGCCGCTGATGTCCGCCTCCAGGCTTTCGGTCGCACAGACAGTCGCATCACCTGAACCGCTGATGCTCACTGCAACTGAAGCGCTGCACACCTCCCCAGCCAGATATTTGCCGGAGCCGCCGATCGAGACCTCTTGTTCAGCCGCCTCACCACCAGCCAGTTCGATTCTCCCAGAACCGCCAATACTGGCTTTCACCCCGTCAGCTGTCAGATTCGAAATCCTGATCCTTCCAGAACCGGCAACCGCCGCGTCCAGATTGTTGGTTTGAATTGAATCTGTCTCTATACCCCCAGAACCGGCTACAGCCAGGCTGGTTAGATCGTCAACGCCCACATGGAAGATAAGTCGGCGGGTTAAGATCATCTTATCTGTCTCCTCTAACCCAAGCTTGAGCGTACCATCTTCAACTTCTGCCATGACAAGATCCATGACATTAGCATACGTTTCAACCATCAGGGACTCGTTCCCGTTCTGGGTTACGCGCACTTCGCCTGCTCCTTCCAGTGATATGCGATCGAAATTGGCGACCTGTACCGTCTCAGTGATTACACCTCCTGACCCAATGAGGATGGCATTGCATCCAGTCACTGTCAGAATTACCACAAAACACATCAGAATTATGATCGACCTCTTTTTGAACATTTTTTCCTCCAATCTTAAATGGCGTTGAACGAAAACGAACTTGCTTAATGAACATTCTACAAATATTTGGAAGGCTTGTCACCTGTCTCTTTAGAAATAAAACACCCGTCTGTTTGGACAGGCATTTTATTCATAATTCCCTTGAACCTAGATCAAGTTGTTTTTAGCTGCCAAGACCAGCGCTTCCGAACGGGTTTGTACTCCCAATTTACGATAAATATTCGTAATGTGGTACTTCAATGTCGATTGGCTGATGGATAATCTTTGCGCACTTTGCTGGTTGGTTAATCCCTCCCCC
>JBFFEL010000226.1:0-1912 GCA_041558875.1 Anaerolineales bacterium
GCAGGAAATTGCAAACAAGATCAAGGATGAGAATCGCCGGCGCTCTTTCCTAGAAAACGTGCCCTATAACCGGGAGCTGGTGAGGTTGTGGGAAGAGCAACAAGCAAATCTAGGACCAGAATGAAGTGTCATTCCGAGCGCCAGCGAGGAATCCCCTAAACGCCCGCAAAAAATATCTGAGTATTGAGTAACATACCAGCTTAAGGGATTCCTCCTCACTTCGTTCGTCGGAATGACACATAATAGTCACGGAATTACTATGGAGCTAGTGAGATTGCGGGAAGAGCAGCAGCGAGACTAGAATTTGACCGACGAAAGAAACTATTCGAAAAATGTCATTCGTTTACTCCAGCGTTTTGTGCTGGGCAAGCCCCAAAGGGGCGAGGAATCCCCTTTACGCCCGCAAAAAGACACTTGAAAATTGGATAACACACTAGCAAACAGGATTCCTTATTGGAAATTGGGTTAGTGTGCGAGTTATCTTCTAAGTACCTATTCATCGAACCAGTCTTCAGCGAGGTCCTTCCAGGTTGGGTTGATCGATTCGATGAGACTGATCTTCTTGCTCCTCCGCCAGCCCTTTATTTCTTTTTCTCTTTCTAGTGCGACTTCTATATCTGTGGTCTCTTCATAATAAACGAGACGGTCGACATTGTATCTCTTTGTGAAACCATCTGCCAATTTTTGTTTATGCTGGTATACCCGTTTCTCAAGATCGCTGATGATACCTGTATAGAGGGTACCCGACATACTGGTCATGATGTAGATATAATACTTCTTCACAAGAGAACCTGGGGGGGCATCGATATACTTATATTGTATCCACGATTTATCTGATTGGTTAGCGAAAGCTGCAGGGATTCCTCCTCGTTTCACTCGTCGGAATGACAAATAAACAAAAGCACGGAATCTCCATGGAAATGGTGAAATTGTGGGAAAGCAGCAGCAAAACTAGAATCAGTACGAAGTGTCATTCCGAGCGCTAGCGAGGAATCCCCTTTACGCGCGCAAAAAGTCAACTGAAATTTTGAAAACACAACAGCTGTAGGGATTCCTCCTCGCTCCGCTCGTCGGAATGACAATTTGGGCAGGATTTGGCTCAAGAAAAATCAAACTTTCAAGTCGAAGGAATTATTCTTGTGCATCAGAGCCTCTTTCCTTGGGTATTTCGCTGCGCGTGCCGGGGGCGATGTAATTTACCCGCTTGTAAGGCTTGACCTGCCCCCCGATCTCATCGCGCATGATGTTGCCGGAGACGTGCATCAGGGTATCGCTGAAGTCAACATCGATGCCCATGCTGGCCAGGCAGGGGTAATGGTGGTGCAGCATGCCCCCCTCCTGCTCGGCCTCGTCGGCGGAGACGCCCACCAGGCGTTCGGCCGCATAGCGAGCGCAGCCGCAGGCCGCGTCCCGCTTGACTACCGTAGAGGTGATCAGGCGCGTATCCGCGTCGACCTGGATGTCGAATGAAGGGCGTCCAAAGTGGCGGGCGAACTCGGCGATCAGCGCATCCTGGTAGGCGATCTTCTCACGGCGGGTGACGTCGTAATGCGTCTGCGTCAAGGAGCAAAACGGCTTGGGGGTGACACAGGCCACCTCCTGCCGCTCCAGCCAGCCGCGCAGCTGGCGGGCCAGGCCGCGCGGTAACCAGGCCTCGTTATCCACGGGAGCGATCACCGCCCTGGCGCCGGTCAGCTGGGCGATCTCGGGCAGCAGTTCGGCCACGCCCTTGTGCTCCGCCAGGGCCAGGACCAGATCGGCATCCGGCAAAGTCTCGGGCAGGTAATCCTCCGGGTAATCGATGATCAGCGGCAGAGCGGTGGGTGCATGCCAAGATTCGATCTGCCAATCTTCAGGACCATGTGCGCGGATATTTTCAACATGGCGCGCGCCATAATCGCCCGTGATCACC
>JBFFEL010000227.1:0-1886 GCA_041558875.1 Anaerolineales bacterium
GGTCATATTCAGGCGATAAGAAATGCAGGCTGATAAGCGCCAGAACAAAGAAGACAGTTGCGGCAAGGCTGGCATAAGCTAGAAATCGGGTCATGATAAGAACTCCTTCTTGATAAATTCTGGACAAGTGTTGGTTTAACGCTAATCCAGTCGACGATTTGGTTGCATTTATTAAACAGCCAATGCGGGTTAATGAGGGGTCAGTCAGTCACCCAATAACTGACCCAAGATATGCTACAATCGTGGATAAATAAGATAACTATTGACTTATTGTGATGGAAAGCACTAACCAACCTGTTGTCTTTGGCGAATGGTTAAAAATCCGTCGTAAGACACTCGATTTAACCCAGGCTGAACTTGCTCAAAGGGCAGGTTGTTCAGTGCATGCCCTGCGTAAAATCGAATCAGGGGATCGACGCCCTTCAAAGCAGCTGGCTGGATTACTAGCCAATTCGCTAAAAATTCCACCTGAAGATAGGACGACTTTCGTCAAAGTTGCCCGCGGTGAGCTACCCTTGAGGCGGCTGCCCTCACCTGTTCTTGACCCCACAACTGGTTCCCCTGGCAAACCAGAGCCTATTCCAAAAACCTCAAACATACCCGAAGGTCTACCTCCGCTGGTTGGTCGCGAGCAGGAATTAATGGCCATGGGACAGCTGCTGGATGACCCCCAATGCCGTATGCTCACTATCATCGGTCCTGGCGGAATTGGTAAGACCCGTCTGGCGATTGAGGTCGCCTCTCGACATCAAGATCTCTTCTCCGATGGAATTTATTTTGTTCCACTCGCACCCCTCAAGATGCATACCTACCTCGAACCGGCTATCGCTGACGCCCTCGGGTACGCATTTCAGGGTCATAGCAAGCCCCGCATCCAGCTGCTGAATTATCTGCGAGGGAAACATGCCCTGCTCGTCCTGGACAACATCGAACACTTGCTGGAAGGTATTGACTTGCTGGCAGAGATTCTGGCCCAGTCTCCTGAGGTCAAACTATTGGTCACTTCCCGGGAAAAGCTGTTCTTACAGAGTGAATGGGTGTACGAAATTGATGGTTTACCAGTGCCACCCCTCGACAAAGTCGACCGGGCAGAAGAATTCAGCGCGGTGAAATTATTCGTGCAGAGCGCCCGGAGGGTTCAGGCGGGATTTAACCTCTCCCCCGAAGATCGCTACCCGGTGGTACGTATTTGCCAGATGGTGGATGGTACGCCTTTGGGTATTGAATTAGCCGCGGTTTGGGTACCAGTGTTGAGCTGCAGTGAGATCGCCCAAGAAGTTGAACGCAGTTTGGATTTTCTGGCTGTCTCATTGCGCGACCTTCCTGAGCGGCAACGCAGTCTGCGAGCGGCTTTCGACCATTCATGGAACCTGCTCTCTGAGGATGAACGCGTGATTCTTTGCCGCCTGGCTGCGTTCCAAGGGGGTTTTGAACGCCAGGCTGGAGAGCAGATCGCCGGTGCAACATTGCCATCGCTTCTGGCTCTGGGATCCAAATCGCTTGTGCGGCGAAATGAGAATGGACGATTTGATATGCACGAAGTAATCCGGCAGTACGCTGTATCTTGTCTCGGTGAAGATCCACAAAGGGAGGCGGTCCGAGACCGGCACAGTGTTTACTATTTGGAGCTCATCCGTGATCGCGAGAAAGCACTGAAGAGCGCTTCCCAGCAAGAGGCGATGCGGGAACTGACTAATGAGATCGACAACATAAGGGCGGCATGGTCTTGGGCGATCAAATGCGGGAATTTCGGATTAATTGGACAAGCTTTACGGAGCCTGGGTCGTTTTTATGAAGTTGGTGGCTGGCTTGGAGTAGGAATTGAACATCTTGAGACTGTAATCGAAGTGCTTGTGGGAAAACCAGACGATCAGCCAAGTCAAAAA
>JBFFEL010000228.1:0-1866 GCA_041558875.1 Anaerolineales bacterium
CAAGAAGCTTGCGACCGCCTGTGGGTAACGCTCCAGAAGTTTCAAAACAAAACCCCACAAGAAGATGATGTCACAATGGTTGCGGTGCGTTCGCGACTATCATAAATATTGGCGAATCTGCCTGAAACTGAACTGCTTGCTGCTTTATCCTGATTTGCGGACCTATCGGGATGGGTTACAATTGGATGAGATCGCCATCCCCGAACTGGATTTTTTTTGATGGCGCCGAAATTGAGTCAGGATGTTGGGAGGCATGCGTCTTCATACGCAACAACAAATTCATTCCGGTTGAATAGATCGTTTAGTTGATCACCTCCGGGATTCCATTACAAGTGCATTCAATTTAGTTAAGCCCTGAATAATCGGCCGAGTTTGAGATTGGTGGTCTCGAAAGCGAATTCCTGCTTACAGCGGTGATCGTATCTCCTACCACCCCTACAACCACACTGGAGCTGGGTCATGAGCTTATATTCCCACATCCCTGGCGCGCCTACAGGAGCAGAGGATTTTTTGTGCAGCCTACCATTGTTCGCGGGACTCGATCAAGAGCAGATCGAACAGGTTGCAGAACGGGTTCATCGACGGGAATTCGCCCCGGGAGAGAATCTGTTTCACCAGGATATGCCGGGCACGATGCTCTACATGATCGAATCAGGCAGCGTGCGGGTGATCAGTATTGGCCACACCGGTCAGGAATTAACCCTCAATATCATTGGAGCTGGAGAAATATTCGGCGAGTTGTCTATCCTGGATAATCAACCAACATCAGCTACGGCCATCACCCTGGCTCCAACTGTGGTCTGGTTGCTATCCCAATCGGACCTTCAACTATTCATGGATAAATTTCCTTCGGTGAATCAGGCCATGATCCAGATCCTGGTTAAACGAGTGCGAGCCACAGCCCTTCGGCTTGAGGTGATGACCTTCCAAGATGTATTGGGTCGCCTGACATACGATCTACTCAACTTGGCCGAACGCTGGGGTCAAACAAGCCAAAGAGGAATCGAAATCTCCATCCCACTCAACCAGGTTGAGCTGGCTAGCATGGTTGGAGCGACGCGCGAGAGTGTTAATAAAGCAGTGTCTGTGTTGCGAGACCGAAATTTGATTGACGTTGATGGAACACACTGGTTCATAATTGATCCCGCGGGTATGCAGAGTATCCTTTATGAGCGGGGGCGTTAAATGACTCTTGACGTAAAGCATTCATGACCACCGGGGAGTTTTCCCATGTCACCCTAGTACGCCCGGCACAGCAGCTAAACGGACGTCTACGCTCACCGACTCGCCTTTCCTGGTCTGGAGCCAGCTCAATCAGTCAATGAATAAAAGGTCGTGGGGCTACCGGATCGTTAGAGGCCCAAACTTTACCTTTCTTGGAGACAATATCCTCGCCTGCTTGGCAATACTCTAGGTTGCACCTCTGCTTCCAGTTCTCATTCATGAACTGAAGCATGGATTGACCGTCAAACACTTTGGTTTTGAAGTGCCCAGAGGTGATGTGATAGACGAAAGTTATAAAAATTCAATACTCCGAACAAGAGTTGACAGCTGCTTGCGATTGAGCAGCTGTTTTTTCGTTGACGCTGCCCCTCGGGCATGATAGAATGCGGCTTAACCGGGCGCGTAGCTCAATGGTAGAGCAGTGGCCTTTTAAGCCATTGGTTGCAGGTTCGAGCCCTGCCGCGCTCATTCGATAGACGTTTTTGGATTAAAAATCCTTACAAAACGCCTGTTTTCTTCCACCAAGACCTGCCAAATGGCAGGTTTTAGGGTTGGGTTTTATGTGGGGGAGGTTGGGTTGGTGATAAATGAGGGCCCTGCTGAATGCCTGTGCGTTCTTGCGGTGGATCACCATCTGAGATA
>JBFFEL010000229.1:0-1811 GCA_041558875.1 Anaerolineales bacterium
ATCCTGTTCTCCCGGACCAAGTTCGAACTACGGGAAATGACCCCTGAGAATCCGGGTATCCTACATAAAGCTGGTGTTAAATTGGCTATTCAGACCGACGAGGCTTCAGCAGTCAAGTACCTGGCCATAAACGCCGCTTTGGCAGTGCGGGAAGGTCTACCCGAGGAAGAGGCGCTTAAAGCCATCACCATTAACGCCGCCGAGATCATTGGGGTACAGGACCGTGTAGGCAGCCTGGAAGCTGGTAAAGATGCGGATATTGTGATCTTCAACGGGCATCCTTTTGACTACCGCACACAACCCGAGCTGGTTATGGTGAACGGGAAAATCTATAAGGATAACTTGTCCTGATCTCACGAAAGTCATCAAGATAGGAGCATGTCGATGCCGGGTCGCCAAATCCAACGCCAACCGGACCGCCGGCAGCAACAACGTGTGAATTTATTAGTTGTCATCACTGGAGTCGTGTTGATCCTATTAGCTCTGGTGATGACTCCTTTTTTTAGGCAACGTTTTTCATCCCCGAATGAGTTTATCCAGCCTCCCTTAATGATGCACCCGCAGGCCCATGGTAATGCAATGGGGAATCCGGATGCGCCAGTCATCGTCCAGGAATATTCTGATTTTGGCTGCTCGCATTGCCGATCTTTCGCTTTTACTCGAGCAGAGCAGATCACCGAGCAGTTCGTCGCCAATGGGCAGGTCTACTTTGTGTATAACAGCGTTGGCAGTATGCTTGGTCACCCCAATTCGGTGCCAGCAGCCGAAGCGGCTTATTGCGCAGGCGAGCAGGACCGTTTCTGGGATTACCACGACCTCCTATATGCCAATCAATCCGCTTTATTTGCGAATATCAACCAGAAAATCGACTCCGCCTTGGTTGTTTTGGCTGAATCTCTGGCGCTTGACCAGGTCCAGTTCCAGGCCTGCCTGGACCAGGATACCTTCATCGAGGAGATACAGGCTGACCAGATCGCGGCTTTCCAGGCAGATATCCTGGAGACGCCTAGTTTTACCATCAATGGTGAATTATTCCGGGGGGATTGGACCACGGGGGAGTTGGAGGCCGCCATAGAAGCCGCTTTGCAGGATGCAGCACCCTGATCTCGCCTGTATCCTCGTACAGACTCTACACAGCCGCCTGTCCGCTGCGGCAGGCCTGCCCAAGCACTTCCTATCGTGTATCTTAAAGGAGTGGCACCATGAAATTTCCAGCCGGGTATGGAATAGTAGTGGGGATCGGCATGATCGTCCAGTGGTCAGTCTCGATCGTGTCCGGTGGTGTTCCTGAGTTCCACACCGAGCCTTGGCGCATCGCCTTTCACCTCGCAGGTGAGTTTTCCACAGCTTTAATGTTGATCATTGGTGGGATTGCCACCCTTCGATCGTGTGGGTGGGGTAGAACCCTGCTGCTGGTAGCCCTGGGAATGGTGATTTACAGCGAGATCGTCAGCCCTGGCTATTTTGCCCAACTGGGACAGTGGCCTATGGTAGGGGTGTTTGGGGGGATTCTGGTAGGCGCGGTATGGAGTGTTGTATCTTTACAGAAGAAAGGCAAGGGAGCATAAATTCACCTGGCTTGGGATTCTGGTGGGCGCGTTGAGGAGATCAGGTGATTCCCAATCCTGCCAGAACGGCGACAATCAGGGGTGCCAGCACCAGGGCGGGGAGAAAGTTTCCCACCCGGATTGGTTTGATCTCCAACAGGCTGCTGATCGCCAGGCCCACTAGCAGCACGCCTCCAACGGCTGTCATTTCGTTCATCATGGGGGTGGTGATCACGGCTTGCGCCTGTGCTGCCAGCAGGCTGA
>JBFFEL010000230.1:0-1756 GCA_041558875.1 Anaerolineales bacterium
GGATGGTTCGCAGCTGGCTTCTGGCGATGGGAACGCCAGTCTCAAAGTTTGGGATGTCGACAGCGGCCGATTAATCAGCGCCAAAGAAGTACAAAATATAAATGCGATTTACGATGTCGTCTACAGTCCGACGGGTTCGCAGCTGGCAATTGGAGGCGAATATACTTCCTTCTATCTCTTAGATGGGACCACACTGGAGGGGATATCCGGGTATCCGACTCTAGGGGATGTCGACGGGCTCGCCTTTAGCCCGAACGGTGTCCTGCTGGCCGCCACCACACGCACTGGAATGGTTGAAATGTGGAACACTCATACGGGAGAAAAGTTACCAACCATCAGCGCCTCCGAGGGTTGGATTACCGACATAGACTTCAGCCCGGATGGGCAAGACCTGGCGCTGGCTAGCGATGATGGTACAGCAAGCATCTACCAGGTTGAGGATCAAAAACTGCAGCTCACCCTGCGAGGCCATTCAGCCCCAGTCTCCGCAGTGAGCTACAGCCCAGATGGCAGGTGGATCGCCACTGCCAGCCAGGATGGCAGCGCCCGCCTGTGGGATGCTACGAGCGGCGAAGAGCAGCTTCTGCTGAGACCTGAGAGCGGTGTAGGCCTGGTAGATGTCGTCTTCAGCCCGGATGGGAAGATGCTCGCCACCAGCGGAGACGATGCAGTGCGAGTCTTCTTGCTTGGGATTGATGATCTGGTTGATCTGGCGAAGAGACGCCTTTCGCGCGATTTCACAATCCAGGAATGCCAGCGTGTCTTACCGGGTGAGCGCTGTGAAAACCCTATCCCCCCAGGCATTAACCCAACACCAGGGCTTGAATCCGAAGAAATCAATAGGACCTGCCTCTTCGCAGGTGCAGCTGGAGTTATCGAGCTCGGGTTTGATTATCAAGCTTATCTCGGGGTTTTAGAAACAGCCGAACTGTACGATTGGGATTGGCTGGTCTTCATTCCTGAAGTATATGAGCCGCCAGCAAGAGAATTCAGCAGGGCTTTGGATTCGAATTGTAATTTGATCATCTCCGTCGGGTGGGAGATGAAGGCAGTAGTCGATTCCAATGCTATCCAATACCCCGAGCAACGTTTTCTGATGCTTGACCAGTATCTTGATCAACCACGTGGGAATGTGCGCACCGTGAGGTATACCTCCGACCAGGGTGGCTTTTTAGCCGGCTACCTGGCTGCGGCCATGACCAAGAGTGGGGTGATCGGTACCTTTGGGGAGGGGGACTTTTTCTCAGTAACAGATTTCTTGGATGGATTTGAGGCAGGAATGCACTATTACAACCAGGTACATGGTACCCAGGTCCAGCTTTTAGGCTGGGATTCGGCGGCCAGAGAAGGTCTCTTTGTAAGTATGTTTAACACTCCCGGAGGCTATCAAACCACGCAGGAGCTGCTCGTGCAAGGCGCAGATGTTATTTTCCCTGTGGCCTGGAATGTTACCGGTTTGGGCGCCATAACCGCCGTAGCTGAGCATGGGGAGGCTTACCTGATTGGCTCTGACGTGGATTACACGAAAATCTTTCCTGAGTTCTCTGATTACATCCTGACCAGTGTCGAGAGACGTCAAGATTTTAGCGTGATTCAAGCGGTCGATTCTCTCACGCAGGGTAATTTCGAAGGCGGCAACCACCTGGGCACCCTGGAGACAAGCGAAATCGATCTGGCACCATTTTACGAATTAGAGACTATCATCCCCGAGCAAATCAAGGCTGAACTGGAGAAGCTCAAGACCGACATCATCGCC
>JBFFEL010000231.1:0-1742 GCA_041558875.1 Anaerolineales bacterium
GCCTCATCCCTTTTTCCGCGGCCAGCTGCATCTGCTGCTGGCAGATCTCCAGAGCCTGTTCCAATCTGCCTTGCTGCCTCAGGGTGATGGCGAGATTGACATGAGAGTATATGACCAGGAAGGTATTACCTGTTCTTTCGCAGATCTCAATTGCTTCCAAATGAGCCTGGTGTGCAGCCTCCATCTCACCAATGTAACCTTGTGCGTCTGCCAGAGTAATTGCAGCGGGACTGCACCAAATGTCGTCTGTGGGTAATAAATCAAGTGCCTGGCGAGCGTGCGGGATGATGCTTTGTGCATCCCCCTGGTAAGAATCGATTAAAGCCCGCATGGCTGAAATCCGTCCGAGCAAAGCCATTCTTTCAAACTCTGGTAATTGGTCGCTTTTAATGGAGGCAGTTACAGTGCTGAGATCCTTACCGGGGGAGAGCGCTTGTTCGGCAGTATTAAGAGATCCTTCTGCAGCATCTGGCTGACCCCTGGTGAAGAAATGCGCCGCGCGCAGGATCAATAGTTCTGGTCTTGAGGTGACGAATTCGGGTGGCAAAATGTCAAGCCAGCGCCACATTTTATGATGCTCGCCACTTGCCCAGATAGCATCGGCTCGATCCTCGATCAGGGAGGCTGCCTTTTCATAGTCCTCAGCCGGCAGGGCATACTCAATAGCCTCATCGATGAACCCGTGCTGCTCCATCCATTTACTAGCCTGGTTGTGTAATGTTGGAATTTGTTCCAAATGGGTTTGGCGTAGACGGCTGCGTAACAAATCGGCGAAAAGATGGTGATAGCGATACCAACGTCGTTCCTCATCAAGGGGGATGATGAATAGATTGGCGTGTTCCAGAAACTCTAATGTCGCCTGACCATTTTCTTGACTGGTTAGCGCTTCACAAAGAGAGCCGGTCAGGCGGTCGAGGATGGCTGTCTTAAGCAAGAAATCTTGCACACTTTCAGGCTGCTGATCCAGCACTTCTTCGACCAGGTAATCCAAAACCAGGCGGTGGCTGCCGGTGAAGGATTTGATGAAGTTGGCGGCATTGTCGCGTCCCTTTATCGAAATTGCAGCCAGCTGCAGCCCGGCAATCCACCCTTCAGTGCGGGTTTCCAGCGCGGTAACCTCTTCATCTGAAAGATTCAGCACCATCACCTGGTTTAGGAATTCAACAGCTTCGGAGAAAGTAAAGCGCAAGTCGCCTGCGCGCAATTCTGTTAATTGTTCCTGAGAACGCAGACGGCTTAAGGGAAAGCTGGGATCCTCACGGGTTGCGATGACCAGGTGCATTTGCGGGGGCAGGTTTTGAGTCAAGAAGCTTAGGGCATCGTGAATTAACTGAGTATCAATCAAATGGTAGTCATCGAGAATAAGAATGATTTTATCCGGGGTGGTGGCGATCTCGTTTATCAAGGTGGTCAGAACAGCCTCGGCGGGTGGCGGTTGAGGTGAACCCAGCATGCCCAGCGCGTCTGCTCCAATAGTTTCTTCAACTGCCCGGGTAACATTAAGTGCAGCGATGAAATAAGCCAGGAAACGCACTAAATCATTATCGCCTTCATCCAGCGAGAGCCAGGAAATTCTGAATTTATTTTGGACTTCAATTGGATTTTCCAAAGGTAATTGTTCCAACCATTCGCTGATCAGCGTAGTCTTGCCATAGCCAGCAGGCGCAGAGACCAGGGTCAGTTTGCAGTTTAACCCCTCGCTCAACCGTTTGATCAGGCGCGGGCGGTTGACGAGTTCTGCC
>JBFFEL010000232.1:0-1603 GCA_041558875.1 Anaerolineales bacterium
CCTAAGAATTATGGGGAACAGCAATGGGAAAAAAGTCCCGCCTGGCAGAATTGTTATTTGCTGGGGATGGGTTTGCGGCTAATCAAACTCCGGCAGCCAAATCTTTAAGTGGTGCTCTCGGTAAATAGGTGTAAATTGATAAAAAGGTGGGGGTTGAATTTATATTGATTTAGCGAGAAGACCATTTAAGTAGCCCTCCCACAGCTGCAGCTGCGGGAGGGTAAATGGTTCTAGCGCTTTATTAACGTACAAATTCACTGCCATTGATGCTGCGACTCAACACGGGGCAGCAGCTTAAATGTAGCGTACCTGGTATGACTGAACTGGCCTGCGTCGATCAACCGATAGCCGGAACAGGTGGTTAAGACCAGGTCGTGCTGCTCAGCCGCCTCAAGGACGGCCTGATTCCCTTCTGCGGACTGCCGGACTCTCTTTGACCCAGTGAATTCATAGGTGTATAGCTGGTGATCGCGGAAGATCGAGATGCGGTCCCCGGGCTACATCCCCGCCAGCTCGCTGCCTGGCAGCGGGTTGCCGTAGATGTCATCGAAGTGGAAGCTGATGATGTTGTCGGCGAAGAGACAGCCTTCTCTCCAGCCGGAACAGACGCCGAGAGGTTTGATGGCGTTGCGCACCTGCCCGAGGTACACCCAACCGAGCGAATCAACCTGGTCAGCAAGATGGGTGGAGACGGAGGCCACTCGCCCGCCGGTGATGAAGGAGAACTCACAGCCCTTGTTGGTCCAGGCGCCATCATAGCCCTTGATCTGGGCCTGGTATTTGACGTACGGTTCGAGGCGCTTCACATCCATTTCCAGGGTCTTACTCTTGACCACGTATCCCGGCTGACCCTTGATCACCAGGCGGCAGCTTTTCCCCTGGCCTCTACCTATGCAGACAATATGTGTATCCACGAGCCCCCAGCCGGGGATCTGGCTGCCGATCTCGATCGGCTGCCCGTGGAAAGTGGTCAGAAAGACGTTGTGGCACTCGTAGGATCTCCGGCACTTATCGAAATCTGAGGATCTAATTTCGTAAAAGTCGGTTATGCTGAACTCACCTAGAAATGTGCTTGCCGTGACTTTCGAGCCAAGGTATTTGTCTGCACCCTCAAATAGATATGAAAATTCGCCCTTTTGATCCGTGTTCAGCGTTTTGTCTTCGTTAGGATCGGGTAAATCAAGGGTGATGGGATGGTTCGGTATAGGAACCCCACCAGATTCAAGAGTTCCTTTCAAGCGTAAATCATGGCTTACGCTCTGTCCTGCACTCTTCTCACATACCCCCGTTAGTTCGAGACCTGCCGGTATTTCACACAATATAAAATTTTTTGGGGTGATCTCATGTTGTGCGGAAGAATGATTCCCATCTACCGTCGCCTCTGCGGTGACTATCTGGTTCATGAACCGGCGTGAATCCTCAAACAGATATGAAAATACACCCTCTTGATCAGTGTTCAGCGATACTTCGCCCCCACTTGGTAAACTCAGCCTGATGGGGTGGTTTTGGATTGGGCTTCCGTCGTGCGTCAATTTTCCCGTTAAGCGTAAATCATTGCTTAGTTGCCCTTGCGGTTCACAAATCCCCTGTATGGTTAAAATGA
>JBFFEL010000233.1:0-1540 GCA_041558875.1 Anaerolineales bacterium
CAAATTCAGGGTTCAATCGAATTCTGACGAACCACAAAACCTGATGGTTGATTACGTGGTCCATCATATGAAAGCGAATGGCAAGTTGGCCCCCAAGGTCTTCAAACTGGCTAAAAAGGTGCTGAAAGGCCCGGGATCATTGCGGCTTACCAAAAGACACTCTTTCCGGCCGATCAGTACACGCAAGTATTACTCAGGTAAGCACTTGCTGGAAATCCAGATCAATGGAAAAATCTATGCTCAGGCAGAATTTACACTCGAGTAGAGGGCTTGCTCAACACGATCGGCAGTGGATCACTTGCAGCTCACCCACGGCATCGTGAAGTTTCGCTGATGCAGATGGCAAAGGGCAGAATTGTACATGATGGATTTTCCTGGCAAGGACCTGATCAAAGATCCAATGCTGGACCTCTACTACCAGATCGAAATTAAAGCCGAACCGGAGGACATCTGGCCCTGGATTCAACAAGTCGGGTACCACCGCGGCGGCTGGTATATCGATACCTGGTGGGATAAGTTCGAGCAGGAACACTTCTGGCCGAGAGTTGTGCCCGAAGAGGCGCGCGGGACATATAAGCCAGCGGCAAACCAGATTCTGCAGGAATATCAGAATATCGCAAAGGGCGATATAATCCCTGACGGACCACCCGGATCTGCATATTACGAAGTCGTAGATATTGAGGCGAACCATCTTTTGCTGCTCTATGCGACCTCACATTTCAACTACATGGCACCCCAATTCTTGTATAAAACGAAGCTGGCGCCTAAGGGCGCTTTCTGCTGGGCCTTTATTATCCATGAGATCGAGGAAAACCTTTCTCGACTGATCAGCTGGTGGCAGGCAGAGGCTTCCCCAAAAGCTGGTTTTATGCTCCTGAAACCCTTACTGACTGTGGTAGACGGAGCTCACCAAAGGGAGATTCTGAAGGGTGTCAAGAAGAGAGTCGAATTGGGAAATATAGGCGACAGCTGACTATACCATTCAACAGATGCTATACAACATAATGAATATTTACCGACAAGTGGTAGATCAATAACTAAAAAAGAAATGAATTTGTTATATTAACCTATGTCATAAAGGAGTGTGGATGATGGCAACATTTGTATTGTGTCATGGTGGCTGGGCAGGCGGTTGGCAGTGGTCTGAAATAGCATCTTTGTTGAGGGCAAATGGTCATGAGGTCTACACGCCCACCTTCACGGGTCTTGGCGAGCGTGTTCACTTGGTGCACCCCGATATCGACTTACACACATATATTCAGGATATCCTGATGGTGTTGAAGTATGAGGATCTCCAGAATGTGATCTTGCTTGGCTACAGCATCAGCGGTCCGGTTATTACTGGTGTTGCTGAAAAAGCTATCGAAAGAATTGGTCATCTGGTTTATCTTGATGCCTACGTTCTGGATGATGGACAATCAGTGGCGGACCAGGTGGGACCAGAGATTATGGCTGGTCTGGACCAAGTAGCGCAAATGTATGGAGATGGATGGCGTCTTCCCCATGATCCGCCGGATGCAGATCGGCGCACTGATCAGCC